>DASWQM010000058.1:0-9241 GCA_036403675.1 Solirubrobacteraceae bacterium | reverse complement strand
GGAGGAGCGCCACGGCGTCTTCCTCGACTACAACCAGAACGCCCGCGACCGCACCGTCGCCAGCGCTTACTCCGTGCGTCCGGTGCCCGATGCGCGCGTCTCCACGCCGCTGCGCTGGGACGAGGTCGCCGACGTCGAGCCCGCCGAGCTGCGCCTGGACACCGTCCCCGCGCGCGTCGCCGAGCTCGGCGACCCGTCGGCCGACATGGACTCAAGCGCGGGCCGCCTCGACGGGCTGCTCGACCTCGCGCGCCGTGACGAGGAGGGCGGGCTCGGCGACGCGCCGTGGCCGCCGAACTTCGCCAAGCAGCCGGGCGAGCCGCGGCGCGTGCAGCCGTCGCGCGCGAAGAAGGACCCTTGAGCGCGGCCGACACGCTCAAGCGCCTGCTCGGCTGGCCGTTGCGCCGCGCGCTGGACCCGCGCGTGCAGATGACCGTCCACGAGATCGACGCGCGTCTCGGCAGCGAGGACCTCGCGCGCCCGACGATCCACGACCGTCTCGACGACCTCGACCGCATGGGCCGCGACATGCTCGCCGGCCTCGGCTGGCGCGACGTGCCGCAGCCGGGCGGCGACCTGAGCGAGCTCGACGCACCGCCCGCCGCCTACCTCAACTGGGCCGGCGGGCCGGAGGGCTACGCCGCCCAGGCAGGGCTCTGGTTCAACCCGCCGGTGCCGGTCCACCACGTCGCCGGCGGCGTCGAGGTTCTGCTCGTCAACGAGCGCATCGTCGAGCAGCCGTTCGTCTTCGGCGCGATCGCGCGCGCCTTCGACGCGCCCGCGAGCATCCTCGACGTCGGCGGCAGCGAGAGCACCGTGGGCCTGTCGCTGGCGACGCTCGGACACCACGTCACGGTCGTCGACCCGCGGGCGCAGCCGCTGCGCCATCGCAACCTCGCCCACGCGGCGTGCCGCCTCGACGAGCTGCCGGACGGGGGCGCGCCGTTCGACGCAGCGGTCGTCCTGTCGGCCGTCGAGCACTTCGGCCTGGAGCACTACGACAGCGCGCCGCCGCTCGACGGGTCGCCCGCGGCGACGAGGACGGCTCGTCCTCGCGACGGCCTGGAGGGCACCGACGAGCGCCTCGACCTCGGCGCGCTGGCGCGCCTGCGCGAGCTCGTGCGGCCCGGCGGCCTGCTCGTGCTGACTGTCCCGTTCGCGGCGCAGCCGTCCGTCGACGACTTCCAGCGCGTCTACGACGAGCAGGGACTGGTGGAGCTGCTGCGCGGCTGGGCGGTCGAGACGTCGCTGCGCGTCGGGCGCGTCGACCGCCTCTCGTGGGAGCTCGGCGTGCCCTCGCGCGAGCGGCACGGCGTGGCGCTCGTCACTGCGCGCCGACCGTCATAGGGCCCCACCCGTCGGCGGAAGCGAGTGCCGACGGGTGGGGTGCTGTGCCCTATGACGGCGGAAAGGTCCGTGCTCCAGCCGTGAAGCGCCCGGCCACACAAGGGGGATGCGGGTGCGTCCGTGCGTGGGCGCATCGTGGCGCAGCGGCAGCGGGGGCGCACTAGGGACCCACCCCAGTTTTCACGTTTTACTGCTCGAGCTGTTCGATCCGGCACTCTTCCGGGCGCTTGTCGTCACGCCAGCGGACGAGCTTCGTGCCATGCCGGATGCGCCCGTCGCTGACGTGGTCGTAGCTCACCTCGACGACGAGCTCCGGCCGCAGCGCGACCCACTCCAGGTCGCGACCGTGGGTCCAGCGCGACGGCTCGCCGCTGCCGCGCTCGCCGGTCTCGTAGGGCGCGAACTCGGCGACGAGCTCGCGCTTGCGCTTCGGGCTGAAGCCGCTGCAGTGCCCCACCTCGTGGATGCGGTCGTCGTCACCGTAGAGGCCGAGGATGATCGCGCCGACGGTGTCCTCCTCCTTGCCCGGGCGCCAGCCGATGACGACCGCGTCGAGCGTCCGCACGCGCTTGACCTTCACCATGCCGCGCCGCTCGCCGGGGCAGTACGGGCACTCCAGCTCCTTCGCGACGACACCCTCCTCCTCGCGCAGCCAGCGCTCGGCCTCCGCGGCGCTGTGCACGACCGGCGTGAGCTCGAGACCGTCGATCGTCTCCAGGATCGCGCGCCGCTCCTCGTAGGGGCGCTCGAGCAGGACGTCGTCGTCGCGCGCCAGCACGTCGAACGCGACGAAGCGCGCCGGCGTCTCCTCGGCGAGCCGCGCGATCCGCGACGCCGCCGGGTGGATGCGCTGGCCGAGCGTGTCGAACGACGAGGCGACGATCTCGCCGTCGATGACGTAGCGCCCGGGCGGGAACGTCAGCTCCGGGAAGTAGCGCGCCATCGGCTTGCCGTTGCGCGACTGCAGGTACGTCTCGTCGCCGTCGACGAACACGATCGTGCGAAAGCCGTCCCACTTGGGCTCGTAGGCCCAGCCCGCGCCGTCAGGCAGGTTCGCGCGCGGGCGTGCGAGCTGGGGCGACAGCGGCGGTGTGAGGGGGAGGGACACGCCGGCGTACGCTAGAGGACCCCCGCGACTGCAGCGCCACGAATGCTGCGCCGCCTGGCGTTGCCCGAGCTCGGCTGGGTGCCGTTCGCCGAGCCGGTCTCGACGCGCTCGCGGAGATCCTCGGACCGAGCCGCCGCGCCGGCGCCTGCCTGTGTGCGTGGGTCAGTCGCGCCGTGGCGCGGCCGTCGGGCCCCGCAGCCGCCGCAGCAACCGGTCGGCTGCGCCGGGCGACACGCCGTTGAGCATGCCCAGGCCCTTCACGAACGGGCGGTAGTGCAGGTGGCGTCGGTCGCGCTCGACCGCGCTGACGATGAGCTTGGCGAGCGCCTCGGGGGTCGCGGCCTCCGGGCCGCCGCGGTACCACTCCGGCATCCGCGACAGCTCGTGGGCGTGCAGCGACGTGCGGATCTCGCCCGGGTAGACGGTCGTCAGCGACACGCCGCTGCCGGCGAGCTCGTGGCGAAGCGCCTCGGCGAACATCCGCTGCGCGGCCTTCGTCGCGCTGTAGGCGGCCGCGCCGGGGAACGCGCGCAGCCCGGCGCCCGAGGAGACGACGACGATGTGCCCGCGGCCGGCGGCGAGCAGGTGCGGCAGCCCCGCCTTGATCGTGTAGACGGTGCCGAGCCAGTTGACCTGCGTCATCTGCTCGATGTGCTCGAGGCTCTGCTCGGCGACCGGCTCGTAATGGGCGATCCCGGCGTTGGCGACGAGCAGGTCCAGGCCGCCGGTCGCGGCGACGAACTCCTCGACGGCGGCGAGGACCGACGCCGGCAGCGCGACGTCGCACGTCAGCGGGAGATGCGAGCCGGGCAGCTCGGCGGCGAGCGTCTCGAGCGCGCCCGTCGAGCGAGCCGCGAGCCCGACCGTCGCTCCGCGCGCCGCCAGGGCCTGGGCGACGGCGCGGCCGATCCCGCGCGAGGCGCCGGTCACGACCGCGCGGGTGCCGGGTCCGATCTGCACGTTCGTCGATCCTAGAGACGAACGTCTCGCCGGGCCCGAGCGGGCCGGTACCATCGACCGCAGATGACCACCGATCACGCGACCGCCGCCGAGGAGGAGTACCTGCAGACGCTGTACTGGCTGCAGGAGGCCAAGCTCCCGATGACGGGGGCCAACGTGGCGCGCGCGATGCAGCTCTCCGCGCCGACCGTCCACGAGATGATCGGCCGCCTGGAGCGCGACGGCTACATCACCCGCGGCAACGACAAGGCGATCAGCTTCACACCCAGCGGGCTCGACCACGCCGAGGGCGTCGTGCGCCGCCACCGGCTCATCGAGCGCTTCCTCACCGACGTGCTGCAGATCCCGTGGGACGAGGTCCACGAGGAGGCCGAGCGCCTCGAGCACGCGATGAGCCCTGTCCTCGAGGCCCGCATGCTGGCGGCGATCGGCGACGCGAAGACCTGCCCGCACGGCCACCCGATCGTCGGCGGCTCACGGATCGAGGGCGTGCCGCTCGCCGACGTGGAGGAGGGCGCGGCCGTCACGATCCTGCGCTTCGAGAACGAGGCCGAGGATCTGTTGCACTACCTCAAGGAGGCAGGGATCGAACCCGGCTCCAAGGGCACGCTGACGGCCCACTCCGACGAGGAGGTGACGGTCACGACGGAGCACGGTCGCGAGTGCACAGTGACGTTCTCCGTCGCCGAGACGGTGTCGGTCGTCGCCGACCCGTCGCCCCCGCCGCGGATCGCGCTGCCCGAGCAGCTCGTCCTGGCGCGCGAGCGCTACGGGCGCTGACCCGGAAACCTGGCCGTCGGCCCGGTCGCACGGCGCCGGGGGGACCGCTACGCTGCGTCCCCGAAGGGGGGGACACGCGATGCGCACCCGTATGGTCTGTTTGGAGGACGGCATCACGTCTTGCGGCTTTCGCAAGATGGCGGCGTTCGTCACCCAGATCCATCCGGGAACGGAGTCCTTCTACATCTCGACCGAGCGCTACCGCAGCGTGCGCACCGCCGTTCGCGGCATGGGCGACAAGGCCGTGATCGGCGACGAGCAGGTCGACGAGATGGCGCAGGGCCTCAAGGACTCCGACCTCATCGGCTTCTCCTCGATGACCGGCTACTCGGACCTCACGCGGCGCGTCGTCAAGCGCGTGCGCGAGCTCAACCCGTCCGTCTACATGATCTGGGGCGGTATTCACCCGATCATCCAGCCGGAGGACGCGATCCTCGCCGACGTCGACGCGATCTGCACCGGCGAGGGCGAGTTCGCCTTCGAGGAGTTCTTCGACGCGTTCAAGGACGAACGCGACCACACGGACACGAAGAACTTCTGGTTCAAGCCCACCGACTGCGCGTCGAGTAACGGTAACGGCGACCAGATCATCAAGAACCACTTCCGGCCGCTCATGACGGTCCAGCAGATGGAGCGGCTGCCGTTTCCGCAGTACGGCGCGGCGTCCGAGAAGCTCTACCTGCCGGGCCGCGGCTTCGTCCGGATGAGCGCCGAGGACTACCTCCTCAACGACGGCCTCGGCTACACGACCCTGTGGTCGATCGGCTGCCCGTTTCACTGCTCGTACTGCGGCAACACGAAGTTCATCGCCAACGACGCGAAGTACAAGCGCATCCGCCACCCCAGCGCGCGGTACATGGTCGACCAGGTGAAGGATGCGCGGGCGCGCTTCCCGCACCTCAGCCAGGTCTCCTTCCACGACGACTCGTTCATGGCGATCCCGTACGGGCAGCTCGAGGAGTTCGCCGAGCTGTGGCACGACGAGCTCGCGCTGCCGTTCGCCGTCTACGGCGTGATCCCCAACTACGTCCGCCAGGACAAGTTCGAGCTGCTGTCGTGGGCGGGGATGAACCGCATCCGGATGGGGATCCAGTCGGGCTCGAAGAACATGCTCGACTTCTACCGGCGCCCGACGCCGCCGGAGAAGATCCTCCGCGCCGGCGAGGTCATCGCGTCGTTCGCGCCGAAGTACCACATCCCGGCCGCCTACGACATCATCATGGACAACCCGATCGAGACGCGGGACGACGTCAAGTCGACGCTCCAGCTGCTGTACAAGATGGACCGCCCCTACACCCTGTTCATCTACTCGCTGAAGGTCATCCCGAACACCGGTCTTGAGGCGGCGATGAAGGAGCGGGGGGTGGACCTCGACGAGATCGACGAGTCGTACCTCGCGATCCCGCCGCGGGTCGCGAACCTCATGCTCTACCTCATCGCGCTGTGGCGCCCGCCGCCGTGGCTGTGGAACCGGCTCATGGGCCACGTGCGCGCGTCGAGCGAGCCGCAGAAGCTCCATCCCCGGCTCGGGCTCGTCCTGCGGACGCTCTACCTCACCAAGCGCGTGCTCTGCCACCTGCGCGTCATGGACTTCTCGATCACGCCGGGCAAGACCGGCTACTACGCGTGGAAGCTCGGGCTCGTCTCGCTGTGGCAGAAGCGCTTCACGCGGCGCCCGCCGCGCCCGCAGCGCACGAAGAAGCAGGCCGCCGCCGACGTGAGCGTCGGCGTGACGGTCATCTCGCCCGACGGCATGCGCAGCGAGTAGCGCCGGGCCGATGGGCACCGGTGAGGCTCGACGAGCCGTGCGTCATCGGCAACCTCGTCGTGCGCGCGGGCTCACGCAGCGGCCACGGCGGCGACCGAGCGGTACGCGTCGGCGAGGCGCTTGACGCCCTCCTCGATGCGGTCGTTCGTGACGCCGGAGTAGGCCAGCCGCATCGTGTTCTCCCCGCCGTCCAAAAGGAAGTCCGTGCCCCTGACGAACGCCACGCCGCGCTCGGCGGCCGCGTCGAACATCGCGTTGACGTCGGTGCCCTCCGGGAGCTCGACCCACATGAAGTAGCCGCCCTCGGGCGGGGTGTAGCGCGCCTCCGGCAGATGCTCCTGCAGAGCCGCGTCGAGCGTCGCGACGCGCTCGGCCAGGGCCGACTTGACGGTTGCGATCGAGCGGTCGATCGCGCCCGACGTGCAGAACTCGTGGACGATCGACTGGGCGACCATGTTCGGCGAGATGTACGTGTTCGTCGCGAGCTTCTGGATCTGCGCGATGAGCGGTCGCGGCCCGACGAGGTAGCCGACGCGGATCCCGGGGCAGATCGTCTTCGAGAACGAGGACGCGTAGACGACCGCGTCGTTGTCGTCCATCTCCAGCATCGTCGGCAGGTCCTCGCCGCTGAAGCGGATGTGCCGGTAGGGATCGTCCTCGAAGATCGTGAAGCCGTACTCGCCGGCGAGCGCGAGCAGCTCCTTGCGCTTGTCGAGCGACAGCGTGTAGCCGGCCGGGTTCTGGAAGTTCGGGATGACATGGGCGAGCTTGCAGTTGATCTGAAAGCCGAGCTGCTCGCGCAGCTGCGCGGTGTCGATCCCGTCGGTCTGCAGGTCGATCATCCGCACGTCGGCGCCGATCCCGCGGAGGTTCAGCAGCGTTCGGTCGTATGTCGGCCTCTCGACGACGACCGCGTCGCCGGGCGTGACGAGCGTCGCGAAGAGGAACGCGTCCGCCTGCATGGAGCCGTTCGTGACGAGCACCTGCGCCTCGTCGACGCCGTGCTGCTCGGCGATCCAGCGCCGCAGCGGGACGTAGCCGATGCTCGTGCCGTAGGCGGTCGTGCCGCCCGGGTCGTTCGTGAAGGCGCGGGTCGCCGCGTCGCGGAGGCCGTCGACGTCGACGATGTCCAGCGAGGGGGCGCCGCGGGCGAAGGAGATCGTGTCCGAGGCCATGGACGCGGACGATAGCGAGCGCGGGAGCGCGTCAGAACGCGGTCGCCAGCGCGAGCGGGAACACGGGCCCGGAGCCGCGGCGGCGCAGCTGGCCACCGACCATCGCCAGCGTCCAGCCGCTGAGGCGCAGGTCGTCCACGAGCAGGCACGGCTCGCCGGGCGGCGCGGCGGTGATCCGGAAGGCGCCGCGGACGTTGGCGGCCTGCTGCGCGGCGTTGGACATCTCCCGCTGGGATGGGCGCTCGCCGGTGCGCTCCAGCAGCGCGAGGAACGGGAGGCCGAGCGCGTCCGCCAGCCGCCGGGCGAGGTCGTCGACGAGGCCCGGATGACGCTCGGACGGCACCGCCGCCACGTAGCGCACCGGCGCCTTCCAGGCGCGCACGAGCCGCTGCACCGCGTCGACGAGCTCGTCGGGCAAGCGGCCGCCGCGCAAGGCCGCCTGCACGACCGGGTCCCAGCCGCCGTCGCCGAGGCGCGCGAGCGCGCGCCCCTCCTCGACCGTCACGTCGGCCGGGATCTTGCGCATGCGCCCGTCGGCGTCCGGCGCCATCTTCTTGCACTCGAGCACGAGCGGCTGGGAGCGCAGGTGATCGACCGCCTCGCGCACGAGCCCAGGGTCGAGCGGACCGTCATAACGGGGGCCGGCGCAGACCGAGCAGCGTCCGCAGTCGCGCGGGTCCGGATCGTCGAGCTCCTCCTGCAGCGCGCGCATGAGGCAGCGCCCGTCGGCGCCGAAGCTCGCCATCGTCGCCTGCTCGCGGCGGCGCAGTGCCGTGACCTGCGCGTAGCGGTCGGCGTCGTACGCCCAGCCGCCGCCGTGCTCGCGCACCCAGCGGCTGCCGTCGCGCGACACGGCGCCCTCGACGTCGAGGACCTTCAGCATCGCCTCGATCCGTCCCCGGCCGAGGTTCACCACGGCGGTCAGCTCGGGCGTCGAGGCGCCGTCGGTGCCGACGGCGTCGAGGTGGTCGAGCACACGGTCGACGAGCTCCCGGCGCGGGAACGCCTGCTCGATGAAGAAGTCCTGGATGCGGCGGTCCTCGGCGCCGCGCAGCAGCACGACCTCCGCGCGCTCGATCGCGCGGCCGGCGCGGCCGACCTGCTGGTAGTAGGAGATGACCGACCCGGGGGCCTGGTAGTGGACGACGAAGCCGAGGTCGGGCTTGTCGTAGCCCATCCCCAGCGCGCTCGTCGCGACGACGGCCTTGAGGTCGTTGGCGAGCAGCCGGTCCTCGACGGCGATGCGGCGCTCGGTCTGGATCTCGCCGGTGTAGGCCTCGGCGGCGATCCCGTGCGCCGTCAGCCAGGCGGCGACCTGCTCGGCGTCGCGCTTGGTCAGCGTGTAGACGATCCCCGACCCCGGCAGGTCGCCGAGGTGGGTCGCCAGCCAGGCGAGACGGCCGGCCTGGCCCGGAAGCTCGACGACCTCGAAGCGCAGGCTCGTGCGGCCGAGCGGCCCGCGGTAGACGACGAGCGGCGCGCGGGCGTCGCCGCCGCGCAACTGCTCCTCGACGTCGGCGACGACGCGATCGTTGGCGGTCGCCGTCGTGCAGAGGACCCCGACGCCTGCCGGCAGGCGCTCGAGCATCTCTGCGATCCGCCGGTAGTCGGGGCGGAAGTCGTGCCCCCAGTCGCTGATGCAGTGCGCCTCGTCGACGACGAGCAGCCCGACGCGCTGCGCGAAGGCGGGCAGCATCTGCGCGCGGAACTGCGGGTTGTTCAGCCGCTCGGGGCTGATGAGCAGGAGGTCGACGGCGTCGGCGTCGAGCAGCGCGGAGATCTCGTCCCAGGCGTCGCGGTTCGTCGAGTTGACGGTGTGCGCGCGGATCCCGAGCCGCTGCGCCGCCGCGATCTGGTTGCGCATGAGCGCGAGCAGCGGCGAGACGATGAGCGTGGGGCCTGCGCCGCGCTCACGCAGCAGCGCCGTCGCGATGAAGTACACCGCCGACTTGCCCCAGCCGGTCCGCTGCACGCACAGCACGCGCGCCCGGTCCTCGACGAGATCGGTGATCGCCTTGAGCTGGTGCTCGCGGAAGCCGGCGTCGGCGCCGGCGAGCGTCTGCAGCAGCGTGGAGGCGCGGGTGGCGAGGTCGGTCGTCGCGG
>DASWQM010000057.1:0-5396 GCA_036403675.1 Solirubrobacteraceae bacterium | reverse complement strand
CGACGTTCGCCTACCGGCCGGCGTCCTACGACGGCTGGGTCGACGTACGCGGCAGCGGGATCCTCGACAAGCAGTCGTTCCTGGCCGGCCGACTGACAGGCCGGGACACGCCGGCGGCGGTCGCCGACCCGACCGATCGTGGCGACGGCGGCCAGATCTCGCTCGTGCCGTTCATCATCGGGCTTGCGGCGATCATGCTCGTAGGCCTCGGCTGGTCGCTGTGGCGCAGCCGATCAGCCCAATGAAATCTGCGCCTCGTGTCGCGCCGGTAGGTAGCCTAGTCACATAGTGAGGCAGCAGCCCGGCAAGAACGGCTCGGACGCCGGTCGCCGCTCGTTCTGGCGGCGGCGCTCGCTGGGCTTCTGGTGTCTTGCGGGGATCGCCGCGCTGGTGCTGTTCTACGCGGCGGTGCTGGAGGCCTCCCGCCCGCATCTCAGCGGCGACCGGCTGCGCCTGGACGGCTTCTACAACCTCGTCCAGAACAACAGGGTGACGAGCGCGACGATCCTCGACCAGGACCGCGTGATCGTCGGCACGTACAGAGCGAGCGACCGCTTACTGCGGCGCTTCTACATGCCGTTCTCGCGCAACGGCAACACGGCCCAGGACGCCCTCGTGCAGGTGCTCGTCGACAACAACCGCCCCACGCGGGTCGACCAGCAGTTGCTCAAACGCGTGGCCGGGCCGCTGACCCAGCTGCTGCCCGCGCTCATCCTCGGGATCATCTTCCTGTACTTCATCCTGACCGTCCGCGGCGGCGACGGACTCTTCGGTCGCAGCAGCGGATCGGCGCGCGTCGACGACGTCGGCGTGACGTTCGACGACGTGGCCGGACAAGACGCCGCGGTCACCGAGCTTCGCGAGGTGTCGGACTTCCTCTCCGACACCGCACGCTACGTCGAGCTCGGCGCGCAGATCCCGCGCGGCATCCTCGTCTACGGGCCACCGGGATGCGGCAAGACGCTGCTCGCGCGAGCGCTCGCCGGTGAGGCCGGCGCGGCGTTCTACTCGATCAGCGGCTCGGACTTCGTCGAGATGTACGTGGGCATCGGCGCGCGCCGGGTGCGCGACCTGTTCAAGGACGCGCGCGAGAACGCGCCTGCCATCGTCTTCATCGACGAGCTGGACTCGGTCGGGCGGCGGCGCGCCGGCATCGGCGGCGTCGGGACCGGCTCCGGAGAGGAGCAGGGCCAGGCGCTCAACCAGCTGCTCGCCGAGATCGACGGGTTCGCTCCGGCCGAGGGCGTCATCCTCGTCGGCGCGACGAACCGCCCGGACGTGCTCGACCCGGCGCTGCTGCGGCCTGGGCGGTTCGATCGCGCAGTCGGCCTCGAGCTGCCCGACGAGCGCGGCCGGCTCGACATCCTGGGGGTGCATGCGCGCGGCAAGCCGCTCGGCCGTGACGTCGACCTGCCGTCGCTCGCCAAGCGCACGGTGGGGATGACCGGCGCCGACCTCGCCAGCGTCGTCAACGAGGGCACGCTGCTGGCCGCGCGCGCGCGACGCTCCACGATCGATGCCGCCGACCTCGAGCGCGGGCTGGAGCGCGTGCGCGACGCGCCCGAGCGCCAGCGCCGCCTGTCGATGCGCGACCGCCGCGTCGGCCAGACGCTCCTCTTCCAGGAGCGCGTCACGTTCGCCGACGTCGCCGGCGTCGAGCACGTCGTCGAGGAGCTCGCCGAAGTCCGCGACTACCTCGCCGACCGCACGCGCTACGAGGCGATCGGCGCGCGCGTGCCGCGCGGCTACCTGCTGGCCGGCCCGCCCGGAACGGGGAAGACGCTGCTCGCGCACGCGCTCGCGGGTGAGTCCAACGCGGCGTTCATCTCTGTCGCTGCGACGGAGTTCGTCGAGTTCTATGTCGGCGAGGGCGCCGCGCGGATTCGCGACCTGTTCGCCCAGGCGCGGGGGATCGCGCCGGCGATCGTCTTCATCGACGAGCTCGACGCGATCGGCGGTCATCGCGGGAGCGGGATGGCCGACAGCAGCGAGCGCGCGCAGGCGCTCAACCAGCTGCTCATCGAGCTCGACAACGACGCCCACGGCGCGCCGGTCATCGTCGTGGCGGCGACCAACCGGCCGGACATGCTCGACCCCGCGCTCCTGCGACCGGGGCGATTCGACCGCACGCTGACGCTCGAGCTGCCCGACCTCCACGCGCGCCGCGCGATCCTCGCGCTGCATGCCCGCGACCGGCGGCTCGCCGCCGAGGTGGACCTCGACGCGCTCGCCCGCCTGACGTTCGGCCTGTCGGGCGCGGACCTCGACAACCTCCTCAACGATGCGGCGCTGCTGGCGGCGCGCCGCGGCGAGCCGCAGATCGGCCACATGACGATCGAGGAGGCGCTGGAGCGCACGGGCCTGGGCATCGCCAGCGGGCACCGCCTGTCCGGCCGGGACCGGCGGCTCGTCGCCTACCACGAGGCCGGTCACGGCCTCGTCGCGCGGGCGCTGCCGGGCGGGCGCCTGCTGCACAAGATCAGCATCGTCCCGCGCGGTGGCGCGGCCGGCGTCACGTGGTTGCCCGAGGACGGCGACCGGCGGCTGCATTCGCGGTCGATGCTCGTCGAGCGTATGGCCACGCTGCTCGGCGGCCGGGTCGCCGAGGAGATCGTCTTCGGCGAGCCGGCCGACACGGCCGCCAGCGACCTCGCCCAGGTCACCGCCATCGCGCGGCGGATGGTCGCCGAGCTCGGCATGAGCGACATGGTCGGCTCGCTGAACTACACCGGCGGCCCCTTGCACGACGGCTCGAACTCCTACTCCGACGACACCGCCCGCCTCATCGACGCGGAGGCCAGGCGACTCGTCAACGAGGCCGAGGAACTCGCGCTCGGCGTGCTGACCGGCGCCCGCACGACGCTGGACCGCATCGCCGAGGCGCTGCTGGAGCGCGAGACGCTGTCGATGGACGAGGTCGCGGCGATCGCCGGCCCGGTGCCGGCGCCGACCACACGCGCATGACCCCCGCGAGCGCCGTCCGCCGCCCGCCGCTGTGGCCCGTCGACATGCCGCTCGAGCCGCGCCCCGGCGGCCGGCTGTGGCTGGCGGTCGCAGGCAAAGGCGGCGCCGGGAAGTCCGTCATCTCCGGCACGCTCGCCCGCGTGCTCGCCCGCCGCGGGCACCGCGTGCTCGCGATCGACTCCGATCCCATGCCTGGGATGGCACAGTCGCTCGGTATCCCCGAGCCGGACACGCCGCCGTTGCTCATGCAGGCCGCCGAGAAGCCCGAGACGGGGCCGTGGCGGCTGAAACGCGGCATCGGACCGGTCGCGGTCACCCGCCGCTACACGACGTGCGCGCCCGACGGCGTCCGGCTGCTGCAGCTCGGCAAGGCGGACAAGGACGGGCTGGCGCCCGTCAACGGCTCGGTCAGCGCGTTCCTGCAGACCGTCCGGCGGATGCACGAGGCACCGTCGCTGTACGACTGGGCGATCGTCGGCGACCTGCCCGCGGGGCCTCGCCAGCCGGCCGCGGGCTTCTCTCCCTACGCTCGCCTGTACGTGGTCGTCGTCGAGCCGACGAGCCAGTCGGCGCTCACCGGCCGGCGCGTGGCGCGCATCGCGCGCGGACCGCTCGGCGCCGACGTCCTGTTCGTTGCGAGCAAGACCACCGGCTCGGGCGACCGGCGGCTCGTCGAGCGGCTGCTGGGTGAGCGAGTCGATCTCGACGTCCCGGCGGATCCGGCCGTCAGACAGGCGGAGCGGGGACTCGGGGCGGTCATCGATGCCGCGCCGCACGCACCCGTGGTGCATGCGGTGCAGCGGCTGGCGGACATCATCGAAGCGCGAACGCTGGAGGCAGCATGAAGATCGCGGTGGCGGGCAAGGGCGGGGCAGGCAAGACGACGATCTCGGGCACCGTGGCGCGCGCGCTGGCGCGCTCCGGCCGCGCCGTCACGGCGCTCGACGCCGACGTGAACCCGATGCTCGGGATCTCGCTCGGGCTCGGCATCGACGGGACCGAGCGGCTCGCGGGCATCCGCCAGGAGCTCAGCGACGGCGAGGGAGACGCCGTGCACGAGCACACGATCGACGGCCTGATCGAGCGCTTCGGCGAGGACGCCCCCGACGGCGTGCGCGTCGTCGTCGCATCGCGCGTCGACATGCCCGACCACGGCTGCCTGTGCTGCGGCGTCAGCGCCGACCGGCTCCTGCGGGAGATCGAGGGCACGGGGCGCACGGTGCTCGGCGATCTCGAGGCGGGGGTCGGTGTGCTGTCACGGATGGAGGTCGGCAGCCTCGACGTCGTCCTCGTCGTAGTCAACCCCACACCGAAGTCGATCGAGGTCGCGCGGCGCGCCGCCGAGACGGCCGCCGCGCGTGAGATCCGGGTGCTCGTCGTCGCCAACCGCATCGCCGGTGAGGAGGATCTCGAGGCGATCGAGGCGGTGCTGGGCGCGCACGAGGTCGTCGTCGTCCCGGAGGATCCGGTCATCGCCCGCGCCGACGCCCAGGGCGTCGCGCCGATCGACCTTGACGAGAGCGCTCCGGGTGTCCGCGCGATCGTCGCGATCGGCGATCGGCTCGCAGCGGAGGCCGCCCTCCAGACCGCGTGATCCGGCGCCGTGCTCGCGGCGGCGAAAGCTGGCGGTCCGTTCTGCGTGCTCGTCATCCCGTACGCGCCCGACGCGTTCGTCGACGTGGCCTACGCCGTCTTCCGCGGCCGAGCCGGCCGCGGCTGCTGGCACCCGGTGACGGGCCGCGGCGCTCGCGGTGAGACGCCGCTGCAGGCGGCGCGCAGGCACGCGCTGCAGCAGGCCGGCATCCCGGGCGATGCCGACTATGTCGTGCTGGACTCGCGGGCGACGATTCCGGTCGAGTCGTGCGCCGGCGCGTGTGGGCTGCCGGAGTACGCGTTCGCCGTCCGCGTCGAACCTGCTGAGCTGCGTGTCCCCGGCGAGCAGGAGCACTGCTGGGTCTCCTACGAGGTCGCGGAGGGACTGGTACGGCGGGAGTCGGAGCGCGACGCGCTCTGGGAGCTGCGGCGGCGGTTCGGTTGCGCGACGCGCTAGAGGCGTGTGCTCACCGGCGTGGTCAGCCTCCTCGTCAACGCGCTCCTCGCCGTCCTTGAGGCGTATGGCTTCGTCACCGCCCGCAGTAGCGGACAGCGGCTCGCTCAGACGGCTACGGCCATCCCCGCGAGCCTGTCGGCCAGCTCGATGATCGCGCGCACGCCAGGTGCATCCGGGTCGACGTCGATCGCAGCGCGACCCTCGCGGTCGGCCTGCGCGATCACGGGCTCGTCGGGGACCACGATCATCTCGCAGTCGCCGACGGCCTCGCGGATCACGGCGAGATCCTCGTCGTTCCGGACGCGGTTGGCGACGACGATCGTCCGCGCCGTCTTCTCCGCCGCCATATCGACGGCGCGGCGCGCGATGTTCAGCGACTTGG
>DASWQM010000056.1:0-4026 GCA_036403675.1 Solirubrobacteraceae bacterium | reverse complement strand
ACGGGCGCTCGACCGGCAGCCTCGCGCGCGCCGCGTCGAGCTCCCCCGCCTCGACGAGCGCATGGATCTCGTGGGCGAGCGGTGTGACGTCAGAGAGGCCCGTGATCCACTCGTCGACGTACCTGGCGACGGCCTCGCCGCCCAGGCCGACCTGGATGGCGCGGTGGTCCAGGCGCTCGAGCTGCAGCGAGCGCTCCGGGTCCCACTGCACCCGCGCCGGGCGCCGATCCTTGCGCGCGGGCTCGTGGCTCAGCGACGCGTGCCGCAGCGCCCACTCGAACCCGTCGCGCGAGACATATGCCTGGTAGACGGTGATCGTGTCGTCGTCGTACAGCGCCCGCAGCTGGCGTCGCGGGACGCCCGCGTCAGCCACCGTTCGGTGCCGCGGTGGCGACCTGCACGATCTCCAGCTCGCCGTTCTGCGCGAGGTAGCCGCGGCCGACGACGAACGGCACGGGCGAGCGGCGCGGCAGCGTGACGCCGGCAAGCTCGCCGTCCATGTCGATGTTCGGGCGCAGCAGGAGGCCGTTCTTCGACCGGCGCACCGTCTGGGTCCAGTGGCGGTAGAGCGAGCGCAGCGCATCGCTGCGGCCCGCCGCGACGACGTGCAGGTCCGGGCGGCCGGCGGACAGCAGGCCCTGGATCGCCTCGTCGACGTCGTCGAAGCCCTCGGCGTCGTCGACGAAGAGGACCACGGGCCCCGGCGCGACGCGCAGCGTCGAGAAGAGCGCCGACGCCTCGCCGCCGGCGCCTGCGTAGCGGTCCAGCGCCGGACAGTCGCTCAGCGGCGACCGGCGACCGCCGACGCCGACGAGGTGCACGTCGGCGCGGCCGGCGCGCATCGAGCACGCGATCGTCCACAGCGTCGAGCTCTTGCCGCTGCGCGGCGGCCCGGCGACGAGCGCATGCTCGCCCTCGTAGAGCACGAGCTCGGCGACCTCGAGGTCGGACTCGCGGACGCCGATCCGGATCCGCCACGGCTCGCCCGACAGCTCGGTGGACCCCTTGAGTGACGCCAGCTCGACCTGCGACGGCAGGGCGCCGATGCCACGCGCTCGGCCTGGCTCGCGCCCCCAGCGCGCGGCGATCGACGCGACGGCGTCGCCGACCGACGGCCGCGGCCGCGCGACCTGGACCTGCAGCCCCTCCGGCGACATGACCGCGCGACCCGGCACCGCTTGCGGCGTGTGCTTGCGGGTCAGGCCGGCGGCCGCATAGTCGTGGGGGTCGGGCAGCCGGAACAGCCACTTCTGCTGGGTCACCGACGACCACGAGCCGTGGACGGCGTTCAGCCGGTCGGCCGCGACCGCGAAGCGGATCCCGACGTCCGCGCCGTCGGCGTACACCCGCCCCAGGTCGTCCATGAGGTCGAGCCCCTCAGCGTCCCCGAACTCGGCCCGCATCGCCGCGATGTTGTCGATGAGGACGACGATGTCGCCGTCGGCGCGCTCCAGGCGCCGGCGATCGAGCTCCGCGCGCAGGTGGCGCACGAGGCGCATCTGGCGCTCGCGCTCGGCTGCGAGCACGACTGCACCGGTGTGCGGCAACCCGTCGAGCACCGCGAGCTCGCCCGCGCCGTAGTCGAAGGCGTAGAGCTCGAGCTCATGCGGCGAACACGTCGTCGCGAGCGAGACCGCGAGGCTCGTGAGCGTCCCTGACGTGCCGCTGCCGGGGATCCCGTAGAGCAGCAGGTTGCCTTCCCGCAGCCGCCATCCCACGGGGTACTGCGTCTGGCGCGCCGGGTCGTCGGCGAGCGCGACGAGCACCTCACCGCGCTCGCCCGCGGTCGGACCGCCACCCGCGAGATCGGCGAGATCGACGTGGTCGCCGAGTGGCTCGGGCCACGGCCGCCGGACGGGACGCAGCCCCTCCGTCGCGTGCGCGTCGGCGATCGCGTCCACGAGCCGCGTGAGGTCCGACGCACCGCCGGCCGCCGTGCCGGCGGCCGGGCGGCCGTCGCGCGCCCGCGGACCGAAGACGAACGGCGCCACGTCGACGGGCCCGTCGACCCGCTCGCCGCTCACGCAGGTCACGAGCGCGGTCTGGATCGGGACGATCTCGCCCGGGCCGAGGCGGACGTAGGCGCGCCCCGGCTGGTGGCGGCTGAGGTCCGCCGCGTCGCGCGTGCCGATGACGTCCGTCGAGTCGCCAGGATCCTGCACGCGCAGGGCGATCCGCAGGTTGGTGTTCGTCTTGATGTTCTCGTTGACCGCGCCGGAGGGCCGCTGCGTGGCGAGCAGCAGGTGCACGCCGAGCGTCCGGCCACGCTGGGCGACCGAGACGAGCGCGGACAGGAAGTCCGGCAGGTCCTTTGCCATCGTCGCGAACTCGTCGATGACGACCAGCAGCCGCGGCAGCGGCTCGGCGGCCCCCAGCGCCTGGTAGTCGCGGAGGTTGTCGACGCCGGCGTCGCGTAGGCGCCGCTCGCGGTAGCGGACCTCGGCGTCGAGCGCGAGCAGGGCGCGCTCGCCGAGCTGCTCGTCGAGGTCGGTCACCATGCCGACCGTGTGCGGTAGGCGCGAGCACTCGTCGAACGCCGCGCCGCCCTTGTAGTCGATGAGCACGAACGTCAGCAGCGTCGGGTCGGCGGACGCCGCCAGGCCGGCGACGAACGTGCGCAGCAGCTCGCTCTTGCCCGAGCCGGTCGTCCCGCCGATGAGCCCGTGCGGGCCGTCGCGGACGAGATCGAGCGAGAAGAGTCCCTGCTCGGTGACCCCCAGCGGCGCGACCGGCGTCGCCGTCGGCCCGGCACGGCGCCAGAGCTCGCGGATCGACGCCGCATCGACGCGCTCGAGGCCCAGCAGCGGCAGCAGGCGGACCATGTCCGGCAGCCCGGCGCCGGGCTGATGCAGCTCGGGGTCCTCGAAGCGGGCGAGGTCGCGCGCGCAGGCGCGGGCGCGAGCGGTCGTCAGGCCGGCGAGCTGCACGCTGTCGACATCCGTGCGCCTGTCCGTGCAGCGGACCCTCGCGGTCCCCTCCGCGTCGGCGACCTCGATGATCGTGTTGCAGGCGGCCGGGAGCCGGTCGGTCGTCGACGCGACGACGATGCCGGCCACCGGGACCTGCGTCCGCCGGCCGGACTCGTCGCGGCGGGTGCCGACGCCGCTCAGCAGGTCGCGCGCGGGCGCGTTCTTGCCCTCGGTCAGGACGTCGGAGTCCAGAACGACGAGCGCCGTTCCGGTCGCGCCGCCGGCGAGCAGCTCGCGCAGCAGCGGGTCGCTCTGGTCGCGCCCCGCGGCGAGCCACTGCTCGGCGCCGCCGCCACGGCGCGCGTGCGGCAGCCACTTGCACCATTCCCAGTCGGGCTCGCGGCCGGGATCGACGAAGACGCCGATCGTGACGTCGGCGGGGCCGTGATGCACCGCCGCCTGGGAGACGAGGCTGCGCGCGGTCGCCAGCGCGGCGGCGCGGTCGCCGACGATGCCGACGACGCCGCCGCCGGAGAGATCGACGCCGAGCGGCGCGGCGCGCATCTCCCCCGCCGCGAGCGCCGCCGTCGCCTCGGGCGTCCGCTTGCTGCCGGCATCCTTCACCGCGGGCTGCCACGGCACGTCGGCGAGGCCGGCGCAGAGCTGCAGGAAGTCGTCCTGGTCGGGGCGCCGCTCCCACAGCCGCACGCTCGGCAGCGCTGCGCGGCGCAGCACCTCGGACGCATCGGGCAGCAGCCCGCGCTGCCGCGTGCGCTCGTCCCTCGCCCGCTGCGCGATCTCCTGCTCGAGCTCCTCGATGGCGTCGTCGTACTCGCGCCGGGAGCGGCTGCCGCCCTTCGTGCTCCGGCGCCGCGACTCGAAGTACTGCCCGATGGCGATCAGCGGGCTGAGCAGCGCGAACAGGGCGTAGGTGATGTTCTTCGTCGCGAGGATCATCACGCCCGCGAGCACGAGCGGTCCGACAGTCGCGGCGAGCGAGAAGTGCGGCTTGTCGGGCGACCGCGGCTCGCTGGGGATCTCGACCGGACCCGGCCCCAGCGCCGCCGGCGCCCTGGGCGGCCGGTTGAACGGGAGCGTGCCTGCCGGCCCGACCTGG
>DASWQM010000055.1:0-8361 GCA_036403675.1 Solirubrobacteraceae bacterium | reverse complement strand
CGATCGCGGTGAGCCCCAGGCTCAGGGCGATGACCGCGGCGACGAGGATGCGGCGCAGGCCGGGCATGGCTCAGCGCGCCATCGCCCGCGCGATGACGACCCGCTGGATCTCGTTGGTGCCCTCGTAGATCTGCGTGATCTTGGCGTCGCGCATCATGCGCTCGACGGGGTACTCGTTGACGTAGCCGTAGCCGCCGAGCACCTGGATCGCCTCGAGCGTGACGGCCATCGCGGTGTCCGAGGCGAAGAGCTTGGCCATCGAGGAGTACTTGCCGAGGTCCGGCTCCCCGCGGTCGGCCTTCGCGCACGCCTTGTAGAGCAGCTCGCGCGCGGCCGCCGTGCGCGTCTCCATGTCGGCGAGCTTGAACTGGATCCCCTGCATCGCGTTGATCGGCTTGCCGAAGGCGATCCGCTCACGCGCGTAGGCGGCGGCATAGTCGGTCGCGGCCTGCGCGATCCCGACCGCCTGCGCGGCCGCGCCGAGGCGCGTGCGCTCGAGCGTCGCGAGCGCGACCGACAGGCCCTTGCCCTCGGCGCCGATGAGGTTGGAGGCCGGGACGCGCACGTCGGTGAACGACGGCGAGCCGGTCGGGGAGCCCTTGATGCCGAGCTTGTGCTCGAGCTTGCCGGGATCGAAGCCCGCTCGATCGGCCTCGACGATGAAGGCGGAGCTGCGGTTGTTCTCGCGATCGGTCTTCGCGAAGACGATGTAGAAGTCGGCGACGCCGGCGTTCGTGATCCAGTTCTTCTGGCCGTTGATGACCCACTCGTCGCCGTCGCGCACGGCGCTCGTGCGCAACGCGGCGGGATCGGAGCCCGCCTCGGGCTCGGACAGCGCAAAGGCGGGCGACCACTCGCCGCTCGCGCAGCGGGGCAGGAAGCGCTCCTTCTGATCGTCGGTGCCAAAGAGCTGGATCGGCAGCGTTCCCAGCTCCTGGACCATGAGGATCAGCGCCGACGACGCGCACGCCCTGGCGATCTCCTCGACCGCCATCTGGAGCATGAGCGTGCCGGTCCCGGTGCCGCCGTACTGCTCATCGAACGGCAGGCCCAGCACGTCGTGCTCGGCCAGCAGCGCGCGGATGTCGGTCGGGTACTGCGCGGTGCGGTCGATCTCGGCCGCGCGCGGGGCGATCCGCTCCTGCGCGAGGCGGCGGATCATGTCGCGCAGGTCGGCGAGCTCCTGGGGGATCTCGTAGACGTCAGAGGTGGTTGTCGGCACGTGTTCATCGTACTGACGACCAGATGGCGGTTACGCGGGGCGTCGATGGGGAATAGATTGACCCATGGGCATAGGCACATCGATCTTTCTCATCGCCGTGGGCGCGATCCTCAAGTTCGCCGTGACCGCTTCCGTCTCGGGCATCAAGCTTGCGACCGTCGGCGTCATCCTGATGGTCGTCGGCATCGTCGGCCTCCTGATCTCGCTCATCGTGCTCATGCAGGCCAACCGCCGCACGCCCGTCGCCCACGTCGACCGCGATCCGTACGTCTGAGAGACTCCCTGGCGGCCGCTTCAGCCGCTTAAGGCAAGCGGCATCCGTCATATGGCGGATGCCCCGCCGGCTCTGTTTTGCGGTGTTGTAACGCGGGCATGGCGATTAGCAGCGCCTAATCAACCGAGGGGGGCACATGGCGACGCTCAGCACGCAGTTGTTCGAGCTGTACCTCCCGCCGCGCCAAACCGGCGGCGGGCTGGATCAGGACGAGGAGTGGTGCGAGGTCGAGCTTGAGGGTGAGCGACGGCGCATACGGTTTCACGACTATGCCGCCATCTACGACATCCCGGGGCTCTACGAGCATCTGTTCGCGGAGCTGCTGGAGTGCAGCTCGCCGGCTGTCGTGTGCGACCTGCTGTGCGCCGAGCTCGACGACGCGGGCGTGGACGCCGCGACGCTGAGCGCGCTGGACTTCGGCGCCGGCAACGGCATGGTCGCAGAGGGGCTCGCCGATCTCGGGGTCGATCGGATCGTCGGGATCGACCTGCTCCCGGAGGCCCGCGACGCGGCGCTGCGCGACCGGCCCGGCCTCTACGAGGACTACCTCGCCGTCGACATCTGCGAGCTGCGCGGCGACGAACGCGCCGACCTCGAGGGGCACGGCTTCAACCTCATGACCTGCGTCGCGGCGCTCGGGTTCGGGGACATCCCGCCGGCCGCGTTCGCCGAGGCGTTCAACCTCGTCGGCTCGCCGGGCTGGATCGCGTTCAACCTGCGCGAGCGCTTCCTCGACGACTCAGATCCCGCCGGCTTCGGCGCCTTCATCCGGCGGATGCTCGACGACGGCGTGCTCGAGGAGCGCGCGCGGGTGAGCTACACCCACCGGCTCTCGTGCGCCGGCGAGCCGCTGACCTACCTCGCGCTCGTGGCGCGCAAGCGCCGCGACGTGCCGCGGGACTGGACGTAGCAGGCAGTGGATGTGGCGGGAGGTTCGGCGACGTCCTGGCCGGATGCCCGGCCGTGACCTGACGGTCGACGGCGACCCGGCGCGTGCCTCTGGCACGTGGCCGGGCGCCGGCGGCCGTCAAGCGCGGATCGGGCCCATGCCTCGGCAACCGCGCGGTAGGCTCGCGTCATGCCCTCCATCTTCGACTCCGCGAGCATCGAGGTCACGCCGGAGCAGACGCAGGCCGCGCTGGCCGACGACAGCGCGCAGGTCATCGACGTGCGTGAGACCTACGAGTGGGACGCGGGGCGGATCGACGGCGCGCTGCACATCGAGCTCGAGCGGCTGGCGTCCAACGCCGGGAAGATCGACACCGACCGGCCGGTCATCTTCCACTGCCGGCTGGGCAGCCGCTCGGCGATGGCCGCGCAGGCCTTCCGCGGTGTCGGCATCGACGCCTACTCGATGGCCGGCGGACTGCAGCGCTGGGCCGACGAGGGCCGGCCGCTGACGCCCGACGGCGGCGTCGTCGCCGAGCACTGAGACGCCACGCCGTAATCCGGCTCAATGGCATGGCGGCAGGGGTCTGCGGGTACATCTCCGGCACTGACCAAAGGAGCCGCATGTACATCGGCGTCGGAACGCTGCTGATCATCATCATCCTGCTGATCATCCTGCTGTAACGCACGAAAGGCCCGCTCGCAGAGCGGGCCTTTCGTTACGTCGCGAATGCTCGCCGCGCGCGTCAGAGCTTGACGACGTTGACCGCCTTCGGGCCCTTGTCTCCCTGCTCCTCCTCGTACTCCACCCGTGCCCCCTCGCTGAGCGAGCGGAAGCCGTCCGAGACAATGCCGGTGTGATGGACGAAGAGGTCTCGGCTGCCCTCGTCGGGCGTGATGAACCCGAATCCCTTGTCGTCGCTGAACCACTTGACGGTACCGGTGGCCATTGAGCCGTTCCTCCGATGATCTTGCGTGCCGCGAAGCCGAGGAGGGTGGCCCCAAATCTGCAACGCCCGCACTGCTTCGCCAGGTTCCCCCAGGCCTTACGGCGCGGAACCTACCACTCGGCGATGGTGCTGGGCAGGCCGAGTTTCTAGGATCCGGGGCGACGGATTCCAGCGAGAGGAGAGCCGGCCATGACGGAGGGCGAAGCACACGAGATCGTCACGGGCGACGGCTACGCCGTCGGCAACATCGCGGCCCTCGGCGACGGGGGTGGCTTCCGCAAGATCCGGCAGGCGCTCGACGTCCAGGCGCTGGGTATCAACGTCATCGTCATGCCCCCCGAGTTCGCCGGCCGGCGCCACTACCACGACGAGCAGGAGGAGACGTACTTCATCCACCAGGGCCACTGCGAGCTCGAGTTCGGCGACGGCTCGGTGCATCGCCTCGGCCCCGGCGGCGTCGCGCGGATCGACGCGGCGACGGTGCGGCGGATCCGCAACGTGGGCGAGGAGGACCTCGTCTACGTGGCGGTCGGCGGCAAGGACGGCTACGTGTCCGGCGACGGCCGCCTGCTGCCGTCCGAGGGGACCTGACAGCGGTGGGGCGCGCGCTGGCGGGATTGGCGGCAGCCGCTGCGCTGCTCGCCGGCTGTGGCGAAAGCGGCGCCGCGAAGGCGCCCGCCAGGCCCGCCGCGGGATCGCTCGCGCTCGCCGTCCGCTACGACGACGGGGCCGGCCGGGTGCGCAGCGGCCGGCTGACATGCGCGGCGGGCGAGCAGCGCGCCGCCGGCGCGCTCGCCGGCGGCGCGTCCGCCGCGCGGCTGTGCAGGCGGGCGCGGGCGATCGCCCCCCTGCTCACGAAGCCGCCGCCCAAGCGCGTCGCGTGCACGCAGATCTACGGCGGCCCGCAGACGCTGCGCGTGACCGGGACGATCGACGGTCGCGCCGTCAAGCGCCGCTTCGCACGCACGAACGGCTGCGAGATCGCTGACTTCGACCGCGTCGCCGGCGCCCTGCCCGTGACGAAATAGCGCGAGTCAGCGGCGCGCCGCCGCCGCCTCGACCTGCACGAGCGCGGCGAGCCGCTCGGGCTCGACGTCCAGCCGCAGGAGCACGCGCCGCACCGTCGCGGCCGGCGGGCGCAGCACTCCGAGCAGGAGGTGCTGGGTGCCGAGGCGGCGATCGCGGCGACGCAACGCCTCGTGCAGCGCGCGCTCGAGCGCCTGCTTCGTGACCGGGCTGAGGTTCGGCCGGTCGTGACGCGGCTGCGGCGGCGTCGCGGCGACGACCGAGGGTGGGACGCCCACGACCTCGAGCATCGCGACGAGGTCGTCCTCGATCGCCCGCGCGATCGCCTCGCCATCGACGCCGACCTCGGCCAGCGCGCGCGCCGCGGGATCCTCGCAGCCGCGGGCGAGCGCGAGCAGCACGTGCTCGGGCTCGACGTGCTCGGCACCGAGCCGGCTCGCCGCCAACTGCGCGACCTCGACGACCCGGCGGCTGTCGCGTGTGAAGCGCTCAAACACGGCGCCGCCGCCCCGAGCGCACCCCGAGCGCGTCCAGCCGCTTGGCGTGCTTCTTGTGGACCGCCTGGCGGCTGACGCCGAGCGCCGCCGCGATCTCGCTCCACGACCAGCCCTCACGCACGGCCCGCTCGACCTGTCCGGCCTCGAGCCGGTCGGCGAGCCGCCGCAGCGCCACGACGGCGCCGAGACCCTCGGCCGGGTCGCGTGGAACCGCCTCCTCCTCTGTCGGTACGAATGCCATGCCGTCAACCGTAGTTGACATCGATCAGCTTGTCAACCAAAGTTGCTACAGACGACCGCCACGGCGGACTGAAACTCGGTTCAAAAGAATCCCCCACACGCCAAGACGCCGGGATAGGCTCGCCGCCGGGGGAAGAATGAAACGCATCGCCATCATCGCGCTGCTGGTGCTCGGCTGGGTTCTGCCGGCAAGCGCGTTCGCAGCCGGTCCCAAGGAGCGGATCGTCATCGTCGGCGACGTCCTCGTCGACCCCGGCCAGACGACGAAGGATGTCGTCGTGGCCGACGGCAACGTCACCGTGCGCGGCACCGTCGACGGCAGTGTCATCGCAGCCAACGGCGACGTGACGATCCGCGGGCACGTGACGGGCGACGTCGTCACGTTCGCCGGCACCGCGATCCTCGGCCGCCGCGCGCACGTCGACGGCGACGTCGCCTACGGCGACAAGAAGCCGCAGATCGCGCCGGGAGCGCAGATCGGCGGGAAGGTCAAGAAGTTCAAGGCCGAGGACCTCGGCGGTGGCGCGATCGCGCTGAGCATCGGCCTCTGGCTCGCCGTCACCATCTCGGCGCTCGTCCTCGGGCTCATCCTGCTCGCGCTCTTCCCGAAGGCCGCCGACGCCGTTGCACGGACCGCGAAGGCACGGACCGGACGCTCGTTCCTCGTCGGGGTGCTGACGTTCGTCCTGATCCCGATCGTCGGGGTCATCGCGCTCATCACGGTCATCGGCATCCCGCTCGGCGCGGGCCTGCTCCTCGCCATGCTGCCGATCTACGGGCTCGCCTATACGACGAGCGCGTTCATTGTCGGCCGGCTCGTCTCGAAGCAGAGCGCGCGCATCGTGGGGTTCATCATCGGCCTGGCCATCCTGCGCGTGCTCGCGCTCGTGCCCTTCCTCGGTGGCATCGTGTGGTTCCTCGCGACGGTCCTCGGGCTCGGCGCGCTGTTCGTCGCGGCGCAGCGCGCCCGCGCGTAGCCCCGCTGCAACATTCGTTGCACGAGCAGGGGCTCCAGCCCCGATCGTGACGGCGTTGCTAGCGTCGCCGCCGGCCGTGATGCATGCGCTCCGCCTCCGCCGCCTCGTCCTCGTCTGCGCCGTCGCCGCCTGCGCCGCGGTCGCCGCGATGGTGCTCGGGACCGCGGGCCCGGCCGACGCCGACCTCGCGGGCCGGATCTCGACGAAGCAGGGCCGGGCGGAGGCGCTGCGCGCGGCCGTCGCCGCCGAGACGCGGCGCATCCAGTCCTCCGGTCGCGGCCTCGTCCGCGCCCAGGCCCGGCTGCGGCGGCTGCAGGCGGACGTCGCCGCCCAGCAGGCGCAGCTGCGCGCCGTCGAGGCAGCGTTCGTGCGCGCGCGCAACCGGCTGACCGCCCTCGTCAACCGTCAGCGCGCGGCGACCGACGCGCTGCGCCAGAACCTCCTCGAGTCCTACCGCAACCCGCAGCCCGACCTCGTGGCGGTCGTCATCACTGCCCACGGCTTCACCGACCTGCTCGAGAAGGCGGACTTCCTCAAGCGCATCGCCCGCCAGAACGCCGAGGTCATGGACGCCGCCCGCACGTCGCGCGTGGCGGTCACCAAGCAGACGACCCGCCTCGCCGCGATGCAGGCACGCGAGCGCAGCATCGCGGTGCGGATCGAGCGCCGGCGCGAGAGCGCGCAGGCCGTCGAGAACGCCCTGCTCAACGAGCGCGCGCGAAGCCTCGCCGGCCGCGACTTCAAGCGCGCCGAGCTGCAGCGCGTCCAGCGCCAGCTCGCGGCGCTGCGCGAGCGCCAGGCGCGTACCGCGCGGGCGGGCATCCGGACGGACGCCGCCGGCGCGGTCCAGCCGCCGCCGGGCGCCCCGCCGGCCATCGCGCTCGTCATCGCCGCCGCCAACGCGATCGCCGGGCTGCCGTACGTCTACGGCGGCGGCCACGGCAGCTTCCAGGCCAACGCCTACGACTGCTCGGGCTCGGTGAGCTACGCGCTCGCCGCCGCGGGGCTCGTGAACTCGCCGATGGCATCCGGGCCGTTCATGAGCTGGGGCGATCCGGGGCCCGGCCAATGGATCACGGTGTACGCGAACGCCGGCCACGCCTTCATGGTCGTCGCCGGCTGGCGCTTCGACACCGGCGCGCTCGGCGCCGGGACACGCTGGTCGCACAGCATGCGCCCGACGGGCGGCTTCGTCGCGCGCCACCCGCCCGGGCTCTAGTGGACGCGTCCGTTACGAACGCAGGAGGTCGTGGGCGAGCGGCTGGCCCGGTCGCGCGCCGGGCGGGATCGCGAAGATCGCGCTGCCGACGGGGCGCGTGTAGCCCGTGAGCGCGTCGGACTGCGCCAGCCGGCGTTGCAGGGGGATGAACTGGCGGCGCGGATCGCGCTGGTAGAGGAGCAGCAGCAGCCCGGCATCACGATCTCCGTGCTCGTCGACGCCGTCGTCGAAGCTGTAGCCGCGACGTAGCAGCGGCGCTTCGCCGGGCTGCGGTGCCGCGATGCGTGCGTGGGCGTCGGGCGACACCGTGCCGTCGAGTGGCATCGGGTCGAACTCGTGCCGGCGGCCCAGTGGCGCGCCGGAGGCGCGGTGACGGCCGATGACGCGCTCCTGCTCCTCCGGCGCGAGTCTCAGCCAGGCGTCGAGGGCGATCCGCACGCGCCGCACGACGAGGTAGGTGCCGCCGACCATCCAGCTGCGGTCGCGGCCGCCGATCCACACGTGCCGGTCGAGGTCCCTGCCGCGGCGCGGGTTGCTCGTGGCGTCCTTGAAGCCCAGCAGGTTGCGCGGCCGCCCGTTCGGTTGATCGCCCTCGTGGCGATGCATCGAGCCGCGCTGCGACCAGCGCAGGACCGCCGCCGGCTCGGCCATGGCCAGCAGGCGCGCAAGCGCGCCGCCGGCCGCCGCGGGATCCGCGGCACACGCCTGGATGCAGACGTCTCCGCCGCTCGCCGCCGCGTCGAGCGCATCGCCCGGGAAGCGCGGGAGCTGTGCGAGCGCGACCGGGCGCCGCGCCGCGAGTCCGAAGCGGTCGCCGAAGATCTCCGGCCCGAGGCCGATCGTGAGCGTGAGGCTGCCTGCGGGCCCCGGCGCCCCGGGCGCGCGGTGGGCCGCGCCCATGAGCCGCTCGGCCTCGGCGCTGAGATCGGTCAGGAGGTCTCGCAGCGCAGCGCCGTCGCCGGCGATCACGTCCAGCGCGGCGAACGCGAGGTGGTCGAGCACCGGCGTCGTGACGCCGGGCTGGTGCGGCGCGAACAGCGACGGCGGCACTTCGTCGGGCTGGTAGGA
>DASWQM010000054.1:0-5429 GCA_036403675.1 Solirubrobacteraceae bacterium | reverse complement strand
GTCCGCCGGGCTGAGGTGCACGGCGAGCAGCGGCTGCGCGAGCGAAGCCGCGTAGGCGAGCGCGCGCAGGTTGGCGAGGTCGAGGCGCTCGACGGGGACGAGCAGCAGGTGCTGGATCTGCTCGGGGCTCTCCTGGCGCTCGGCCCCTTCCTGCGGCGCCGCGGCGGGCGCGGTGACCAGCTGCCCGTCGCCCGCGGGTCCGCCTCCGTCCGCAGCTGGCACGGACTCTCGCAGCGGTCGCGGGCGCAGGGCCTCCTCGACGGTGCGGTAATGCCCGCGCACGCGCAGGCAGAGCCAGACGAGCAGCGGGATCCCGACCACGACGACCCAGGCCCCCTCCGTGAGCTTCGTCACCGCGGCCACCACGACGACGATCGCCGTCAGCAGCGCGCCGAAGCCGTTGACCGCCAGCCCGCGCCGCCAGTGCCCCTCGCGGGTGCGCCACCAGCGCACGACCATCCCCGCCTGCGACAGCGTCACGGCGACGAACACGCCGACGGCGAAGAGCGGGATCAGCGCCTCGAGCTGCCCGCCGAACCCCGCGAAGAGCGCGGCCGCGGCGATGGACAGCACGACGATGCCGTGGCTGAAGACGAGGCGGTCGCCCATGTGCAGGAACCGGTGCGGCGCGTGCCCGTTGCGGGCCATGACGTAGAGCAGGCGCGGGAACGCGTTGTAGGACGTGTTGGCGGCGAAGAGCAGCATCACCGCCGTCGCGGTCTGGACGAAGCCATAGAGCACGCCGCCGCCGAAGCTCCGGTGCGCGAGCTGCGACAGGATCGTCTCGTTCGGCTTCCACGCGATCCCGTCGAGGTGGATGAGGAGCATGAGCCCGCCGAAGACGGTGACGAGGATCGCAAGCATCCACGTCATCGTGCGGCGGGCGTTCTGCCACTCGGGGGGGTGGAAGGCCGGCACGGCGTTGGCGATCGCCTCGATGCCGGTCATCGAGGTGGCTCCGGAGGAGAACGCGCGCAGCACGAGCAGCACGGTCAGCCCCTCGACGGCGTGCAGCGGTGGCGGGGGCGTCGGCTTGAAGCCGTGGCCTGCGGCGTCCGCCAGACCGGTGCAGACGAGCAGCGCCATCGCGACGAGGAACACGTACGTCGGGGCCGCGAACAGCCTGCCCGCCTCCCGCACGCCACGCAGGTTGCCGACGAGCAGCAGCGCGATCATCCCGAGCCCGAGCACGACCGTGTACTGCGCCAGCGACGGAACGGCGGACGTCACGGCCGCGATCCCGGTCGCGATCGAGACGGCGACGTTGAGGATGTAGTCGACGAGCAGCGCGACGGCGGCTGTGACGCCGGCGCGCTGGCCGAGGTTGTCGCCGGCGACGACATACGACCCGGCGCCGCTCGGATAGGCCGCGAGCGTCTGCCTGTACGACGCACCGACGGCGAGCATGAGCACGATGAGCACGCCGGCCAGCGGCAGCGCGAGGTCGAGTCCCCGCGTCCCGGCGAGCACGAGCACCGCGAGCATCGCCTCCGGGCCGTACGAGACCGACGCGAAGAGGTCCGAGCCGAGCACGGGCAGGGCGACGAGATTGCGCATCCGCTGGTGCCCCGCGGCGCTGCTGCGCAGCGGCGGCCCGATGAGGGCCCGCTTGACCCTGCGGGCGACCCGTCCGAGCCGCGACACCGGCTCGATCGCCGCCTCCGTCGCCTCGACTTCGTCGCGGGCCTCCGGCCTGAACAGCGCCCCGTCGGCGACAGCCGGGTCCACGGGCAGCGCGCGCAGGCGCTCCAGCCGGCTGCCGGCGACGGCGTTCCAGTGCCGGCCGACGTCGCGCAGCGCGGCGAGCTCCTGCTCGGTCAGGGGCGGGATCTCCTCGGCCGGCGTCGGGAGCACGGTCTCCTCCACGGAGGTAGCTGGTTCCCAGCGGCGGCGGCGATAACGCCCGGATCGCCTGACCGTCTCCTCACTTTCCGCCCTGTGGCGCTCACGACCGTCAGCGACCGCGCTTGCAGGCGGTCCTCACATTTCGACCTTGGAGCGGATGCCGGCCGGCGCTTGGCTGCCCGGACCGTCGTGGCCAGGGGGGTCACGCAGAAGGAAAGGACAGGCCATGCAAGCGGTTGTAGACATGCGGAACCAGAACCCCTTCGCGAGCAAGCGCAGCCGGGTTCTGGCGTTGATCGTGGCGCTGGCGGCGATGGCGATCGTGCCGGCCGTGATGCCAGCCACGAGCGAGGCGAGTGCCTGCGGCTACGAGTACTGGGGCGCCACCGTCTTCCGGGACATCCCGATTGCCAAGGGACAGCTGACCCACTGCATCAACGGCAGCGGACAGCACGTCAACTGGGACGGGGCGAACTTCGCCTCGGCCGGGAACCTCTGCGACTCATCGATGAAGTTCACGTACGGCTACGGCCGCCAGTCCATCAGCGGCAACGTCCATTGGGGCTGCAGCCACGTCGGCCAGTGGAAGTACGCCATCAACAGCGACGAGCCTCGAGGGCAGGCATGCGCGGAGCTGTGGGTCTACAACTGGCAGAAGATGGTCGCCAGGCAGTGCCATTTCGTGGGCTGAGCCGCCGCGACGCGCCCTTCCGGAGCCCGCTCGACGCGCCGAGCGGGCTCCGGTGCTGGAGAGCACGCCGAGCGAAAACCGTCCGCAACCTGCGCAGTTCGTGCCCCGTCGCGCTACCGCGAGGAGCCGTTGATAGAAATCAGACCTCGTAAACACCCTGCCTCCTCGGGTGTGTTCGCAGAGAGGGGCCCCGCGTCCAGCCTGCCCGCGAGCCGCGCGGGGCCCCTCCTGTGTCTGCCGCGTGAGTGCCTGAGCTGAAGTTCTGGCTCAGGCGCCTCGCCCGCCGTCCTCCGCCAGCGCGTCCGCCACGGCGGCGGCGACGCGACCGGGACGCACGACCTTCAGGAACGCGCCCGGCACGGCGACGGTCGCACGACGCGGTGCGAGACGAGCCGCGCTCCGGCCGCGAGCCCCCGGCAGCCGGGCGTCGGTGGCGGTCGCCTGCTGCGCGACGAGCTCGCCCTGCACCTCGACGAGCGCCATCCGGCCCGTGGCCGCGACCTCTCGCGTCGCCCCGCGCTCGCTGCACCGGTGCCCTGCGACGACGGTGTCGCCGCAGGTCTACTCCCGCGTCAGCCGGCCCGGAGAGTGCGGCCACGCCCGCCGCAGGCGAAGCGGCTCGCCGGGCGCGGCGATCCGCGCGATCCGCGGCAGGACGCCCACGCTACCCATCGAGCAGGCCCTCTGCCATCGCCAGCAGCTCCAGGAGGCGGGCCGCCCAGTCGGGCTCGCGGAGGCGGAACGGCTCGGGAGCGAGGTGCAGCAGCCCCGTTGCCGTCCATGCCCGCAGCGCCGCGCGGTCGACCCGGCCGTAGCCGGCGAGGAGCTGCGCCTGCGCCGCTGCCGCCGCCGACGCCGTCAGGCGTCCCGCGACGACCTCGCGCGTGAGCGTGGCCAGGAAGCGCCCGAGGTCCCGGAGGGGATCGGAGAGCACCGCCTCGTCGAGATCGACGAGCGCCGCCCGATCCTCGTGGACGAGCACCTGGTCAGCGGAGAAGTCGCCGTGGGCGATCACCGGCCGGACGACGCGCGGCAGCCGCCGCGCGATCTGCTGGGCGATGCGCAGCGCCAGGCCGCGAGCGTCGGGCACGAGCCACCCGACCGTCTCGACGGACTGCAGCACGCGCCGCAGCTCGGCGTCGCGCGTGCACAGCGGCAGCAGCAACGGCGGCAGCGCGTGCAGCTGGGCGAGTGCCTCGCCGGCGAGCGTCGCGCCGCCGACGAGCAGCTCCCCGTCGAGCGGACGGCCCGGGAGCCACTCGAGCACGACGATCCCGCTCGCGGCCGAGTGCCCGAGGCGCCGCGGCATGCGCGGGGACGGCCGCCCGCCGAGCGCGGTCGCGGCGCGGAGCGCCGCCGACAACGTGCCGGCGTACGCCTTGACGACCGCGCGGTGGCCCTGGTCTGACTCGAGCGCTGCGACGAAGCGGCGCTCCGGCTTCCAGCGCAGCGGCCGCAGGGACGACGACCACAGCGCCGGACTGTCCGGGAGCGCCGCCTCGAGCAGGCTCCGGCGCCGGCTGTCGTCGACCAGATGCGGCAGCGCCGCGACCCGCGCGTCGTTCGGGCAGGGATAGAGCGCCGCCGGGAGGCGCGGGAGCAGCACCGCCCCGCGGCCGAGCCGGCTGCGCGCCGTGGCTCTGCGCGCGTGCGTGGTGAGCTTGTTGCGCGACGACTCGCGCTCGAGCCGGACGTAGGCGTCGACCTGCTCGTCGGCGAGCGTGAGCCGGCACTTGACGATGCAGGCGGTGCCCGGCTTGTAGCGGACGTACGTGGCGCGTGCGGCGCTGAGCCACGCTCCCGGCAGCGCCTCGTCGAGCGCTCCGGCGAGCCGTTCGTCGTCGAGGAGGACCGCGAGACCCGGCAGCAACCGGTCGCGTGCGGCGAGCGCGCCGTCGTCGGATTGCATGCGCGACGCCCTTACGACCATGGCGGCCTCGCGGCCGGCGCCCCGAGCACGCCCCGGACATGGACCGATACGCCCTTGGCAGCGGACACCGGGGCGCCGGGATCAGCGCACACGTAGGGGCTCGGCATGGTCGTTCACCTCCTCCCCCGCCGGCGTCGGCGCGCCGAGCACAGCGGCGCGCCAGCAGGCGCTCGTCTCCTCAGCGTCGAAGCGCGCCTCGATGAGCCGCCGCGCCGCGCGGGCCAGGAGCACGCGGAGCTCCTCGTCGTCGAGCAGCCGGCCCAGCGCGTCGGCGAGCCCCGCGGGGTCGCGCTGCGCCACCGCGAGGCCCGTGCGGTCGTCGAGCAGCACCTCGGGGATGCCGGTGACGTCGGTCGCGATGCACGGTGTGCCGAGCGCCATCGCCTCGAGCAGGACCGTCGGCAGGCCCTCGCGATCGCCGTCGGCGCCCACGACGCACGGCGCCGCGAGCGCCGCCGCGGCGGTGATCTCCTCGCGCACGGTCTCCTGGCTCACCGGGCCGACGAACGTCACGACGTGCTGGAGGCCGAGCCGGTCGACGGCGCTCCGCAGCTGCCCCTCGAACTCGCCGCCGCCGACGATCCGGCACTCGAACCGGCGTCCCTGCGCCGCGAGCAGCGCACACGCGGCCACGAGGTCGCCGAAGCCCTGCTTCTCCACGAGCCGCCCGACGCCGACGATCCGCGGCAGCCGTGTGGCCGGCGACGTGAAGGGGAAGCGCTCGAGCGCGAGCCCGTTGTAGACGCGGTGCAGCCGCTCGGTCACGCCGGGGCAGATAGCGCGCAGGTGGGTGACGTTGAACTCGCTGACCGTCACCACCGCGGCCGCGTCCTCGAGCACGCGGCGCAGCTGCTCCGGGCGGACGTCGTCGTGGAAGATGTCCTTCGCGTGGGCGGTGATCGAATACGGGACGCCGGCCAGCCGTGCCGCCATCCGCGTCACGGTCGCGGCGACGTTCGCGAA
>DASWQM010000053.1:0-14544 GCA_036403675.1 Solirubrobacteraceae bacterium | reverse complement strand
ACACGCAGAAGCTCACCTTGAGCGATCCCACGCGCGTCGCCGTCAGCACCAGCGGCACGGCCGCGCCGGGCACGCACAGGATCGAGGTCAGCCAGCTCGCGGTTGCGGCGCAGCACGCCTTCGACTTCAGCACCAGCGCCTCGCCGCAGAGCATCACGATCAAGGGCCACACGGTCCCCGTCGACGCCAACGCCAGCGCTGCGACGGTCGCCACCGCGATCAACGGCGACAAGGACGCCCCCGTACCCGCCGTCGTCTCCGGCGGCCTGCTCGTCCTCACGAGCCGCACGACCGGCGTGGACAGCGAGTTCACGGTCGACGTCCCCTCGCCGCTGACCGAGAAGGCCGCCTACGCCCGCGCGGGCCTCGATGCGAAGTACAAGCTCGACGGCGTCGACATGCCGGACTCGCCCTCGAACGTCCTCAAGAACGCGATCCTCGGCGTCGACGTGACGCTCAAGGCGACGACGGCGCCGTCGACGCCGGTGACGCTCGACATCCCCGCCCCGGGCATCGACGCCGACGCCGTCAAGACGAAGGTCAAGACGTTCGTCAACGCCTACAACGGCGCGCTGGACTTCATCCGCGGCGAGCTCACCGAGAAGCCGGTCAAGAACCCGACGACGACGTCCCAGTCCACGCAGGGCCTCTTCTTCGGCGACCCGATGCTCAGCGGCGTGCTGTCGTCGATGCGCCAGGAGATCGGCGACCTCTCCGCCGTCGGCATCACGACCGGAGCCTCGACCGGCAGCGGCACGGTCTCCGCCGACGCCATCGCCGGGCGACTGACGATCGACGACACGAAGCTCACGGCCGCCCTCGCGGGCGACCAGGACAAGCTGCGCACGAGCCTGCAGGACCTCGGGGAGCGCGTCACGACGCTCGTCTCGCCGATCGCCGGTGCGCGCGTGGACGCGCGCATCAGCAGCGTCGACGCGACGCGCAAGCGCCTCGCCGGTGACATGGCGGCGACCGACGTGCGCCTCGCCGTCAAGGAGAAGCGGCTGCGCGCGCAGTTCAGCGCCATGGAGTCCGCGCTCGCCGCCAGCCAGTCGGCGCAGGCGCAGCTCACCGCGCAGCTCAACAGACTCGCCTAACGCCTCAATCCACGGCCATCGCGGCCGATGACCTGGCGGTCAGACCAATCCGCCGGCGCGACAGCGACGGCCGAACACCGAGAGGGCCATGACCGCCTACGCGTCTTCCCACGCTTCCTATCGCGAAAGCGCGATCCTCACCGCGCCGCCCGAGCAGCTCGTGATCATGCTCTACGACGGCATCCACCGCTTCCTCCTGCAAGCCGCCGCCGCCATGCGCGACGGCCGTGCCGCCGAGGCCGGCGAGCGTCTCGGCCGGGCCACGGCGATCATCGACGAGCTGCACGGCACGCTGGACCCCTCGGTCGGCGTCATCGCCGAGCGCCTGAGCGGCATCTACGTCTTCTGCCAGCGACATCTCGCCGAGGGCCTGTGCGAGCGCGACCCCGAGAAGCTCGATCGCGTCGACGGGCTCCTGCGCGAGCTGCGCGAGGCCTTCGCGCAGGCTGCCGCGGCTGCGCCGGAGCCGGTCGTCGCGGGGTGAGCGAGCCCTACGCAACGCTGCTGGCGCTCACCGAGCGCGAGCACGCCCTCGTCGTCGCCGGCACGTGGGAGGAGCTCGCGGCCGTCGACAGCGAGCGCCGGACCGCGCTGGCCGGGCTGCCCGCACAGGCACCGGCCGGCGCCGCGCGCGCGGCGCTGGAGCGCGCGGCCGAGCTGCAGGCGGCGACGACCGCGCTGCTCGCCGTCCAGGTGGCCGAGCTGCGGCGCTCGCTCGGTCACATGGCGCAGGGCCGCACCGCGGTCCAGGGCTACGGCGGCGCTGCTGCGCCGGCGCCTGCGCGAGTCGATCTGGCGGGATAGCCGCCTCAGCGCGCGCAGGCGAACCGGCGCGTGATCCCGGCCGGGGATTCCGTCCCGAAGCGGTTGCGGGCGAAGCAGTTGCCGGTGCCCGTCCCGTCGTAGATGAGATCGGCGCCGGGGACGCGCGAGCGCACCGGATCGGGCCGCCGCCCGTTTCGCACGACGACGTTGCTGCGAATCGCGTTGCGATCCGGGGTCGGATCGATGCGCGGATCCGCGGGCGCGAGCGGGTTGGACAGCAGCGCGATGCCGCCGCTGTCGTTGCCGACCACGACGTTGGAGCGAATGAGGACGCGGTCGGTGCCGATCGCGAGGATGCCGCTGCCGGTCGGGATCGCTCCCCGGTCGTCGGTGCCGGGAGCAATCGGGTTGGGCAGGTTGTTGCGCGCGACGACGTTGCGCTCGATGACGACCCCCTCCGTGGCGGGGATCGGAAGCTGCGGCAGGACGAACGCCGCAATCCCGGCGGTGTTGCCGGTGGTCACGTTGCTGCGGACGACGATTCCCGTGGAGTTCTCGATCTCGATGCCGATCGTCGAGCGGGTGGCGACGTTGTGCGTGATGGCGACGTCGCTCGAGTCGCCGACGTAGATCGCACCGTCCGTCGTCCCCGTGACGCGGTTGTGGTCGATGATCCCGCCACGGGAGCAGACCGGATAGATCGAGTACTCGCCGCCCGTGTACGTGCCGCGGGTGATCCTGAAGCCGTCGACACCCGCGAACATCACCCCGCTGAAGCGCGCGCCCTCGATCCGCAGGCCGTCGACCACGAGGCGGCGCAGATCCCGCGGCGGGCAGACGGGGACCCCAGCGGGGCCTGGGGCGATCTCGCCTGACGACGCGCGGACCCCGACCTCGAAGCCCGATGCGTCGAGGACGGCGCCACGCCGGGCGCGAATCGCGATGCCGCTCTTGTTGATCACGACGCTCTCGTGGTAGCGGCGGGGAGGGACGAGCACGACGTCGCCGGGCTTCGCCTGGTCGACCGCCGCCTGGATCGTCGACCGCACGACGACGACGGCGGCTGCCGCAGACGTCGGCAGGGCCGCGGCTGCCAGGACGACGCCGGCAACCACCGCAACGCGGGCTCGGCCGCCCGGCCGATGCCGCTTGAGGACCCCCTCCTCCATCAGTCACGAGACTAGTCGTTTGGGGGGCGCGACGACGGCCGCTCAAGGAACTGGCCCGGATGGCCGACAACTGCCTCGTCCGAAAGGAGCCAGTTGAACCTCTTCGATACGACCCAGCTAGGACTACAGCGCGCCGTCGCGGGCGCGGGCATGCGGCAGGCGACCCTCGCCGGCAACATCGCGAACGCCAACACCCCCGGCTACCAGCGCCGCGACGTCGACTTCCACAAGACGCTCAGCGCGGCGATGGACGCCGGCTCGGGCGCCGTCGACCAGGTCGCCTTCAGCCCTGAGACGGTGCGCGGCGCGGCGATGCGCGCGGACGGCAACAGCGTCGACATCGATGTCGAGTCCGCGACGATGGCCTCCAACGCGCTGGAGTACGAGGCGCTCGTGTCCGTCTCCCGCGGCCGCATCGACATCCTCGAGTCCGCGATGGGAGCGCGCTGAGATGGGCCTCTTCGACGCCATCAACACCGCCGCGACCGGCCTGAGCGCCGAGCGCCTGCGGATGGACGTCACGGCCGAGAACCTCGCCAACGCCCAGACGACGAAGGGCGCCGACGGCCAGCCCTACCGGCGCAAGGTCGTCGCCCTCGAGCAGGCCGGCACGGGCGCGGGCTTCGGCCCGACGCTGAGCGGCGTGATGGACCGCGGCACGGGTTCCGCCGCCGGCGTGCGCGTCGCCGGGATCTCCGCCGACGCGACCCCCAACCGGCTCGTCTACGACCCCGGCCACCCCGACGCCGACGCGCGCGGCTACGTCTCGATGCCCAACGTCCAGCCGGTCACCGAGATGGTCGACCTCATCAGCGCCTCGCGCGCCTACGAGGCGAACGTCACCGTCATGCAGACCGCCAAGCAGATGTTCTCCAAGACCCTGGAGATCCTGCGCTGATGCCGATCGATCCGACGTTTGCCATCCGTGGCGGCGAGTGGTCTGTCGGCCTCGGCGACGCCGCGATCCCCGGTATCCCCGGCGCCGGCGCCGGCGCCACCGACGCCGCCGGCGCGAGCGGCAAGAGCTTCGGCGGCGTGCTCGCCAACCAGATCGGCGCGCTCGAGAAGCTGCAGACCGACGCCGCCGAGGGCTCCCGCGCGCTGGCGGCCGGCAACGCCGACCCGACCGAGGTCGTCATGGCGGTCGAGCGCGCGCGCCTCGGCATGCAGCTGGCGTCGCAGATTCGCACGAAGGCCGTCGACGCCGTCCAGGACATCTTCCACACACAGGTGTAGCCCATGCCCGCTGCCTCCCGACTGCTCACGAACCTGACCCCGCGCGGGCGCATCGTGCTCGCCGCCAGCGCCCTCGCGCTCATCGCGCTCGTCTTCTTCGGCATGCAGATCGCCGGGCGGCCGAGCTACTCGCTGATCAGCTCGGGCATGGACCCCGCCACGACGGGCAAGGTCACGGCGGCGCTCGACGCCAAGGGCATCGCCTACGAGCTGCGCAACAACGGCACGGCGCTCGCCGTCGAGAAGTCGCAGACCGCGCAGGCGCAGATCGCGCTCGCCACCGCGGGCCTCGCGGGCGGCACCGCCAGCCAGCCCGGCTTCGAGCTCTTCGACAAGCAGAAGCTCGGCTCCAGCGACTTCCAGCAGAAGGTCACCTACCAGCGCGCGCTCGAGGGCCAGATCGCCCAGACGATCGGGCAGGTGCAGGGCGTCAGCGGCGCGCAGGTGCGCCTCGTCCTGGCCGAGGACCAGCTCTTCTCCGACAACGCGACGCCGGCGACGGCCGCCGTGCTCCTGTCGGGCTCCTCCAACACGCTTGACCCCGGCGCCGTGCGCGGCATCGCGCAGCTCGTCTCCTCGAGCGTCAAGGGCCTGAAGCCGGCCAACGTCTCGATCACCGACGGCTCCGGCGCGCTGCTGTGGCCGCGCAGCGACAGCGGCGCGGGCGGCGGCCTGGTCTCCAAGCAGGCGATCCAGGCCCGCTACGAGCAGCAGGTCGAATCGAACATCAACGCCATGCTGCTGCGCACGCTCGGGCCCGGCAAGGCCGAGGTCCAGGTCAGCGCCGACGTCAACGCCGACCAGGCGACGAAGGACCAGCTCGTGTACGGCAGGAGCACGCCCGTGAAGCAGACCACCGAGACCGAGAAGCTGACCGGCGGCGCGGGCGGCGCGGGTGCCGCCGGCACGGCGGCGAACATCCCCAGCTATGCCCAGGGCGCAGCGGGCGGGTCGTCGAAGTACAACCGCACGTCGAAGACGACGGACATGGGGGTCGACAAGACCGTCACGCGCACGAAGGTCGCGCCCGGCGGCGTGAACCGCCTCGACGTCGCGCTCGTCGTCGACAGGTCGGTGCCGAAGGCCGAGCTCGCGGCGATCCGGGCGGCCGTCTCCGGCGCGGCCGGCATCCTGCCCAGCCGCGGCGACACGATCGCGGTCAGCCAGGTCGCGTTCGCCAAGCCGACGGCGGTCACCGCGCCCGGCGGCGGACCGGCGGCCGGCATGCTCGGCTACGCGAAGATCGGCGCAGCCGCCCTGGCGCTGCTCGGCTTCCTGTTCTTCAGCGCCCGCCAGCTGCGCCGGCGCGAGGGCGAGACGCTCGTCCGCGAGCCCAACTGGCTGCGCGAGATCGAGGCGCCGACGACGCTCGCCGAGCTCGAGCGCCCGCGCGAGTCGGCCCTGCCGGCGCGCACCGAGGATCCCTCGCGCCTGCAGATCGCCGAGCTCGCAGAGCGCGAGCCCGAGCGCGTGGCGCAGCAGATCCGCAGCTGGATGCGCGACACCTGAGCGGAGCGCCACGGCGATCCGCGCGGCTGCGCTCAAGCCCATCCCCTCTGCGGCCGATGACATGGTCGCCCCCGGTAAAAAGGACCTCACGCATGTCACACGACTCCAACCTGCAGCTCGTCGTCTTCTCACTCGGTGAGGAGGAGTACGCACTCCCGATCACGCACGTCCAGGAGATCATCCGCTACACCGAGCCGCGGGGCGTCGCGTCGCAGACGCCGTGGATCAAGGGCGTCATCAGCCTCCGCGGCAAGATCGTCCCGGTCTACGACCTCGCCTCTCGCCTGGGGCTGCAGACGAGCACCGACGCGTACAAGATCGTCATCGTCGAGAGCGGCGACGACATGGCCGGCGTCGTCGTCGGCGACGTGGAGGAGGTCCTGACCGTCACGAGCGCCGACCTCGACGAGGTCCCCGCCGCCGGCGCCGCCTGCATCCAGGCGATCGCCAAGGTCGGCGACCGGCTCGTCGTCCTGCTCGACCCCGCCGGGATCCTGGCCGACGACCTCGAGGCCGCGCCGGCGGGCGTTGCGGCGCCCACCGCCGCCGCCGAAGCGCTCGCGCAGGCCGCGTAGACCAGCCCGCAAGCCGCGTCCCTCGCGATGGCTTCCCAGATCCCCACCGCGCCGCGCGTCGTCGTCGCCGACGACTCGGGCCTCATGCGCCGCCTCCTGCGCCAGGCGCTCGAGACCGCCGGCTTCGACGTCGTCGGCGAGGCCGCCGACGGCGACGAGGCGCTCGCGCTCTGCCGCCGCCACCGGCCCGAGGTCCTCACGCTCGACCTCGCGATGCCCGGCCGCGACGGCATCGGCGTGCTGGAGGCGCTGCGCACGATGGACCTTCCGACGGTCGTGGTCGTCGTCTCGGCGTTCTCGCCGGCGCACGGCGCGCGCGCCGTCGACGCCCTCGCGGAGGGCGCCTTCGACCTCGTCGTCAAGCCGCAGATCGGTGTCCCGGCCGCGGTCTTCCTGCGGGAGATCGGCACGAAGGCGCGGTCCGCCGCAGCCGCCGCCAAGCGGCCACGACCGGCCGTGGCGCCGGCCGCCTCGCCGGCGCTCCCCACCGGCGGCGCCCGCCGCGCCGGTGGCCGCCCGCCGCTCGTCGTCATCGCCTGCTCCACCGGCGGCCCGAAGGCGCTCGGCGAGCTGCTCCCCAAGCTTCCCAGCCCGCTCGGCGCCGGCGCGCTCGTCGTCCAGCACATGCCGCCGGGCTTCACCGCGCCGCTCGCCGCCAGGCTCGACCGCGCCAGCGCGCTGCACGTGCGCGAGGCGCAGGACGGCGACGTCGTCGGCCGCGACGACGTCCTCGTCGCCCCAGGCGGCAGCCACATGCACCTGCTCACGGGCGGCAAGATCCAGCTCAGCGCAGACGAGGCCGCGATCGGCGGCCTGCGCCCGCGCGCCGACCTGACGATCGTCGACGCGGCGCGTCACTTCGGGCGGCGCCTGCTGCTCGTCGTGCTGACGGGCATGGGCAAGGACGGCCTCGAGGGCGCCCACGCCGTCAAGCGCGCCGGCGGCCGGATCCTCGTCGAAGCCGAGTCGACCTGCACCGTCTACGGCATGCCGCGGGCGGTGTCGGAGGCCAAGCTCGCCGACGGCGAGCTCGCGCTCCACGAACTTCCTCAAGCAATCGCATCGGAGTGTGCGCAATGACCACGATCGACCTACGCGCCGACGACTACACCGGCTTCTGCGCCGGCATCCGCCGCCTCTGCGGGATCGACCTCTCGCAGTACAAGCGCGGCCAGATGGAGCGGCGCATCCGCACCTTCGCCGAGCGCCGCGGCATCACGAAGCTCACCGAGTACCTCAGGGTCCTCGGCGACTCCAGGGAAGAGCTCGACGCGTTCCTGGACCGCGTCACGATCAACGTCTCGCAGCTGTGGCGCAACCCCGAGCAATGGGAGCTGCTCGCGCGCAAGGTCCTGCCCGAGCTCGCCCGCGGCCCGCGCGTGCGGGCCTGGAGCGCCGGCAGCTCGTACGGCGCGGAGGCCTACACGCTGGCGGCGGTCTGCACCGAGGCGCTGCCGGGTATGCATGTCGAGATCGTCGGAACCGACATCGATCACCGGATGGTCGACCGCGCCCGCGCCGGCGCCTTCAGCATCGACGACGCGCGCGACATGCCGCGCGCGCAGCGGGCGCGCTGGTTCGCCGAGCGCGACGGCATGCTGCACGCCGACGCCAGGCTCAAGGCACTGTGCCGCTTCGAGACCGGCGACCTGCTGACGATGCGCCCGGCACGGCAGGCCTACGACCTCGTGCTGTGCCGCAACACCGTCATCTACTTCACGCCCGAGGTCAAGGACGCGCTCCACGCGCGCATCGCGGAGACGATCGTGCCCGGGGGCTACTTCATGGTCGGCTCGACCGAGCGCATCTCCGATCCCGCTGCGCTCGGCCTCGAGATCGCGCACCCGTTCGTCTACCGGAAGGCCGCCTGATGGAGCTTGAAGAGTACCTCCCGATGTTCCTCGCAGAGGCGCGCGAGCACCTCGAGCACCTCAACCTCGCGGTCGTCCGCATCGAGGAGAATCCCGACGACCGCGAGACGGTCGACGAGATCTTCCGCATCGCCCATTCGCTGAAGGGCATGAGCGCGACGATGGGCTTCGCCGCCATGGCGGCGCTGACGCACAAGATGGAGGACGTCTTCGAGCTGCTGCGCCAGCGCTCGGGCGGGCTGGAGCGCAACGTGATCGACGTCCTGCTCGCGTGTCTGGACGCCCTCGAGGGCGCCGTCGAGGCGATCGACACCACCGGCGCCGAGGCGCTCGCCGCCGAGCCGCTCGTGGAGCGCCTGGACAGCCTGATCCGCGCGCGGACGCCGAGCCAGGCGGCCACCCGTCAGGAAGGCTCGGAGCCGCCACCCGACCTCTTCGCGAAGGCCAACGGGCGCCGCGTGCTGCGCATCTGCGTGCGCCTCGACGAGCAGGCGCCGATGCCCGGCGTTCGCGCCTTCATGGTCCTCAACGAGCTGGAGCAGCACGGCGAGGTGCTGGACTCCTCGCCGAGCGAGTCCGAGATCGAGGGCTTCGCCGGCCGCCGGATCGACGCGTGGGTCGCCAGTGACGCGGCGGAGCCGCGCGTGGCGTCCGCGCTCGCGGAGGTGGCGGACGTCGTCGGGCTGCCCGAGGTCACCGAGGTGGTCGAGCCGCGCGAGGCGGAGGTCGTGCAGATGACCGCCGACGCGGCCGCCGGTCCGGCGGCGGGCGGGTCGCGCAAGCGCTCCAGCACCGTCCGCGTCGACGCCGAGCGCCTCGACGCCCTCATGCACGCGATGGGCGAGCTCGTCATCTACCGCACCCACGTCGAGGCGGTCGCCGCCGGCGCGCAGGTGCCCGGGCTGGCCGCCGCGATGCAGGACCTCACCCGTACATCGCAGGCCCTGCAGGCGATGGTCATGCAGGTGCGGATGATCCCCGTCGAGGCGGTCTTCCTGCGCTTCCCGCGGCTCGTGCGCGACCTCTCCTCCAAGCTCGGCAAGCAGGTCGACCTCGTCCTCACCGGGCAGGAGACCGAGCTCGACCGGACGGTCATCGACGCGCTCGGCGACCCGATCGTCCACCTCGTGCGCAACTCGCTCGACCATGGCCTGGAGCCCGCCGAGGAGCGCGTGGCGGCCGGCAAGCCGGCCACCGGCACGCTGGAGATCGCCGCTCGCCACGCCGGCTCGAGCATCGTCATCTCCGTCCGCGACGACGGCCGCGGGATCGATCCCGAGCGCGTGGCCCGGAAAGCCTGCGACCGCGGGCTCATCACGGCGGACGAGATCGCTGCCGTCGACCATGCGCGCGCCGTCGAGCTGCTCTTCACCCCCGGCTTCTCGACCGCCGAGACCACGAGCGACATCTCCGGCCGCGGCGTCGGCATGGACGCCGTCCGCTCCGCGATCCGCGGGCTCGGCGGCGAGGCGACGCTGCAGTCCCAGCCGGGTGGCGGGACGGTCGCGGAGATCCGCCTGCCACTGACGCTCGCGATCATGTCGGCGCTGATCGTGCAGTCCGGCGCCCAGCCGTTCGCGATCCCGCTGGAGCGCGTGCAGCGCACGATCCGGCTCGCCGACCACGCCGTGCGCTCGGTCGCCGGCCGGCGCATGGTCGTCATGGGCGACCGCGTGCTGCCGCTGCGCGACCTCGGCGAGGCAGTCGGCCATCCGCCGGCGCCCGGTCAGGACCACGCCGTCGTCGTGCGCGCCGCCGACCGCGACATCGCCCTCGGCGTCGAGCTGCTCGTCGGCCAGCGCGAGCTCGTCGCCCGCGCCCTGCCCGCTGCGGTGAGCGATCGCGCCGCGCTCTCGGGCGGTGCCGTCCTGGCGGACGGCGAGATCGCGCTCATCATTGACTGTGACGCCCTGACCAACCCGGCGACCGCCCGCGAAGCGCGCCACACCGCCGCCTAAAGGAGAGACCCGCCGTGAGGACGAACTACAGCGAGAACGAGCTCGACGCCCTGCGCGAGCTGGCCAACATCGGCTCGGGGACGGCTGCCACGTCGCTGTCGGGCCTGCTCGGCATGCCGATCGACGTCGCCGTCCCGAGCGCCTCGGCGCTGCCGCTGGCGGACGCGATCGACGCCGCGGGCCCCGCGGAGCAGCTCGTGACCGGCGTCGCGATCGCGCTCGAGGGCGACCTCGACGGCGCGGCGATCATGCTCTTTCCAGACGAGGACGTGCGGACGCTGTGCGGCCTGCTGGGGCTCGAGGCCGACAGCGAGATGGCCGCGTCGGCGCTCGGCGAGGTCGTGAACATCCTCGGCGCCTCCTACCTCGGGGCGCTCGGCAGCCTGACCGGCCTGCAGTTCGAGCTCGGCCCGCCGAACACCGTCTACGACATGCTCGGCGCGATCCTCGGCTCCATCCTCGCGGTCGGCGCGGGCAGCGGCGACGTCGCGCTCATGCTCGACTCGGCGCTCATCATCGAAGGCCAGTCGTGCTCGCTCTCGTTCCTGCTCATCCCGACCGCCGACGGCGTGGACGGGCTGCTCGCGCAGCTCGGGCTCGGCTGATGACCGAAATCAGCGTTCGCATGGGTGAGCTGGCCGCATCCGCGGATCCCGGCACCGTGCTCGTATCGCTCGGCCTGGGCTCGTGCATCGGGCTCGCGCTCGTCGATGCCGGCGCCGGCGTCGCGGGGCTGGCGCACATCATGCTGCCCGGTCCCGGCGAGGCCGCGAAGCGGCCGCCCGCGACGTTCGCCGACACCGGCGTGGCCGCGCTGCTCGGCCGCGTCCTCGAGCTTGGCGCCCGGCGCATGCGGCTGTCGGCGGTGATCGTCGGCGGCGCGCAGATGTTCGGCAGCGCGGTCCAGCTCCAGGTCGGGGCGCGCAACGATGAGGCCGTCCGCGCTGCGCTGGGCGCGGCGCGCCTGCCGGTCGCCGCCGCCGACACGGGCGGAGCGACCGGTCGCACGGTCCGCGTCTACGTCGACGACGCGTGCGTGACGTCGCGACCGGCCGGCGGCACCGAGACCGCCCTCCTCGGCGGGCTGGCGGTGACGGCATGAGCGGCTCGGGCGTGCTCTCCGAGGACCAGGTGGCCGCGCTCGTCGCCGCAGCGCGCGACGGTCAGCTCGACGAGTCCCCGGCGCCCGCGGGCGCGTCGCGGCGGCGGCGCGTGCGAAAGATCGACTTCACGCGTCCGAGCAAGTTCACGACCGATCAGCAGCGCCGCCTCGAGCGCGCGCACGACAACTTCTGCCGCAGCGTGTCGACGCGCCTGGCGGCCGAGCTGCGCACGGCGATCTCGATCGAGCTCATCGACACCGCGCAGCTCACGTGGGCCAACGCGCTCGAAGAGGTGCCGCGGCGGTCGGTCTCGGGCATCGTCGAGATCGCGCCGATCGACGGCCGGATCGTCCTGACGGCCGAGCTGACGCTCCTGCTCGCGCTGCTCGAGCGGCTGCTCGGCGGCCAGGCACTCGACCGTCCCGCCGAGCGTCACCTCACCGACGTCGACCGGGCGCTGACACAGCGGATCTTCCAGACGCTGCTCGACGAGCTGTCGATCTCCTTCAACGACTTCGGCGACCTGCGCTTCGGGCTCGTCGACATCGAGACCGAGCGCCCGCCGGCGCAGCTCGCGCCGCTGAGCGAGCCGTCGCTCGCGATGACGTTCGAGGTCAAGCTCGGGCGCACGTCGTCGACGATGGTCATGCTCATCCCGCACCGGGCGATCGAGCCTGTCCTGCGCGCGCCGGAGATCGTCGCCGCCGACACGGCGATGGCCGTCGGTGCGGCCGCCGCCGTCAGCGAGGCGATGGCCGACGTCGTCGTCGAGCTGCGCGCCGAGGTCGGCTCGACCGACATGCCGCTCGAGCGCGTGCTGGGCCTGCGCCCCGGCGACGTGCTGCGCCTCGACGGCGCGGCCGAGGAGGGCGCCGTGACGCTCTTCGCCGACGGCGTCGGCCTGCAGCGCTGCAAGCTCGGGCGCAACGGCCGCCGTCGTGCCGTCGGCGTCCTCGGTCCCGTGGAGCCACAGTCATGACGCCCGAAGACGCACTCCTGCGGATCGGCGAGTCGACCGGCGCCGCCGTCGCCGGCGCGCTCGCCGCGTACTGCCCGGACGCGGTCACGACCGGCCAGCCGGTCGTCGTCGAGAACGGCACCGACCCGGTCGCCGGCATGCCGCTCCCGTCGGTCGTCGCCGACGTCTCGTACGTCGACGGCGTTCGCGGTGGCAACCTCTTCCTCATGCCGCTGCCCGCCGTGCGGGCGCTGGCCGGCGCCATGATGGGCGCCGAGCCGGACGACGCCGGCGCCGACGCCGACGAGCCGGCTGAGCTGTCGGAGCTCGAGCTGTCGGCCGCCGGCGAGGTCGCCAACCAGATGATGGCCGCCGCCGCTGCCGCGATGAGCACCGTGCTCGGCCAGGAGGTGGAGATCGCCGCGCCGGAGACGCGCGTCGTCACGGCTCCCGCCGAGGCGCTCGATGCCGTCGACTCGGCGACGTCGGTGGTCTCGGTCGCGATCGACGTCCTCGGCCACCGCTGCCGGCTCGTGCAGCTCGTCCCGCACGCGTTCGTCGTGCGAATGACGCGTGCACTCGACGACCTCGATGCGGAGTTCCCTGCGGCCGACGAGGATGTCGCCGCGAAGGGGACCGAGCGCGGAGGCACGCTGTCCGCCGATCTGCTCGGCGGCGTCGGCGTTCGGGTCGCGGCCGAGCTCGGCCGCGTGAGCATGACGATCCGGCGGGCGGTGAACCTCGCCCCCGGCGCGGTCGTCGAACTCGACCGCGAACTGGAGGACCCCATCGACCTCTACGTCAATGGGAGGCGCTTCGCAACGGGGCGCCTCGTGACCCTCGACGGCGACGAATGGGCCGTCAGCATCGACACGGTGGCGTTCGAAACCGCCCCACAGAAAGGAGAGTGAGCGACATGGCACGAGTGCTTGTCGTCGACGATGCGGCCTTCATGCGCAAGGTCGTCAGCGATGCCCTCAACGGGGGCGGACACGAGGTGATCGGGGAGGCGTCCAACGGCGTCGAGGCCGTAGCCCGCTACCAGGAGCTGCAGCCCGAGCTCATGACCCTCGACATCACGATGCCCGAGATGGACGGCCTCACGGCGCTGAAGGAGATCATCGCGATCGACCCGAGCGCGCGGATCATCATGTGCTCCGCGCTGGGCCAGGAGAGCAAGGTGCTCGAGGCCATCAAGGCCGGCGCGAAGGACTTCGTCGTCAAGCCGTTCAAGCCCGATCGCGTGCTCGACGCGGTGGGCAAGGCGCTCGCGTAGCGCTCACCGGCACGCATGTGCGAGGCTCGGGTCATGCCGACCCGGCCCGCCACGTACCGGCGGCAGGGCCCTGACGCCCTGCCGCCGTCGCTGCACCGCCTGCTCGACGGCGCCTCCGGGGCCGTCAACCGCCAGCTGCGCCGACACGCCCCGTGGCGGGTCGTCGCGGCAGCGGCCGTGCCGCTCGCCGTCGGACTCATCGCGGCGCGGCGCCGCATCGGCCTGCACCCGGCGGTCACGCTGACGCTGGGGTGCGTGCCGCCGCTCGGCTGCGCGATCGCGGTGCCGCGCGGCCGCCGGCGGTACCTCGCGGTGGCCGCCGGATACATGCACCTCTTCAAGCTCGGCTGGGAGCTGCCCTACGACGATCCCGACAAGCTGCGCCGGCGGCTGTGGGTCGACGAGCCGATCCGCTTCGACACCGTCGTCGGCCTCGGCGTGCCGCCGGGCCTGCGGCTCCAGCGCGCGCTGCGCCGGCGCGGCGAGGTGACGGCGCTCGACATCGTCGTGACCGCGATCTACGGCTCGTGGTTCGTCCCGCAGTTGCTGTTCGCCTACCTGCTCGCGCGGCATCCCGAGTACGTGCCGCGGGCGGGCGCGCGCCTGGCGGCGGCGTACCACCTCACCTGCCCGTTCTACTTCTTCACCCCCGAGGCGCCGCCGTGGTGGGCGTCGGAGCGCGAGGGACGGGTGGACGGCGACATCGACCGCGTCGCGCGGCTCGTCGTGTGCGAGGTGTTGAAGCGCCCGCCGCCGGCCGAGGGCGCGGTGCCGGGCAACCCGTGGGGCTCGATGCCCTCCGACCACATCTCGTCGGCGGCGATCACTGCGATGGGCCTGTCGGAGGTGAGCCGGATCTACGGCGTGCTCGGCTGGTCGTACGTGGCGGCCGCCTCGTTCGCGGTGGTGTACCTCGGCGAGCACTACGTCGCGGACGTCGTCGTGGGGCTGCTGATCGCCGAGGCGGTGCGGCGGGCGGAGCCGTTGGCGGCGCCGTTCGTGCGCGCGGTGGCGCGGGCTGTGGAGT
>DASWQM010000052.1:0-2869 GCA_036403675.1 Solirubrobacteraceae bacterium | reverse complement strand
CGAGCGGCCGGCTCCCGTCCGCCGCCGCGACGTACCGCGCGACGACGCGCTGGCCGCGGCGGTCGCCGGCCACAGCCAGGCGATCGACCCCGATGACGTCGCCGCCGAGGAGCTGCGACTGCGCGCGCAGGCCAATCGTGTCGCCGCCGCCGCGCACGAGCGCGACGCGGACGGGCTCAGGCCGCACGCCTTCGCCGCGGACGATCACCGGCGGTTCGAGGCCGACGCCCACCTCGAGGCCGCGGTCGAGCACCAGCGGACGGCCGACGAGCTCGAGCGCCGCGCGGAGCGCGGCGACACGCGGGCGCCGTACGCGGACCCAGGCTCGCCCGCCGGCCTGTAGCCGGCGCTCACCCCGGGCGCGCTCGTGCGAGCGGCGGCTCGCGCCCCGGCGGCTGGGGCGGTCGTGGGCGCGCGGGCAGCGACGGAATCGGCCGCGACTCCTCGACGCCGGGCCTGGCGAGCGACACCGGCTCGTCGTAGTGGCGGATCTCCAGCGGCTCGCCGTCGAGTAGCTGATAGCTCGCCTGCGTGCGGCCGACCGTGACGCACAGCCGCCGTTCGCGGTAGATGAGGCGGAAGTTCAGCCGCGTCAGCCGCGCCGGCAGCCGTGGCGCGAAGTGCAGCACGTCGCCGTGGTCGCGCATCCCGCCGAAGCCCGCGACGGCGACGAGCCACGAGCCCGCGAGCGCGGCGAGGTGCACGCCGTCGCGCGTGTTGAACGCGAGGTCGCGCAGATCGATGAACGCCGTCTCCGCCAGGTAGTCGAACGCCAGGTCGACGTGACCGACCTCCGCCGCCATGATCGCCTGGATGCACGGCGACAGCGACGAGTCGCGCACGGTGATGCGCTCGTAGTACTCGAAGTCGCGTGCGCGCTGCTCGGCGCTGAAGCACTCGCTGCAGACGTAGAGCGCGAAGACGAGGTCGGCCTGCTTGACGACCTGGCTGGAGTACAGGAGGTAGTAGGGGTAGTGCATGAGCAGCGGGTAGCGGTCCGGTCGCGTGTGCTCGAAGTCCCAGCGCCTGTAGCGGGTGAAGCCCTCTGACTGCGGCGTGATCCGCAGCTCCTCGTCATAGGGGATGACGACCGCGTCGGCGGCGTCGCGCCACGTCGCGATCTCCTCCTCGTCGACTTCGAGCTCGGCGGCGCGCGTCGGGTGGCGCGCCGCGAGTTGCGCCGCCTCGCGCAGGTTCCGCGCCGCCATGACGTTCGTGTAGACGTTGTTGTCGGACAGCGCGGAGTACTCGTCGGGCCCGGTCACGCCGTCGATCCGGAAGCGCCCCTGGCTGTCGTGGTGGCCGACCGAGCGCCACAGCCGCGCCGTCTCGACGAGCAGCTCGAGCGCGACGTGCTCGGCGAAGGACTCGTCCTCGGTCGCGGCGACGTAGCGCCGCGCCGCATCGGCGATGTCGGCGTTGATGTGAAACGCCGCCGTCGCCGCGGGCCAGTAGCCCGAGCACTCCTGGCCGCTGATCGTGCGCCACGGGAACGTCGCGCCCGCGAGGTTCAGCTCGTGCGCGCGCGCCTTGGCGAGGTCGAGCGTCGAGTGGCGCCACAGCAGGGCGTCGCGGGCGGCGGTCGGCGCGACGTACGTGAGGACGGGCAGCGTGTAGCTCTCCGTGTCCCAGAACGTGTGGCCGTCGTAGCCGCGACCCGTCAGCCCCTTGGCCGGGATCGCCCGTCCCTCCGCGCGCGCCGCCGCCTGCAGGACCGAGAAGAGCGCGTAGCGGATCGCCTGCTGCAGCGCCGGATCGCCCTGGAGCTCGACGTCGGCGCGCCCCCAGAAGTCGTCGAGGTACTCCCGCTGCGATGAGCGCAGGCCGTCCCAGCCGATGCGCATCGCGGCCGCGAGCGCGGCGTCGATCTGGTCGCGCATCGCCGGCAGCGAGCGCCGGCTCGACCAGCCGTACGCGAGGAGCTTCACGACCCGCAGCCGCTGTCCGACGTCGAGGCCGGTGGAGATCGTGACGCGGGCGAGGTCGCGCTCGCTCTCGGCGGCCGTCACGGTGCGCGACGGCCCCTCGACGGCGTGGTCCATCCCGGCCGCCATGCGCAGCTGCGACGCCCGCGTGACGTGCACGAGCCCCGCGCGCAGCCCGTTGTGCCCGTGCCACTCGCCGCGCAGCGGCTTGCGCAGGGCGGCCGCCGCGCGCGGGTCGCGCGTGACCTCCGGCAGGGGCTCGTTGGCGACGAGCTCGGACTGCACGACGATCCGGGCCGGCCGGCCGTACGCCTCGACCTCGTAGACGATCGCGGCGACGGCGCGCTGGACGAAGGAGACCAGGCGCGTGGTGCGGACGATCACCCCCTGCCCGGCCGGCGACATCCAGCGCACCTCGCGCCGCAGCACGCCGTCGCGCAGGTCCAGCGTGCGCTCGTGGTGCTCGAGCTTTCCGTAGCGCAGGTCGAACGGCTCGTCGTCGACGAGCAGGCGCAGGACCTTGCCGTTCGTGACGTTGATCATCGTCTCGCCGGACTCCGGATAGCCGTAGCCGGCCTCGGCGTACGGCAGCGGCCGGCTCTCGTAGAAGCCGTTGAGGTACGTGCCGGGATGGCCTGCCGGCTCGCCCTCGTCGAGGTTTCCGCGCAGCCCGATGTGGCCGTTGGAGAGCGCGAAGACCGACTCGGTGTGGGCGAGCAGGTCGAGGTCGAGCCGCTGCTCGGGAATCGACCAGGGGTCGACGCCGAAGACCTCCTCGGCGATCACGGCGCCTCCAGAAGCTCGGCGAGGTCCGCGACGACGATGTCCGCGCCGTGCGCCTTGAGCGCCTCCGCCTGCCCGCTGCGGTCGACGCCGACGACGAAGCCGAAGCCGCCGCGGCGGCCGGCCTCGACGCCGGCGAGCGCGTCCTCGAAGACGGCCGC
>DASWQM010000051.1:0-9534 GCA_036403675.1 Solirubrobacteraceae bacterium | reverse complement strand
CCAGGTGATGTTCGCACGCTCGTCGAAGCGCGCCTTGAGCTCGACCATGCAGACCGCCTGCTTGCCGCGCTCGGTCGCGCGGATCAGCGCCGGGACCAGCGGCGAGTCGTCGGACGTGCGGTACACGGTCTGCTTGATCGCGAGGACGTCCGGATCGGCGACGGCCTGCTCGACGAAGCGCTCGACCGACGTCGCGAACGAGTCGTAGGGGTGGTGGACGAGGATGTCGCCGCGCCGCATCTCGGCCATGACGTTGACGTGCTCGGACTCCTTGCCCTGCAGGCGCGGCTGGGTCACGGGCGTCCACGGCGGGTCGCGCAGCTCGGTGAAGCCCCGCAGGCCGTAGATCTGCCACAGGTGGCCGAGGTCGAGGAGGCCGTCGACCACGTAGACCTGGCGCTCCTCGAGGTCCAGCGCCTCGGTGAGCTGCTGGCGCACACCGGCGTCGATGTCCACCCCCACCTCGAGGCGCACCGCCTCGCCGAAGCGCCGCCGGCGCAGCTCGGCCTCGACGGCCTGCAGGAGGTCGTCGGCCTCGTCGGAGACCTCGAAGTCGGCGTCGCGCGTGACGCGGAAGAAGCCGTGCTCGACGATCTCCATGCCGGGGAAGAGCGCCTCGAGGTTCGCGGCGATGACCTCCTCGAGCGCGACGAACGTCAGCGGATCGTCGTCGAGCGCGACGAAGCGCGGCAGCATCTCCGTCGGCACCTTCACGCGCGCGAAGGTCTGCTCGTCGACGACGGGGTCGCGCACGAGCACGGCGAGCGACAGCGAGAGGCTCGAGATGTAGGGAAACGGCCGCCCGTGGCCGACCGCCAGCGGCGTGAGCACCGGGAAGATCTGGCGCCGGAAGCGCTCGGCGAGCGCCTCGCGATCGGCGTCGCTGACCTCGTCCATGCCGACGATGCGGATGCCGTGCTCGGCGAGCGCCGGGAACAGCGTGCCGCCGACGACGTCCTGCACGCGCCCCTGCTGGGCGAGCACGCGCTCGCGGATCGCGTCGATCGTCTGCGACGGCGTCAGCCCGTCGGGCCCCGGATCGACGAGCCCGGCGTCGATCTGGTCGTGGACGCCCGCGACGCGGATCTGGAAGAACTCGTCGAGGTTCGAGCTCCAGATCGCGGCGAGCTTCACACGCTCGAGCAGCGGCTGGTCGGGGTCCTCGACGAGCTGCAGGACGCGATCGTTGAAGTCCAGCCACGACAGCTCGCGACCGAAGTACAGCGACGTGTCGTGGAGGTCGAGGTCCTCGGGCTCCGGCGCGGCGAGCACGGGCTCGGAGGCGCTGATGGACTCCTGCAGCTGGGTGTCGGTGTCGGGGGGCGCGGTCATCGTGGCCAGGGCTGGGGCTTTGATGACAGTATGCCGACCAGCCAGCGGCGTGAGGATTCGGTTGCGAAGGCGTTGGTCCTCAGGCGGGCTCCGCCCGCAGGCGCGCGAGCTGCTCGAGCACGACGCCCTCGCGCAGGCCGCCGCCGGCGAGCTGCAGCGGCGCCTGCAGCGCGCGCGACGCGGCGTCGAGCAGCAGGATGGCGGCGGGCAGCAGGCGCGCCCGCTCCGGGTGCAGGCCCAGGCGCAGGGCGACCTCGACGGCCGGCCGCGTCACGAGCGCCTGCAGCCCGCGGGCGAGCGCCTCGCGCTCGAGGACGCTGCCGACGAGGCGCTGCAGCGACGTCGCGCTGCCGCCGACCGCGTACGCCGTCGCGGGTCGCGGCGCGTCGACCTCGGCGAAGGTGCCCGCGAGCTTGCGGCGCAGGCGCGCGAGCTCGGCCGCCGACGGCGGATCGGTCGGCAGCTCGGCGTGGGTGACGAGGCCGGAGCCGAGCGGCAGCGACACCGACCATGTCACGCCGTCGGCGGCGGTGCCGACGACGAGCTCGGTCGAGCCGCCGCCGACGTCGACGACGCCGAGCGGTCCCGCCGGCGGCTGACCGAGCATCCCGATCGCGCCCGCGAACGCGAGGCGCGCCTCCTCGTCGCTGTCGAGGACGTCGAGCGTCGCGCCACAGGCGTCGCGGATCGCCGCGGCGAGCGCCGCTCCGTTCGCGGCGCGGCGGATCGCGGCGGTCGCCACCACGCGCAGCCGCGAGGCGCCGAGCTCGCCGGCGACGGCGACCTGGTGCGCGACGACGGACGCGACCTCGGCCAGCTTGTCGGCCCCGATCTCGCCGTCGTATCCGCAGGCGGCGCCGAGCCGGGTGAACGTGCGCTCCGAGAACAGCTCCACGAGGCGGGGTCCGTCATCCATCGCCACGAGCAGCCGCGTCGTGTTGGAGCCGATGTCGATGCAGGCGCAACGGGGCACGGCGTGCACTGCGATCTTGTCATGATCTGGGCGATGGACATCGCCGCTCCGGCCATCCTCGTGCGCGATCTGCACAAGTCCTACGGCGACGTCCACGCCGTCCGCGGGATCGACTTCGACGTCGCGCGCGGCGAGGTGTTCGGCCTGCTCGGACCCAACGGCGCGGGCAAGACGACGACCGTCGAGGTGCTCGAGGGCTACCGCGAGCGCACGAGCGGCATCGTCTCCGTCCTCGGCCATGATCCGGGCAGCCGGCCGCGGGCGCTGCGCGAGCGCGTCGGGATCGTGCTGCAGGACAGCGGCACGTACCGTCACGCGACGGTCCGCGAGCTCGTGACGCACTGGGCGGGCTTCTATCCGGCGCCGCGCGACGTCGACGAGGTCATCGATCTCGCGGGGCTGCGCGAGTCCGAGGACGTGCTCACGCGGCGGCTGTCGGGCGGGCAGGCGCGGCGGCTGGACTTCGCGCTCGCGCTCATCGGCGACCCCGAGCTCATCTTCCTCGACGAGCCGACGACCGGCTTCGATCCGGCCGCTCGGCGCGCGGCGTGGGACACCATCCGCGCGCTCGCGGAGCTCGGCAAGACCGTCCTGCTGACGACGCATTACCTCGACGAGGCGCAGGCGCTGTGCGATCGCGTCGCGATCATCAAGGACGGCCGCATCCTCGCGGTCGGCGCGCCGGCGCAGCTCGGAGTCGGCGCGACGTCGCGCTACCGCGTGAGCTGGCGCGACCACGACGGCTCGCTCGTGACGCGCGAGACGGACGATCCCACGGCGCTGCTGCACCAGCTCACGAGCGCGGCGCTCGCGCGCGGCATGGGGCTCACCGACCTCAGCGTCACGAGGCCGTCGCTGGAGGACGTCTACCTCGAGCTCACCGCGAGCGGCGGCGCGATGGAGGGGGAGCCGGCGCGATGACAAGCGCGCTCGCCCTGACCTGGCGCCAGTACCGCCTGGAGCGCAAGATGTTCTGGCGCAACCCGAGCGCGGCGTTCTTCAACTTCCTGCTGCCGCTCATCTTCCTGTCGCTGTTCGGTGCGATCTTCTCGGGCAGCCAGAAGAACCTCGACGTCATCGTGCCCGGGATCGCCGGCATGAGCATCATGTCGACGACGTTCTCGGCCCTCGCGATGAACATGGTCTTCCTGCGCGAGCAGGGCGTGCTCAAGCGCCTGCGCGGGACGCCGCTGCCGTCGGGGGCGTACCTCGGCGGCCTCGCCGCGCACGCGGTGACGAACACCGTCGTCCAGATCGCGATCGTCGTCGGCGCGGGCGCGGCGTTCTTCGGCGTCGGGATGCCGAAGGACTGGCTGGAGCTCATCGTGTTCACGACCGCCGGCGTCGTGTGCTTCGCGAGCCTCGGCGTCGCGCTGTCGCACGCGATCCCGAACTTCGACTCGGCTCCGGCCTACGTCAACGCGATCTTCCTCCCGGTGATCTTCATCAGCGGGGTGTTCTACGACGCGGGCAACGCGCCGGCGTTCCTGCGCGACATCGCGGAGGTGCTGCCGCTCATCCACCTCATCGACGGGCTGTCGGCGGCGATGGTCACCGGCGCGCCACTCGCTGACCACGTCCCCGACCTCGCGGTCGTGCTCGTCTGGGCCGCGCTGGGCATCTTCCTCGCCGTGCGCGGGTTCAGCTGGGAGGCGCGGCGGGGCTGAGGCTCCTGCTGCGCTCGCGCCGCGGGGGCGTTCGCGAACAGCAGCGATGAAGGAGGTTGTGCTGCGGGAGTGCCGGTTCTCCGAAGGCGCGACGTGCTCTGCGCAAAGCGCGCGTCTCTCGCCACTCGCGTCGCCGGCGCCATGACGCGACGCGCGGCCGGTCGAGGTGGGTCAGATGCCGCGTCGCGCGGCATGTGAGCCACGTCGATGCCGGTGGCTGCCGACTCGCCGGCCCGCCCGACCACGGGCGTAGCCGGATGCCGCGAGCGCGCGGCCCGGCGAGAACGTGTTGACAGCGAGCACCTTCGCGACAGGCCCCTCGCGCGCCCTGTCTGCTGCCCGCGCGAGTGGCGCGTTCATCGCGGCCACCGCACGTATCTTGCCGCTCGCTTCGTGCGCACCCCGCCCTCGCGCCGCTAGAACGTCACCACGAACGTCTGCGGCGCCGCACCCCTCACCGTCAGCGGGACCTCGCGCAGCGGGCCGGCGAGCCAGTCCTGGCGCAGCAGGCTGAACACCGCGACGTCGAGCGAGCGGCCGTGGTGGCGGTGAAACCGCCGCAGCACGCCCTCGCGCTCGAAGCCGAGTCGCTCGAGCGCGCGCTGCGAGCGGGTGTGGTCGACGTTCGCGTAGGCGCCGACGCGTTCGAGGCCGAGCAGGGCGAAGGCGACGTGGCACATGAGCGCTTTGCACTCGTGGTTGGCGCCGGTCCCCCACCAGTCGCGCGCGAGCCACGTGCCGATCGACGCGCGGCGGTCCCGCGGCGAGAGCTCGGACAGGCCGCAGATGCCGATCGGGCCGGCTTGCAGATGCTCGACGACGAGGTCGAGTTGCTCGCCGCGGTCGCGCTGCGCCGGCAGCCGCGCAAGGTACGCGCGCGCCTCGTCCTCGGAGAGGTACGGGCCCCAGGAGAACCAGCGCGTGACCTCCGGGTCCGACGCGTGGCGGTAGAGCGCCGCGGCATCGTCGGCACGGGGAATCCGGACCCGCAGGCTCGGGCCCGTGACGGCGAGGTCGGCCACGGCGCGTAAGACTACGAGCATGCTCGCGCTCATCTACGACGTCCACGGCAACCTGCCCGCGCTCGAGGCGGTCCTCGCCGACGCGCGCGAGCAGGGCGCCGACGGCTACCTCATCGGCGGCGACGTCGCGCTCTTCGGGCCGTGGCCCGAGGCGACGGTGGAGCGCCTGCGCGAGCTCGCGCCGGCGACCTGGATCCGCGGCAACGGCGAGCGCTGGACGGCCGACCCGGAGGCGGCGCCCGAGCCCGTTCGCGGCGCGACCGCGGCGGCCCGCGCCGCCCTCGGCGACGCGCTCGTCGACGAGCTCGCGGCGCTGCCCGAGAGCACGTCCGTCGACGCGGACACGCGTGCGTGGCACGGCTCGCCGGTGAGCGACGTGCGCTCGTTCACACCGGAGCCGGGCGAGGACGAGGCCGAGCTGCTCGAAGGGGTCCGGGAGCGGCGGCTCATCTTCGGCCACACCCACCTGCCCTTCCGCCGGATGTCCGCGGTCGGCGTCGTCGACCTCGTCAACCCCGGCAGCGTCGGCATGCCGTTCGACGGGGACCATCGCGCCGGCTACGCACTGCTCGCCGAGGACGGGACAATCGCCCACCGGCGCGTCGCATACGACCACGCGTCGGTGCCCGCCGCGCTGCGCGAGCGCTACGGCGACGCGCCGTGGGTCGACGCACCCGAATTCCGCTTCATGCACGCACGGCTCGAAGGGGTTTGAGCGCGCTTGACGCGGTGTTAGCCTCCGGCGCGTCCAGGGGGCAGCTAGTCAAAAGAGGGGGAGTGCCATGACCCGCATCCGCATCGTGATCGCATGGTGTGTCGCGATCTCCGTCCTGGCAGTGCTGGCGACCGTGTCGTCGGCCGCCGACACGACGCTGAAGGCCACGATGAGCGGCAGCCAGGAGAAGCCCAAGGGCGACCCTGACGGCACGGGGACGGCCGTGCTGACGCTGAAGTCCAGCCAGGTCTGCTACGTCATCACACCGAAGAAGGCCGGCACGACGTTCTCGGCCGGGCACATCCACGCCGGCAAGAAGGGCACCGCCGGTCCGGTCTTCATCAACCTGTTCACCAAGCCGAAGAAGCTCAAGAGCGGCAAGCTCAGCGGCTGCTCGCCCACCGTCAAGGCCGCAGACATCGCGAAGGTCAAGACCACGCCGGCCAACTATTACGTGAACATCCACAACGCGAAGTACCCCGCGGGCGCCATACGCGGGCAGCTCAAGAAGTAGCCGAGCTGACGCCTGCGCCGGACCCGTCTGGCAGCAACCGGGAGCTCGCGCTCGCGATCGCGCTCGCGCGCGAGCTCCTGCATGCCTCCAGGGCGCTGCGCGTGAGCATCGCCCTCGACGGCGACCATCCGGCCGTCGTCGAGGTTTCGCGGCTGCAGGCGATCGTCGTGCACGACGTCGCCGGCCGGCGCGAGCTGCCGCATGACGCCGCGGGCGACGTCGTGCTGCCCGAGCTCCCACCGATGCGCCGCTTCCCACCCTTCGAGGTCGACCCGCAGGCGGGCACCGTCGCCGGTGCGCTCGGTGGCCTGGAGCTGCTCGGCCGTGCGGTCCGGGACCTCGCCGGGCTGCTGCCCGGCCGCAGCGTCGTCGCCGCCGACTACGAGACGACGGATCCGCAGACGCCGCTGGGGATCGCGGGTCGCGCGGGCGAGGCGCTCGTCCTGCTCATAGGCGACGAGGAGTTCGCGCTCGACCTCTGACGCAGGTCGTCAGGCGAGATCCTGCAGCGCCGCGCCGCGGTCGTCCACGACGCTCAGCATGTCCATGAGCCCCGTCGTCTCCAGCGTGCGGCGCACCGCGCCCGGGCCCGCCACGACGGCGAACGCCCCGCCGCCCTCGACGACCGCGATGTGGGCGCGGATGATCGCGGCCAGCCCGGTCGAGTCGATGAACGCCAGCTGTGACATGTCGAGGCAGACGCGCGGGCGGTCGCCAGCCGACGCTCCGGCGAGCGCCGCCTCGAGCTCCTCGACCGAGTCGACGTCGACCTCACCGGCGAGCTCGACGACCTGCACCCCGTCCTGCTCGGCCCGCGTGAGCTCGAGCTGCGGGCGGTCTCGATCCGGCACCATGGACCGGATGATGGCGTACCGCCTATGCGATCGGCAGCTCGGCGGGCTTGGCGCCGACGATCGCGCGCGAGTCCGAGCCACGGATCAGCACGAGCGTCGCGATGATGCCGAGGATCCCAAAGCCCGCGCCGGCCAGGAACGCGCGCTGGAAGCCTTCGGTCAGCGCAGTGGGAACCGCGCTCGGGTCGCCGTGCGCCGCCGTCAGCAGATGCGTCGTGCGAGAGCTCGCGATCGTGCCGAGGATCGCCAGGCCGAGCGCGCCGCCGACCTGCTGGGACGTGTTGATGAGCCCCGATGCAAGCCCGGAGTCGTCGGCCGAGATGTTGCTGACGGCGGCGATCGTCACCGGCACGAAGGCGAAGCCGAGCCCGACCGCCGCGATCACCATCGGCGCGAGCAGGTCGCTGACGTAGCTGCCGTCCACCGGCACCTGCGCGAACCACAGCAGCGCGACGGTGACAAGCGCCATCCCGGCGACCAGCACGGGCTTGAAGCCGAGCTTCGTCACGAGCTGCGAGGCGATGCCGGCGGACACGATGATCACGAGCGCGAGCGGCAGGTACGACAGTCCCGCCTTCAGCGCGTCGTAGCCGAGCACCTGCTGCATGTAGCGGGACAGGAAGAAGAACATCGCGAAGATCGAGGCGCCGATGAGCAGGCCGATGACGTTCGCGCCGGTCAGCGTGCGCAGGCGGAAGATCCGAAACGGCACGAGCGGCGCGCGCGAGCGCAGCTCGGTGGTGACGAAGGCCGCCAGCAGCGCCGCCGCTGCCGCGAGCAGCAGCAGCGTCTTGCTCGAGCCCCAGCCCGAGTTCACGGTGTCGACGAGCCCGTAGACGAGCAGCGAGAGGCCGGCGGTGACCGTCAGCGCGCCGAACGCGTCGAAGGTCTTCGTCTCGGCCTCCTTGCGGCTCTCGACGAGCAGGCGGGGCGCGAGGATCGCGGCGATCACGCCGATCGGCACGTTGACCCACAGGACCCACTCCCAGCCCGCGTACTGGGTCAGCACGCCGCCCAGCAGCACGCCGGCGGCGCCGCCCGAGCCCGACACCGCGCCCCAGACGCCCAGCGCCTTGTTGCGCTCGGCGCCCTCCGCGAACATGTTCGTGACCATCGACAGCGCCGACGGCGCGAGCAGCGCCGCGCCGAGTCCCTGTGCCGCGCGGGCCGCGATGAGCTGGCCCTCGCTCGTCGACAGGCCGCCGAGCAGCGACGCGAGCGAGAAGAGCACGAGGCCGGCCATGAACAGGCGGCGCCGGCCGAGCAGGTCGGCCATCCGCCCGCCGAGGAGCAAGAAGCCGCCGAACGTCAGCGCGTAGGCGTTCGGGATCCACGTGAGGTTCTCCTGCGAGAAGTGCAGGTCCTTGCCGATCGACGGGATCGCGACGTTGACGATCGCCGCATCGAGGACGATGACGAACTGCGTCGTCGCGAGGAGGGCGAGGGCGAGCCACTTGCGTCGCTCGGCGGCCTGGGCGTCGGTCATCGCTGGTGCTCCGGGTTTGAGCGCGTTAACATGAGGGAAGGTTCCGCTTGCAGAGGGCGCCAGCATACGGAAGGGCCATTCCGCTTGTCAACCATCGCTCACCGCCCGCTTCGCGCCGACGCGCGCCGCAACCGCGAGAAGATCCTGGCGGCCGCGGCGGCGGCGTTCGGCCAGAGCGGCCTCGAGTGCCAGGTCGACGACATCGCCCGCCGCGCCGGTGTCGGCGTCGGCACGGTGTACCGCCACTTCCCCACGAAGGATGCGCTCGTCACCGCTCTCGCCGAGGCCCACTTCGAGCGGCTGGCGGACATCGTCGAGGCGGCGCTCGCCGAGCGCGGCGACCCGTGGGACGTCTTCGCCGCCGCGATCTGGCGCGCGGCCGAGCCGGCGGCGGCCGACGTCGCGTGGTGCGAGATCGTCGCCGGCGATGCGACGTCAGCCACCGACGGCCCCCTGCGCGGCCAGGAGCGACTCGCCGCGGCCACGGCCGCGCTGATCGAGCGCGCGCAGGCGGCCGGGCGCATGCGCGCCGACGCGACTGTGCAGGACGTCCGCGGGATCATGTGCGGCCTGGGCCACGTCGCCGCGGCGCAGCGCACCGGCATACCGCTGGACTGGAGGCGCTATCTGGAGATCGCGATGGACGGTTTACGGGGGCGCTGAGCGGCCAGCGGAGCCCTCAGCAAGGCCTCAGCGCCGGCTGGGCCCCAAAGTTAAAGACAGGCTCATCCGCGGCTTACCCACCGTTGATGTCCGGGGGGCAGAATGCCCGCAGGTTCCTCTTCGTCGGTCTGGAGACCCCTCCCCCATCCAGCCCGACCGCGTACGCTTCGGTGTCCAAGCCGGGGCGGTGAGCAAGGAACCGCGGATCGCGCTCCCGATACCTGACGCGACCGCAGACCGCGAGGGTTGTGGGGCGGCGGATCCGATGCCGCCGCCCCGCACCCCGCGCGTCAGCCGCCCTCCCCCGG
>DASWQM010000050.1:0-23584 GCA_036403675.1 Solirubrobacteraceae bacterium | reverse complement strand
TCGCCGCCGAGGTGCTCGCGGCGTACGGCGACGCGATCGAGCTGCACGCTGCGCCGGCGCCGGCGAGCACGGCGGCCCGTGCCGCGCGTCGCTATGGGCTCCTGCCGGCCGACGGGCTGCGCGTGCCCGCCCGCCGCCTGCCGACGCTCGAGCCCGCGCCCGTGGGCGCCGCCCGGCGCCAGGGCCTGGCGATCGCGCGCCGCGCCGCCGTCGCCGTGGCTGCGCTCGTCGCGACGCTGCTCGCGGTCGTCGCGCTGCAGCGGATCGGCGTCCAGCGCGTAGGCCACGCGCTGCTGGCCGCGACGCCCACGTCGGTGCTGCTCGGGCTCGGGCTCATGTGCGCGTCGATGGTGCTGCGCGGCGTGGCCTGGCACGCGATCCTCCGTGCCGCGCTGCCCCGCGCTCGCGTGCGGGCAAGCGATGCCCTGCAGGGCACGTTCATCGGCGTGCTCATGTCGGCCACCCTGCCGGCGCGGCTGGGCGAGCCGTCGCGTGCGCTGATCGTCGCGCGCCGCATCGGCCGCGCGCGCGAGCACCTGCCGGTCGTGCTCGGCACGATCGTCTCGCAGACGCTCCTGAACATCGTCGCGCTCGTCGTGCTCGGGATCGTCATGTTCTCGACGGTCGACCTGTTCACGCACGAGACGACCCTGCTCACCGTCGCGATGGCCCCCGTGGGGATCGCCGCCGCGGTGCTCATCGCGCCGGCGCTCCTGCGCTCGGGGAAGACCTCGCGCGTCTCGCGCGCCGGGATGCTCATGCGCCAGATCCAGGACGCGCTCGCGCAGGTGCGCGACGGGCTGCGCGTCTTCCGCCGCCTGCGCCTCGGCGGCGTGGCCGCGGCCGCGCAGCTCTCGGCGTGGGTGCTGCAGTGGCTGTCGTGCTACGTCCTGCTCGTCGCGCTCGGGCTCGACCACACCGCCGGCACCGCCGCCGCCGCGGCGGTGCTGTTCGCCGTCAACGTGACGGCGGTGCTGCCGGCGACGCCGTCGAACATCGGCGTCTTCCAGGCCGCCTGCGTCGCCGTGCTCGGCGCCTACGGCGTAGGTCACGCCGATGCGCTCGCCTACGGGATCATCCTGCAGGCGGTCGAGATGGCGACCGCGGTGGTCATGGGCGCGCCGGCGCTCGTGAAGGAGGGAGTCTCCTGGCGCGAGGTGCGCCTGCGGGCGATGCACGCCACGCCCGTCGAGCTCGCGCCGGTCAAGGGACTCGCGCGCGAGACCGCCTGACGCCCGCGATCAGCGGCGCGGCGGCGCGTCGGCGAGGGCTTCGTCGGCGACGCCGATCGAGTCCGGTCCGCGGGCTCCCGCGATCGCCTCGCCGGCCGCGAGGCCGGTCCCCGGCGTCGCGCGCAGCGGCACCTCGCGCAGCATCAAGGACAGCAGGAAGGCCACGGCCGTGACGCCGGCGCCGACGAGGAAGACCGGCCGCAGGGCGTCGACGAACGCCAGCACGAACTCGCGGCGGACGCCCGCCGGGAGCGCGTGGACCTGCGTGGGGGAGATGTTGACGCCGCCGGAGAACCGCGCGGCGACGGCGGCGGGCAGGGCGGCGAGCTCGTGCGCCAGGCGCGACGCGAACACTGCGCCGAACAGGGCCACGCCGAGCGAGCCGCCCATCGAGCGAAAGAAGGTCGCGGTGGAGGTCGCGACGCCGACGTCGCGCGGCGGCGCGTCGTTCTGCACCACGAGGACGAGCACCTGCATCACGAGCCCGATCCCCACGCCGAGGACGAGCATGTACACCGACGCCAGCAAGGGCGGCGTGTCGGCGTTCAGGCGCGACAGCAGGAACATCCCGACGGTGGTGACGGCCGTGCCGGCGATCGGGAACGCCTTGTAGCGGCCGACGCGGCTGATCGTGCGGCCCGAGACGATGCTGGCGGTGAGCAGCCCGCCGATGAGCGGCAGCATCCGCAGCCCGGAGCTCGTCGGGCTGACGCCGTAGACGAGCTGCAGGAACAGCGGGATGAAGATGATCGCGCCGAACATCGCGAGGCCGATGACGAAGCCCAGCGCGCTGGCGATCCGGAAGACCGGCGACCGGAACAGGCTCAGCGGGATGATCGGCTCGGCGGCACGACGCTCCTGGAGGATGAACGCCGCGAGCAGCACGATCGCGGCGGCGGCGAGCCCGACGATGACCGGCGAGTCCCAGGCGTACTCGTTGCCTCCCCAGGTCGTGACGAGGATGAAGGCGCTCACGCACGCGGTCAGCAGCGCGGCGCCGGGATAGTCGACCGAGTGGCGCTGGCAGGGCGTCTGCAGGTGCAGGCGCAAGGCGACGACGAGCACGGCCAGCGCGCCGATCGGCACGTTGACGTAGAAGATCCAGCGCCAGGAGACCGTTTCGACGAGGAAGCCTCCGAGCAGTGGCCCGGCGACGGACGCGATCCCGAACACCGCGCCGATGAGGCCGATGTACCGCCCGCGGTCGCGGGGCGAGACGATGTCGGCGATGATCGCCTGCGCGCCGACCAGCAGCCCGCCGGCGCCGATGCCCTGCACCGCCCGGAACGCGACGAGTTGTGTCAGTGATTGGCTGAGGCCCGCCAGCACCGATCCGGCGAGGAAGATGAGGATCGCCGCGAGGAACATGGGCTTGCGCCCATACATGTCGCCGAGCTTGCCGTACAACGGCGCCGACGCCGTGGACGCGAGCAGGTACGAGGTGACGACCCAGGAGAGATGGTTCAGCCCGCCGAGGTCTCCGACGATCGTCGGCAGCGCGGTCGACACGATCGTCTGATCGAGCGCGGCAAGGAACATGCCGAGCATCAAGGCGCCGAACACCGGCGCGAGCGCCCGTCCCGTCAGCGCGGTGCGCCCGTCGGAGACCTGCATCGGATCGGTCGTCATCGGCACCCGTCCTGGCTCGTCGCGAGGTACAGACCCCCTTGCCTTTCGAAGTAGCGCGCGACGGACGCCGGATCAACCCCGGTGCTGATGGCGCCGCCGGCGCCCACCGGAAATCCGGCGCTCGCGCGAAAGAGCGACGCAAACGTGCATATTAAAATAACGATCACGGAAAGGAACGCACCGAGGTCACGTTGGTGTCAGCGAAATGCCTGACTGGGGGGTGCCTGTGATTCGCGAGCCTGTGATCGCTGAGGTGAAGCTCCACATAGCTGCTTACCGAGATCTGCGCATGCGCGTAGGCGCGATCGCTCGTCGCCTCGTGGCAACGCTCGTCGTCATCGGGCTTGTGAGCATCTGCGCGGCGTCCGCCTCGGCCGCGCCGGTCGTCGGAATCGACTCCACCCCGGGTGCCGGCTACTGGCTGGCCGGCAGCGACGGCGGAGTCTTCTCGTTCGGCAACGCGCAGTTCTACGGCTCCATGGGTGGCCAGCCGCTCAACAAGCCGGTCGTCGGGATCGCAGCGACGCCTGATGGCGGCGGCTACTGGCTGGTGGCCGGTGACGGCGGGGTGTTCAACTTCGGCAACGCGCAGTTCCACGGCTCGATGGCGGGCCGGCCGCTCAATGCCTCGATGGTCGGAATGGCTCCCACTCCCAACGGGGCAGGCTACTGGTTGGTCGGCGCCGACGGCGGAGTCTTCGCTTTGGGCAACGCGCAGTTCCGCGGCTCGATGGGCGGCCAGCCGCTCAACAAGCCCGTGGTCGGGATGGCGGCGACGCCTGACGGCGGCGGCTACTGGCTCGTCGCCGGCGATGGCGGGGTCTTCGCTTTGGACAACGCGCAGTTCCACGGCTCGATGGGCGGCCAGCCGCTCAACGCGTCGATTGTCGGGATGGCTGCCACTCCGACTGGGGCCGGCTACTGGCTGGTCGGCGCCGACGGCGGAGTCTTCGCGTTCGGCGACGCGCAGTTTCATGGCTCCATGGGCGGCCAGCCACTCAACCAGCCGATGGTCGGGATGGCCGCGACGGCAGACGGCGGCGGCTACTGGCTGGCCGCCGCCGACGGTGGAGTCTTTGCCTTCGGCAACGCGCCGTTCCGCGGCACGCCCGCAGCGCCGGTAGCAGGATCCGCCGGACCAGCCCCATCCGCGGCCCCAGCGGCGGCGGCGCCTGCCGCATTGCCTGCGCCGAGCAGGCCCGTCGCCGGTGAGTCGATCACGGTGGCACGCGTCGTCGGTCGTGTCACGGTCACGCTGCCGGGCAGCGACCGTGCGGTCGTGCTCACCGATCGCTCGACGATCCCCAACGGCGCCGAGGTTGACGCAACGCGCGGCCGCGTCCAGCTGACACAGGCGATCCGCAACGGATCGACGCAACGCGCGGACGCGCGCCTCGGGCGCTTCATCGTTGCGCTGACGAAGTCACGCGGGACGACACTGCGGCTCTCCGAGCCGCTGACGTCCTGTGCGCGCGCGCCGCGCACGCGCGCCCTGACCGCAAAGAAGACACGCTCGCGCAAGCTGTGGGTGAACGATCGCGGCGGCTCGTGGAGGACCAGGGGCAAGTTCGCCGCGGCGACCGCGAAGGGCACCACATGGAAGATCGCCGACACATGCACGACCACGACGGTCAGCGCGCTCGGCGGAACGGTCGTCGTCCGCCCGCTGGACGGCCGCAAGAGCGTCGATGTGAGCGCTACTCACCGTCACGTCGTCCACGCTCCCTGACCCGGCCACCCAGTGAACACTCGTCGCATCATCAGCCTCTTGAGCATCGGCGTGGTCGCCGTCGGGATCGGGTTGGCCGCCGCCGACTTCCACGGCCTCGACACGGTGCGGTTGAGCTCCGTCGACGCCCGCTTTGCCGCGCGCGGCGCACAGGGTCCGCGCAACGACATCGTGCTCGTCGGCATCGATGACGCGAGCCTCGAGCAGTTGGAGCGCTGGCCGTTCTCGCGCACGCTGCACGCGCGCATGCTGCGGCGACTGGCCGCCGCGGGTGCGCGACTGGTCGTGTACGACGTGGACTTCGACCGGCCGTCGAATGACGCCGCAGACATTGCGTTGTACGACGCTGCCGGCGTCGCCAAACCGGTCGTGTTCGGCACGGCCGGCATTCGCGCCGACGGCACGACGCAGGTCCTCGGCGGAGACCAGAACCTGCGCAGCATCGGCGCTCGCGCCGCGGCGGGGCTGTTCCCGCGCGACGCCGACGGGGTCGTCCGCCACTACGCCGCGGAGATCAAGCACCTGCCGAGCGTCACGTCCGCGGTCGCGGGCCACCCGTCCAGCGGCTGGATCGACGTTCGCGGGCCCGGGGGCACGTTCACGACGCTGTCGTTCGTCGACGTCCTGCGCGGTCAGTTCGATCCTTCCAGCCTGCGCGGCAAGATCGTCGTGGTCGGTGCGACCGCGCCGGTGATCCACGACGAGCACCGCACCGCCGTCGACGCCGCGCTGAGCGGCGCGGAGCTTCAGGCGAACGCGATCGACACGGCGCTGCGCGGATCACCGCTCGGCGATGCCCCGGGGTGGCAGGGATTGCTCGCCGTCGTCGTGCTCGCGCTCGTGGCACCGCTGGCGGGCATGCGTGTCGGAATCGCGGGCATCGCCGGGATCGGCGCTGCCGTGTCGATCGTGTGGCTCGCGCTTGCGCAGATCGCGTTCGACAGTGGCACGGTGCTCGACGTCGTGTCTCCGCTGCTTGCACTCGCCGTCGGGCTGGTGGGAACGGGCGGTCGCCAGGCGATCGCCGACGGTCGCGAGCGCGCCACCCTGCGGCGGGAGTTCGCGGCCTTTCATCCACTGCTCGTCGATCAGGTGCTGACGGGCGATGCGCGGGCGCTCGTCGGGCCGGAGGACATCATCGGGGGCTATCGCCTCGAGGAGATCATCGGCCAGGGCGGGATGGGCGTCGTCTACCGCGCGCGCCAGCTCACGCTCGAGCGCAACGAGGCCGTGAAGCTCATCAGCGAGGCATACGCCGCCAACCCGAGCTACCGCGAGCGCTTCGTGCGCGAGTCGCGACTGGCCGCGCGGATCGAGCACCCGCACGTCGTGCCCATCTACAACGCGGGCGGCGACCGCGGGCTGCTGTACATCGCGATGCGGCTGATCGACGGGGTGACGCTCAGCGACGCCGTCGGCGTCCACGGACCGCTTGGCCTGCGAGACACCGTGGGCCTGATCGAGCAGCTCGCCGATGCGCTGAATGCCTCGCATGCGCTCGGACTCATCCATCGCGACGTCAAGCCGGCCAACATCCTCATCACCGAAGGGACGACGTCGCACGTGTACCTCACCGATTTCGGTATCGCGCACGACACGAATGCCCAGGACGCCCAGCACGACGGTCAACGCGTCGCCGGCAGCCCCGAGTACCTGGCGCCGGAGCAGCTCGGCGTGGGGGAGATCGGACCGTGGACAGACGTCTATGCGCTCGCCGGCGTGCTGGTGTTCTGCCTCACGGGTGCTCCCCCGTTCCCGCGCCACACGGTCTCGGAGATGCTCGCAGCACACCTCACCGCTCCTCCACCACGACTGAGCACCGTGCGTGCGGGGCTGCCGTCGGGGCTCGATCGCGTGCTGCTCCGCGGCCTTGCCAAGGCTCCGGAGGATCGCCCCGCGACGGTGCTCGAGTTCGCGGCCGAGGTGATCGACGCCGCGCAGGTCGCCTCTGTTACTCCGAAGCCACTGCGCTGACGTTGTCACCCGGCGGCTGCGCCACCGCAGCGTCGTCGACCGCGCCCGAGCCGCCCGTCGCGGGGTGCCAACCGCGGCCCTGTTTTGACACGAGGCCGTCGTCGGCGAGGCTTGGGAGCAGTCGGTACAGATAGTTCTGCTTGATGCCCATCTTGTCGGCGATCTGAGGGATCGTGATCCCGGGGTGTGCCTTGACGAGCTCCAGCGCCTCACGGCCGCGGGTGCCACTGCCCTTCGGACGTCCGCGCCGCTTCGCATCGTCCCCGTCACGCCGCTGAGCAGGTGCGGCGCGGGTCTGCGCGGATCTGCGGCGTGGTGCCGGCGACGCTGCGATCAACGGACGTGACAGCCCGTCGAGTGCGGCGGCGGCCGCCTGCAGGCGCTGGTACTCGTCGGCGAGCGGCTTGAGTTCGCGTAGCCGTGCCGCGATCTGGAGGCGTGTGTCATCCAGGAAGTCCGCCATGACCTTCTTTCCACGTTGAGCGAACGACGACGTACATCGCCCAAAACTACCGATCAAACCGGCTGGATGCGTCATGCCGGTGCGACGTGGCGGCTAAGGAGTGACGGGGTGCAGCCCGGTGCCGTCCTTGCGCACGCGGCCATCGCTCATGAGGCGGCGGACCGGCCGGTAGAGGCTGGTCGCGTCAACGCCCAGACTGCGCGCGAGCTCAGCGACGGTGACACCGGGTTGCTGCGACACGAGCCGGGCGATGTCGTCGCCGCGAGAGTGCGAGCGCGAGCGCTTCGGCTGAGGCCGCCGGCCGCGTCGCGCCGTCGACCGCTCGGCGCGTGACGCAGACGGCCTCGTCGTGCGCGCCGGCGCAGCCGCGCCGTTGGTCAATGTCGCTTCGGTCAGACCGAGCCGCTTGACCTCGCGACGCAGCTCCTCGTACTCGGCGACAAGCGGTTCGAGTTCGGTGAGTCGGGTCAACGCCTGTTGCTGGGCGCTACGCAGATCATCAAGGACGGACAAGAGGAACGCCTCCACGGATTGTTGACAATCCGTCCTTCTACAACGCGTCCTCCGCCGGCCACTACGGCGTCACAAACTGCACCGCCGAGCAGGCGAATTCGCTCAACCAGTCGAGCGCAGCGGGCTGAGCACCCAGGCCGATGCCCGGGCGAGGAGCGCGCCGGCATCATCGGAGAGGCGATTGATGAGCGTCCGCGTGCGCGCGCGGTGCAGGCCGAGCGCGACGACCGTTCCGAGCAGCGCGCCACCCACGACGTCACTGGGGAAATGGATTCCCATCGCCACCCGTCCCACCGCCAGGACCGTCGCCAGCACGAGCACCACCGCACCCCACGCCCGGTTGCGCAACAGCAGCGCGACGCCGATCGCAAACGCGGCGGTGGCGTGATCGCTCGGGAAGCCGGGGTCCGTGGCGTGGTGTCCGAACACGTGCAGGCCACCCGGATCGGATACGAACGGACGCGGCCGGTCGACCAGGCGCGATACGACCTGCGCGATCAGCAGCGCCACGCCCGCGCTCAGTCCAGCCGCGGCGGCGGCGCGGCGCGTCGCGCGCAGTCGATGCCCGCCGGCGAGCACGAACGCGAGCGCCAGCATTGCGGCGAAGAGCAGTTCCGCGGCGTTGACGTAGGCGACCCACGGATCCTCGAGGCCGTCGTGACGCACGAACAACGCGTTGAGTGTGTGCAGAAGTGAGTGATCCACCGGACTAGTCGATCACATCCGCCGCGACGGCGCACTGGCCGACCGGCCAGGCGCTACCCGCATGGCGCCGCCGGGATCTCGCTCGCCCGCGCGAACGCGTGCCACGCGCGGTAGGAGGCGTACGTCGTGCGCATCGACGGGCTCACCAGTCCGACCGGGAACGCCTGCGACTCGCGGAACGTGTACTGGAAGGCCGCCGTCACGCGCGGGTCGCGCGCCCAGTCTCCGAGGGCGGCGGCGACCGCCTCGCAGCGGTGGTCGAACGTTCCCGTCTCGGCGATCCACAGCGGCTTCGGTTTCGCGCAGCCGTGCGCGCCCAGCGCGGCATCGACGTCGTCGATGAGCGTGTGGGCGGCGGCGGTCGCCGGGTCGGCCCGCAGCGGGGCGGTGCCGTGCCGGGCGCGCCTGCCGATGTACTTGTGCTGGGCGAACGGCCCGTCGAGGCAGGCGACGTCCTGCGGCAGGGCCCGGATGAACTCCGCCGCGCCCGCCGCGAAGAGGCGCGGCGGGTCGATCCCGGCGAGGCTGCCGAGGACGAGCTGCTGGTCGGGGCGCAGCTCCCGGACGGCCGCCCGTACGAGCTTGGCGTAGGCGGCCGGCGCAAGCGGCGGCGAGCTGACGCTGCACGTCCGCCGCTGCGGGCTCAGGAAGGCCGGATGGTTGGGCTCGTTCCAGGGGCTCAGGTACGCGATCTGCACGCCGACGCCGTCCGCGAGCCCCTGGATCCCGCGCAGGAACCTGCGGTAGGCGCCGATCCGCGGCATCCGCGAGAGCGAGGTGGCGTGTGGGCGCTGGCAGCCGGTGTTCGCGTGCCCGGCCCAGGGCGGCGTGAAGTACGGCACGATGAGGATCCTCCAGCCGCCGTCGGTCTCCTGTCGCAGCTTGATCGCGTGCAGCAGGCCGCGCAGCCCCCGCTCCGAGGCGCAGCGCGGCTGCGAGCGGGGGCAGCCGCCCGGCGGGGCGTCCCAGTTTGGCCGCTGCAGAGCGGACGGCTGCACGCGCTCCCACGGCACAAGCACGCGGATGTAGCGCGGGCGCAGCGCGATCGCGCGGGCGGCGACGCCGCGCGTGATGCCGCGGGCGACGAGCAGGCGCGGGTCGCTCTCGGTGAGCCCGATCGCCAGCGGCGGCTCGGGCGCCGGGTCCTCGTGCGCCGGCGGATCGGAGGCGACCGGCGGCGGCCCGCTCTCGGGCCGGCAGGGCAGCAGCGGCGGAAGGCAGCTGCCCTCCGCGGGTGCGGTGCCGTGGAGGCTCGTGGCGACGGCGACGGCGACCAGCGCGACGGCGACCAGCGCGATGGATCGCAGCATCCTCACTCCGGCGCGCGATGATAGGCCGTGGCTCGGCCGGGATCGCGCGCGAGCGCAAGATCCGCCGGCCCGACGTCGAACTGCGCCCTGCGATGCCCGTGGCCTACGTCTACCTCCTGCGCTGCCGCGACGGCTCCCTGTACTGCGGCTGGACGTCGGATCTCGATCGCCGGCTCGCGGCCCACCGGGCCGGCCGGGCGAGCCGCTACACCGCCAGCCGCCTGCCGGTGGAGCTCGCGCTGGCCAAGCCGATGCAGGACCGCGGCGCGGCCCGGCGCGAGGAGGCACGCATCAAGCGCCTGACGCGGCCCGAGAAGCTCGCGCTCGTTGCCGCGGCCTCGGCCTGACCGCCATGGGGGCGCTGCGCACGCCGCGCGCGCCTCCGTGTAGGGTCGCGCGCACAATCGCCGGGGGACGAGGGTGGTTGCCGCCGGCACGGCGCGAGAGGAGAAACCAATGAAGGCGCTCCTGTCGACGCGAGCGTCGCGAGCCTGGCTCGGAGTGGCGCTCGTCGGCCTGGTCGTCATCGTGCTCGTGTTCGCCCTGGGACTGATCCCGCGCCTCACGGCGGGCCAGCGCGTCATCGACGCGGCCAAGCCTGCGGTCACCGACGAACGCGTGGCCGGCGATCGTGCCGGCATCGACTTCATCTCGAAATACGTCGATCTCGCCGACCCGCTCATGACCCCGCGCGGGGGCGGCAGCGACGAGGTCGCCACGCTCGTGGACCTCGTCGGCAGGCGGACGAGGCGCCCGGCCAGGGACGTGGCGGCGCTCCTGCACAAGGAGGCGCCGCACACCGAGGCGCTGCTGCGCGCGCTGCCGCTGTCGGCCGCCGCCGACGAGATCCCGGCCTTCACGGGCTACCTCGCGACGACGCTCAACCTGCCCGAGGAGGACCTCGCGGCGGAGGTCGAGCAGAGCTTTCCGAAGCTCTCGCAGACGCTCACCGCCCTGCCGATCGTCACGGGCGGCTGGAACGACATCCCAGGGGCCGGGGGGCTGACCCGCTTCGACGGCAAGACGCCGGTCAGGACGATGCCGGAGCTGCGCGACTACTTCAGCGGCGACCTCGTCGCGACGGTCGAGAGGGACCACCGCGACGTCCAGGACGTCGCGAGCAACGGCGGGATCGGCTACATCCCGTGGCTGCTGCTCGTGATCGGCGTGGGCCTGCTGGCCTACGGCGCGCTGCAGGTGTGGCGCGTCGCGAGCGCCGCGCCGCCGGGCAGGCGCCAGTGGTCGGTCGTCGCGGCCGTCGGCGTGGTCATCCTGGGAGTCGTCCTCGTCCTGCACTACGTCCCGCGCCTGAACGCGGCCGACCGTGTCATCTCCGACCTGGAGCCGGCGTTCGCCGAGCAGCGCGTGCAGGGCGACCGCGCGGGCTCCGACATGATCCACCAGGCCGTGCTGCTCGGCGATCCGATCGTCACGGCGCGCGGCGGCGCCGCCGCCGAGGGACCGAGGCTCGTCGCGTTCGTCTCCGCCAGGACGAACCTCTCGCACGACACGGTCCGCGGGGCGCTGCTCCGCCGGGCGCCGCACATCGCGGCCCTGCTGCAGGCGATGCCGCTCAGCGAGGTCGCAGCCGAGGTCCCGCACCTCGTCCGGTTCCTCGCCCGGATGATGAGGACGCGGCCCGACAGGCTCCTCGTGACGCTCCGCAGGCGGACGCCGCACCTCGCGCAGGCGATCCTCACGGTGCGGCCGGTGACGCTCGGCTGGAACGCCGTCCCGGGAACGGAGAAGCTGACGGACTTCAAGGGCACGACCTCCGTCCGGACCATGCCCGCGCTGGACCAGTACTTCAGCACGGACGTCATCCCTGTCCTCGAGACACAGCGCGAGAACTTCTTCGACCTCGCCGACCCGTGGCCGCCGGTGAACGCGTTGGCGCTGCTGCTGTTCGTCCTCGGCGCGCTCGTGACGCTCTACGGGCTGCTCATGATGCGCGTGACGACGACGCGCCAGAGGGCTCCTCGAGCGCCGCGACGAGCGATCCTGCGTCGAATGCGCCGCCGAAGAGCGAGCCGTTGACGAAGAAGGCGGGCGTGCCCTCGACGCCGGCGGCGCGCGCGCTGCGCTCGTCGCGCTCGACGCGCTCGGCGTAGACGCCGTCGGCGAGCTCGCGGCGGACCCGGTCGGCGTCGAGGCCGAGCACGGCGGCGTGGCCGATGAGGTCGTCCTCCGACAGCCGCCCGCGGGCCGCGTAGAGACGGTCGTGCATGGGCCAGAACGTGCCCTGGGCGGCCGCTGCCTCCGCGGCCTCGGCCGCCTTCTGGGCGAGCGGGTGCAGCGCCCGCAGCGGCATGTGGCGGAAGGCGAACCGCAGGCGCCCGCCGAGGCGCTCGCGCACGCGGCGGACGATCGACTGCGCCGCGACGCAGTACGGGCACTGGAAGTCGCCGTACATGACGAGCTCGTACGGCGCGTCGTCGGGCCCTGTGACATGGTCGTCGGGGCCAAGCGGCGGGTCGAGCGGTGCGGTTGCCATGAGTGCGAACCTAGTGGACGCGCGGCCGCTCGTAGACTCCGCCCCGTCGTGCGCGACATCGAGTTCCTCATCGCGGTCCTGTTCGCCGCGGTGGTGCTCGTGCGCCTGGCCGAGCTCGTGTCGATCCCGTATCCGATCGTGCTCGTCGTCGGCGGCGTCGCGATCGGCTTCGTTCCCGGCGTGCCCCACATCCGCCTCGCGCCCGAGTCGATCTTCCTCATCTTCCTGCCGCCGCTGCTGCACGCGTCGGGCTTCGCCGCCTCCCCGCAGGAGCTGCGCGCCGCAGCCGCGCAACTCGTCTCGCTGACGTTCGCGCTCGTGCTCGTGACGATGTCGGCGGTGGCGGTCGTGTCGCACGCGGTCATCGGCGGGCTGAGCTGGCCGGCGGCGTTCGTGCTCGGCGCGATCATCGCGCCCACCGACCCGGTGTCGGCTGCGGCGACGTTCAGCCGGCTCGGGGTGCCCGAGCGCGTGTCGCTCGCGGTCGAGGCCGAGGCGATGCTCAACGACGGCGTCGCGCTCGTCGCCTATCGGGTAGCCGCAGGCGTCGCGGCCGCGGGCGCGTTTCACCTCGCGAGCGCGGCGCTCGGCTTCCTGTGGTCGGCCGTCGGCGGCGTCGCCGTCGGCCTCGCCGTCGGCTGGGTCGGTGAGCGGATGCAGCGAAAGCTGACGGACGTGCCGCTCGCGATCTTCCTCTCGGTCCTCTTCGCCTACGGCGCCTACATCGGCGCCGAGCAGCTCGGTGTCTCGGGCGTGCTCGCGACGGTCACCGCCGGCGTCTGGTTCGGCTGGCATGCGCACGAGATGCTCGACGCCGACACCCGCCTGAGCGCGGTCGCCTTCTGGCAGGTGCTCGTCTTCGGTCTGAACGTCACGCTGTTCGTGCTGCTCGGGCTGCAGTTCCAGGGCATCTACAACAGCGTGAGCTCCAGCGGGGGCGCGGCTTCCCTGCTCGCCGACGTCGCCGTCGTCAGCGGCGTGGTCATCGCCGTACGGCTGGCGTGGGTCGCTGTCGCGCCGCTGATCGCGCGCGTCGTGCCGCTGGCGCGGCGGGCGGACCCGGGGGAGAACTGGCGCGAGCGCGTCATCGTCGGGTGGAGCGGGATGCGCGGCGCGATCTCGCTCGCCGCCGCGCTGTCGCTGTCGATCCCTCAGCGCGACGTCATCATCTTCATCACGGTCGGCGTCATCGCGGTGACGCTCGTCGGCCAGGGGCTCACGCTCTCGCCACTCATGCGTCTGCTCGGCGTTGAGCGTGAGCGCGGGTGGAGTCCCGACGAAGCCGTCGCGAGGCTCGAGGCCGCCCAGGCGGCGCTCGACCGCCTCGACGAGCTCGAGCGCGAGGGCGCGATCACGCCCGAGCGCCTGCGCCGCATGCGCGAGCTGTACCGCTCGCGCTTCCGGCGCTGCATGGCGGTCATCGGCGGCGACGCCGAGGAGGCGCGCGCCGCGGCGCGGGAGCCGATCGAGCGCTACAGCGAGCTGCGGCGCGACCTCATCGGCGCCGAGCGCGACGCGCTGCTCGGGCTGCGGAACGAGGGGCGGCTGAAGCCCGACGTCTGGCGCGAGATCCTGCGCGATCTTGATCTCGAGGAGGCGCGTCTGCCGGCGTGAGCGCGGACGGCAGCGCGATCCAGACATCCGCGCCGCCGCCCGGGCGGTTGGCGGCCTGCGCCTCGCCGCCGTGGAGGGCGGCGATCGTGCGCACGATCGCGAGGCCGAGCCCGGCGCCGTCCTCGGTGCGAGCGGGGTCGCCGCGGGCGAAGCGCTCCCATGCGCGGGGCAGGAAGTCCGGCGCGAACCCCGGGCCGTCGTCGAGGACGTGGAGCTCGACGTGCGCGCCTGCGTGGCGGGTTTCGAGCCGCACGTCGCCGCCGCCGTGCCGCAGCGCGTTGGAGACGAGATTGGCGAGCGCCTGCTCGACCCGGTCGCGGTCGGCGAGCACCTGCAGCCCGGGCGCTGCGTGCGCGGTGATCTGCTGCGTGGCGGCCGTGCTCGTGGCGCGCGCGCGGGCGGCCGCGGCGTCGATCAGCTCGGCGGCGGCCAGCGGCTCGGGGCGCACGGTGAGGCTCTCGTCGTCGGCGCGCGACAGCATGAGCAGGTCGTCGGCGAGCCGGCGCAGCCGGTCGGTCTCCTCCACGGCCGAGGCCACCGCGTCCTGCAGCGCGCCGCCCGACGGACGATCGCGGGCGATGAGCTCGAGCTCCGTGCGCAGCATGGCGAGCGGGCTGCGCAGCTCGTGGCTCGCGTCGGAGACGAAGGTCCGCTCGCGGGCGACCGCGTCGTCGACACGCGCAAGGAGCTCGTTGAGCGTGCGCCCGAGGCGTCCGAGCTCGTCGTTGCCGCCGCCGGTCGGCAGCCGCTCCCCGAGGTTCGTGGCCGACAGCGTCGCTGCGCGGCGGCGCATGCGCTCGACCGGCCGCAGCGCCGCACCGGTCAGCAGGTAGCCGGCCAGCGAGGCAAGCAGGAGCGCAGCCGGGCCACCGAGCAGCAGCACACCGGTCAGGTTCGCCAGCGCCTGATCGCGGTCCTCGAGCGACTGCCCGACGACGACGACGAGCTGCTGGTCCTGTGCTCGCATCGGCTCCGCGAGCAGCCGGACGTGCTCGTCGCCGGCGAGCTCTGCGTCGGTGCGCACGCGCTGGCCAGCCTGCGCGGCGGCGAGCTGCCGGCCGCTCAGCAGCGGCTGTGCGGCGAGCCCCGGCGTGCGGTCGAGCACGTTCCCGGAGCGGTCGATGAGCTGGGCGAGCTCGACGCGACGCCCGCTTCCGGCCGCGCGCCGTGCCTCCCTCAGGCCCGTGTCCGATTCCCGCGCCAGCGCCGCCACGTCGCCCGCGCGAGCGTTCAGGCTGCGGTTCACCGCAGCGTCCAGGGACGTCGCCAGCCGCCCATGGACGAAGATCCCGGTCGCTGCGAGCACGACGGCGATGACCGCCGCGAAGGCGAGCGTCAGGCGCCATCTGACCGGCACGCGGGTCAGGACTCCTGCGCGAGCCGGTAGCCCCGTCCCCGCACGGTCTCGATCGTGCGCCGGTGAAACGGCCGGTCGATGCGGTCGCGCAGCGCGCGGATGTGCTGGTCGACGACGTTGGAGCGGTTCTCGTACGCGCCGTCCCAAGCGGCTTCGAGCAGGTCGTAGCGCGACAGGACGACGCCCGGCTGGCGCATGAACGCGTGCAGCAGCGTGAAGCACTTCCTGGGCAGCTCGACCTCGACGTCGCCGCGCCACACGCGCTGCGTTGCCGGATCGAGCGTGAGGTCCCCGGCCTCCAGCACGGTGGGCCGTCGCTTGGGCTCACGGCGAGCCAGCGCCCGCAGCCGCGCCGTCAGCTCGGCGAGCTCGAACGGCTTGACGAGGTAGTCGTCTGCGCCGCTGTCCAGGCCAGCGACGCGATCCTCGAGCTGACCACGCGCGGTGAGCATGAGCACCGGCGTCCAGATGCCGTCGTCGCGCAGGCGCCGGCACGTCTGGATGCCGTCGATGCCGGGCAGCATGACGTCGAGCAGGATCGCATCGTAGTTCGTCGCGGCGGCCATCCAGAGCGCGTCCTCGCCACGGACCGCAACGTCCGCGGCCAGGCCCTCGCCGCGCAGCGCGCGCCGGAGGAGGCTTGCCATCTTGACCTTGTCCTCGACGATCAGCACGCGCATGCTTGCACGCTGGCAGCAGGCGGCTGACGACCGCCTGACGGTGCGGGCGCCCCCACCGGGCGCCCGCACCGTTTCGGAGTCGCTCGGACCTTCGGGCTACTGGCCCGGGGCCGTGCTGGCGCCCGGGGCCGGGGCCTCGTCGGCGGGGCCGCCGGGGCCGTCGTCGCCCGGCACCTCGCTGCCCGGCGCCTCGGGGCCGTCGGCCTTGTCGCCGGGGCCGTCGGGCTTCTCGCCGGGGCCGTCGGCCTTGTCGCCGGGGCCGTCAGGTGTCTCCGTACCCGGCGCCTCGGCGGGGTCGGCCTTGTCGGTCGGATCGGTGCCGCTGGGATCGGCGGTGTCTGCGGCGCCGGCCGGAGCGGCCGGTGCTGCCGACTTGGCGGGCTGCGGCGACGGCGCCGGCGAGGTCTGTGCCTGCGCGTACACCGCCCCGCCGGCCGCCGCTGCGGCGATGGCCGCCCCGGTCAGCGCAAGGGTGCGAAGGTCGAGCTTCATGTGCCGTACTTCCTTTCCTTTGAGGACAACAGCGCGGCAGCCTCACAGGCGAAGATGTAGCGACCGTGTAGTGGGGGCGGTGCGCGGCGGGTGCTGTGCCGGTCTGTCTGCGGCGGGCGATAGACCGTGGGGGTGGCCGACGATGCGATCCAACGACTGCTCGCCACCGATGTCGCGCTCGCGACCGGCGGCCAGCTCCGCGCTGTCCTCAGCCGGCGACCGGCTTGGGCCGCCGCTCGGCGCGCTTGTGCCAGCCGCGCTCGATCGCGCGGAGGAAGCGCTTCGGCGAGCGCTTGTAGAGGCGGCGACCGAGCTTCAGGGCGCGGCGGCGCAGCGTGTCGCGCCGGCGGTCGAGCACGGCGAGCAGGGCGTCGCGCGAGGCGGCGTCCTCGAAGAGCTGCGGGTGCACGTCGATGTAGTCGCGCAGGACGCTGAGGTCGTGGTCGTCGCCGAGCAGGTCGGCGAGCTCGTGCGTGCGTCGCGACAGGCGCTTCATGCGCTTCGGATGCGCCGGGCGCAGAAGCTGCGAGGCGTGCCAGAGATCCTTGACGCGCTTGCGGTAGTCGTGGAGGTTCTCGACGCTCGGGTCCGCGCAGGCCGCGCGCAGCCGCTTGCGGCCGCGGCGGTAGATCCTGCGCAGGCCGGGCCGCAGCGCGTCGAAGCCGTCGCGCTCGAACGTCCATTGCGCGGTCCGCGCACGCGCCTCCTCCAGCGCCTGCAGCGTCCTGCCGGCGACGTCGCCCTCCTCGGCCATCGAGGCCAGCGCGCGCTCGTGGCCGTCCTCGAGACGCGCGCGCAGCCGTGCCGTGGCAGCGGGCGGCAGCTCGTCCTCGAAGCGCTCCTCGAGCGCCGCCAGCGTGTCGAGCAGCACGCGGGCGTCGCGCGCCGCCGAGAGCCCTCCGGCGACCATCCGCATGTGCGTGTTCTCGCGCTGGTAGGCGGCGTCGCCGATCGCGTCGCGCGCCAGCTTCAGCGCCGCCCGGACGCGCTTGAGCCGCTTGCGGGCCGAGTGCACGGCCTCGCCGATCTCAGCCTTCGTGACGCCCGCGAAGTCGTCGGCGGCGCCGGCGAGCTGGCCGCGTGCCACGCGGCGGATGCCGTCGGGGACGGCCTCGTCGGCGCGCAGGCGGAATCGGCGCTGCCGCCGGTCGACCGGCTTCGGGGCGGACGACTGGGCGTCGGGTGCCGTGGTGCCGGCGGCCGCGGCGTCGATGAGTGTCCTGGCGGTCTGCGAGTCGGGTGCCATCGCACTGGTTTTCACCGGCTTTCACATCGTCTAAACCGCGGCGTCACACCCTCGCGTCCGCCGCGAGCGCCGGCTCGTCCTCGGGCGGCCGGTCGCTGCCGCCGGCCATCGGCGCGCTCCTGCTGCTCGATACGCTTCGCGACGCCGCGCCCGCGGTTGGCGCTCGCGCACGGTCGCCGGGCGTTCGGTTCGGCATCGGCGCACATTCCCAACGGGTCGCCGGAGGGCGAGGATGGACGCGGTCGCCCCTGGGGAGGATCCCGATGAACCTGGCTGAGAACCTGAGCTTGTCCGCCGCCGCGAGACCGGCCGCGCCGGCGCTGAAGCTCGACGAAGACGTCCTCTCCTATGCCGCGCTCGACGACGCGTCCGGGCGCGTCGCTGGCCTGCTCGCGGCGCGCGGCATCGGCTCGGGCGATCGCGTCGGGCTCATGCTCCCCAATGTGCCGCTGTTCTGCGTCGTCTACTACGGGATCCTGCGCCGCGGCGCGGCGGCGGTGCCGATGAACGTCCTGCTCAAGGGCCGCGAAACGGCGCACTACCTCTCCGACCCGGGGGCGAAGGCCGTCTTTGCCTGGGCGCCGTTCGCCGAGCACGCGCGCACCGGCGCCGCCGAGGCCGGGGCCGAGTGCATCGAGGTGGAGCCGGCGGCGTTCGCGGAGCTGCTGGCGGGCGCCGAGCCGCAGCGCGAGGTCGCGGCCTGCGACGGCTCGGAGACCGCCGTGATCCTCTACACGTCCGGCACGACGGGCGTTCCCAAGGGCGCCGAGCTCAGCCACGACAACCTCGCCCATAACTGCCGCGCCGCCGTCGGGCTGTTCGGCCTCGGCGCCGACACCGTCACGCTGGGATCGCTGCCGCTGTTTCACAGCTTCGGGCAGACCTGCGCGATGAACGCGACCATCTGCGCCGGCGGCTGCCTGACGCTGATCCCCCGCTTTGACCCCGGCAAGGCGCTGGAGGTCATCGAGCGCGACCGCGTCAACGTCTTCGAGGGCGTCCCGACGATGTACGGCGCGATCCTCAACCACCCCGCCGCCGAGACGACCGACGTCTCGTCGCTGCAGGTCTGCGCGTCCGGCGGCGCATCGCTGCCGCTGGAGCTCATGCGCGCGTTCGAGGAGAGGTTCGCGACGATGATCCTCGAGGGCTACGGCCTGTCGGAGACCTCGCCCGTCGCGTCGTTCAATCACCCCGACCGCGAGCGCAAGGCGGGCTCGATCGGCACGCCGATCGCGGGCTGCGAGATGAAGGTCGTCGGCGACGACGGGCGCGACCTGCCCGTCGGCGAGGTCGGCGAGATCGTCATTCGCGGGCGCAACGTCATGAAGGGCTACTGGAACAAGCCCGAGGCGACCGCCGAGGCGATCGACGCCGACGGCTGGTTTCGCTCCGGCGACATGGCGCGCGCCGACGAGGAGGGCTACTTTTACATCGTCGATCGCAAGAAGGATCTGATCATCCGAGGCGGCTACAACGTCTATCCGCGCGAGATCGAGGAGGTGCTCTACGAGCACCCCGCCGTCTCTGAGGCGGCGGTCGTCGCCGTCCCTGACGCAGAGTGGGGCGAGGAGATCGGCGCCGCCGTCGCGCTGAAGCAGGGCGCCAAGGCCTCGGCGGCGGAGTTGCGCGACTTCGTCAAGGACCAGGTCGCGGCCTACAAGTATCCGCGCCGCGTGTGGTTCGTCGACGAGCTTCCCAAGGGGCCGACGGGCAAGATCCTCAAGCGCTCGATAGCCATCCCCGCGGAGCTCGCCGAGCGGTGAACGTCGCCGCCGCCCTGCGCGAGTTGGCGGCCCATCGTCCGGCGCACCCGGCGCTGCGGGCAGGCAACCGGAAGGTCAGCTACCGCGAGCTCGATGCGGCCGGTGCGCGCGTCGCGGCGCTGCTGCGCGACGACGGCCTGCAGCCGGGCGAGCGGGTCCTGCTGCTGCTCCCCAACGTCCCGGAGTTCGCAGCGGCCTACTACGGCGTGCTGCGCGCCGGCGGCGTCGCGGTCCCCGTGGACCCGCTGCTGACGCGCACCGAGATCGCGGCGATCCTGCGCGACGCCGAGAGCGGGCGGCTGCTGGTCTGGCGGGAGCTGCAGCGCTCGGCCCCCGCGCGTGCGGGCCTGACCGTCTTCGTCCTCGCGCCCGGGAGCTGCTTCGACGTCGCGCCCGCCGGCGACGACGTGCCGCCGCCGCTGGCGGTCGCGCCCGACGATCCGGCCGTGATCCTCTACACCTCCGGCACGACCGGGGAGCCCAAGGGCAGCGTGCTCTCGCACTCAAACCTCGGCGGCAACGCCGCCGCGACCGCCGAGCGCCTGCGCTACCGCGCCGGCGACGTCGTGCTGGCGGCGCTGCCGCTATGCCACGCGTTCGGCCAGACCTGCGGCCTGAACGCGACGCTCGCCGGCGGCGCCTGCCTGCTGATGGCACCGTCGCTGGAGCCCGCCGATCTCCTCGGCCTGCTTGCCGCGCGCGAGGTCACGTTCATGCTCGGCACGCCGACGGCGTATGCCGGCCTGCTCGCCGCCGACCGCGAGCAGCTGCTCGCGCGCGTCGGTCCGCGCGCAGCGCTCAGCGGCGGCGCGCCGCTGGACGGCGGGCTGCACGCCGCCTGGGAGCGCGCGACCGACACGCCGCTCGCCGAGGGCTACGGCCTCACGGAGACGTCGCCCGTGGTCTGCCTGGACGCGATCGACGAGACCCGCCGGCCGGGCTCGATCGGATGGCCGCTCGTCGGCGTGCAGGTGCGCGTCGTCGACGCGCTCGGCGAGGAGGTGCAGCCCGGCGCGACCGGCGAGCTCGTCGTGCACGGGCCCAACGTCATGACCGGCTACTGGCGGCGCCCCGCGGAGACCGCCGCCGTGCTGTCCGACGACGGCTGGCTGCGCACCGGCGATCTCGCCTGCTGCGCCGCGGACGGCCGCTACGAGATCGTCGGCCGCGCGAAGGAGCTCATCATCAGCGAGGGCTACAACGTGCACCCGCGCGAGGTCGAGCAGGCGCTGGCGGCCCATCCCGCCGTGCGCGAGGCGGCCGCCCTCGGCGTACCGCACGCGCTGCTGGGCGAGGAGGTCGTGGCCTGCGTGTTGCTGCGCGCGGGCGCCGAGATCGCCAGCGAGGAGCTCCTGCGCTTCGCCGCCCGGCGCCTGGCGCGCTACAAGCTGCCGCGGCGCCTGTGGTTCGTCGACGAGCTGCCGCGGACGGCGAACGGCAAGGTCGTCAAGCACCGCATCGCCGTCCCAGAAAACACGGCGCCGCTCCCACAGCCCCACGCATCGGTCTAACCGGAATCGGGTGCGTGTCGGCGCCCGCTCAGGTACGCTCGCGTTCAGGAGGAGATCGCTGTGCCGGCGACCGACGTGCTCGTGAGGACCGCAGCACTGCAGGCCATCCTTGACTCGCTGCGAGCGCGCCAGGAGGAGCTTGTCGACGTCGGCGTGCAGCGGATCCGCAGCGAGATCGCCGGCTACGCCGCGATCTCCGACCCGGCGTTTGTCGCCGACGTGCGCGCGCACGTCGCCCTCGAGCACGACGCGCTGATCCGCAGCATCGAGCTCGGGCGCCCGCTGCGGAGCGTCGAGATCGACTTCGTGCGCCCGCGCGCCAAGCGGCGCGTGGGCCGCCTGCCGCTGGCCGACTTCCTGCACGCGTTCCGGATCTACACCGAGGTCTTCTGGGATGCCGTGCTCGAATGTGTCGTCGACGAGCCGACCCGGCGCGAGGCGCTGGCGCTGCCGTCGATCGTCATGCGCTACATGAGCATCGCGGCCAGCGAGGCGGCCGAGGTCTACGTCGAGTCCGAGCGCCTGCTGCTCGCGCAGGGCGAGCGCGGCCGGCGGGACCTGCTCGAGGACCTGCTCAGCGGCCGCGCCCCGGCCCCGGGTCCCAAGCTCGCGGCCGCACGCCAGGCCGGCCTCGCGCCCGCCTCCTCGTGCGTGCTCGTCGTCGCGGCGGCGACCGCGCCGCTACCGGACGACCACCACCTGCGCAGCTGCGCGACCTGGCTGTCGCGTGCCTTCGGCGGGCTTGACCAGCCGCTGTCGGTCGTCCGCCACCGCGAGGTCGTCATCGTCGCGCCGATGCGGCGCGACGCGATCGACGACGTCGTCGCGGCGCTGACCGCCGTGCAGTCGCAGCTCGCCGACGAGCGGCTGACGCTCGCGGTCGGCGTCAGCACCGTCCACGACGACCTGACGACGATCCCCGAGGCCTACCGGGAGGCCGTATCGGCCGCCGAGCGCATCCGCGCGACCGGCGGCGTGCTCGCCCTCTCGGACCTCAGCGCGTTCGACTGCCTGACGCTGTTCGGCCAGGACACCGCCCGCCGGCGCATCCCCGAGGCCGTCCGCGCGTTCGTCGCCGACGACGTCGCCGAGGGCCGCGTCCTGACGACGACGCTGCTGGAGTACGTCGCGGCGGACTTCAACGCCAAGCTCACCGCCGAGCGGCTGTACGTGCATCCGAACACCGCGCGCTACCGCCTGGCGAAGATCGAGGAGCGCACCGGCACCCGGCTGCGGCGCGTCGCCGACGTGCTCGACCTGCTGATCGCGATCCGCGTCGCGGAGGCCGAGTTCGACGTCGTCGCGGCGCCCCCGGTCGCGCCGCAGGTCAGCACCTGACGCGCCCCCGCGCGGGTTGTCACCAGCGCACAACAGGCGCCCCGGAAGTTCGGTTCCGGGCGCCGATGGCTGCCCCCGGATTCGCGTCTAGCGTGACCTCCCAGAGCCGCGATCTCGATCGCCGCTCGTGAGGGAGGAGGAAACGGGTGTTGCTCGAGGTCGATGACGTCGTGGTGCGCTACGGCGGGGTCACGCTCGCGCTGGAGCGCGTCAGCCTGAACGTCCCTGCCGCGGGCGCGGTCGCGCTGCTGGGCGCCAACGGAGCCGGCAAGACCACACTGCTGCGCGCGGTCGGCGGACTGCTGGGCTACCACCGCGGCGCGATCGTCAGCGGTGAGATCCGCTTCGACGGGCTGTCCACGCGCCGGCTGGACTCGGCGCGGCTGGTCGCGCGCGGCGTCGCCCAGACGCTCGAGGGCCGGCGCATGCTCGCCGAGCTGACGGTCGCCCAGAACCTGCGCCTGGGGGCCTTCGCGCTCGGCGACCGCCGGCGCGAGGCGCAGCTGCGCGACGAAGTGCTGGCGCTGTTCCCGCTGCTCGGCCAGCGCCTGGACCAGCGCGCGGGCCTGCTCAGCGGCGGGCAGCAGCAGATGCTCGCGATCGGCCGCGCGCTGATGGCCGACCCGCGGCTGCTGCTGCTCGACGAGCCCTCGCTCGGCCTCGCGCCGATCGTCGTCGCCGAGATCGCCGATGCGCTCAAGCGCATCCGCCGGCGCGGCACGGCGATCCTGCTCGCCGACCAGTCGACGGCGCTCGCCCTGCGCGCCACGAAGACGGCCTTCCTGCTCGAGAACGGCCGCGTCCGTGCGACCGGCCCGACCGCGCAGCTGCTGCTCGACGACGAGCTGCGCGCGAGCTACCTCGGTACCGCCGGCGGGCGCGAGGTCGTGCTCGAGGAGGTCGTCCGCTGATGCTCACGGTGCGCGACCTGAGCCTGCGCTTCGGGTCGATCTGCGCCTTCGAGGACGTGAGCTTCGACCTGGCGCGCGGCGAGCTGCTGGCCGTCATCGGGCCCAACGGCGCGGGCAAGAGCTCGCTCTTCAACGTCCTGTCGCGCGTCTACGAGCCGCAGACCGGCAGCGTCGACCTCGACGGCGTCGACCTCCTCGCGCTGCGACCGCGCTGGCTCGCCGAGTTCGGCGTCGCGCGCAGCTTTCAGAACCTCGGCGTCGTCGGCGAGCTGACGGCCTTGGAGAACGTACTCGTCGGCCGCGACCACCTCATGCGCGCCGGCGCGCTGCGCGGCGGCCTCGGCCTCGCCCGCGCCGAGGAGCGCGAGCACCGCGAGGCCGCGAGGCTGGCGCTGGGCACGTGCGGCATCGAGGACCTCGCCCAGCGCGCGGCCGGCACGCTGCCCTACGGCGACCGCAAGCGCGTCGAGCTCGCGCGCTGCGTGGCGATGGAGCCCAAGCTCATGCTGCTTGACGAGCCCGTTGCCGGGATGTCGGCCGACGAGCGCGCCGCGATGACGCGGCTGATCGCGCGACTGCACCGCGACGAGGGCATGACGCTGCTGCTCGTCGAGCACGAC
>DASWQM010000049.1:0-29874 GCA_036403675.1 Solirubrobacteraceae bacterium | reverse complement strand
CTACTCGCTCGTCGGCGAGGAGCAGGGCGTGCCGCTCGCCGAGCTGCGCGGCACGACGCAGAACGACGTGCTGAAGGAGTACGTCGCCCGCGGGAACTACATCTACCCGCCCGAGGGCACGATGCGCCTGACGACCGACCTGTTCGCATGGTGCAACGAGTTCGCGCCGAAGTGGAACACGATCTCGATCTCCGGCTACCACTTCCGCGAGAAGGGCTGCTCGGCCGTGCAGGAGGTCGCGTTCACGATGTGCAGCGCGATCGCCTACGTGCAGGCGGCGATCGATGCGGGCCTCGAGGTCGACGAGTTCGCGCCGCGGCTGGCGTTCTTCTTCAACGGCCACAACAACGTCTTCCAGGAGGTCGCGAAGTTCCGCGCCGTGCGGCGGATGTGGGCGCACATCATGCGCGACCGCTTCGGGGCCAAGGACGAGAAGTCGATGAAGCTGCGCTTCCACACGCAGACCGGCGGCGTGACGCTCACCGCCCAGCAACCGCAGAACAACGTCATCCGCGTCGCGCTGCAGGGCTTCGCCGCCGTCTGCGCCGGCACGCAGTCGCTGCACACCAACGGCTACGACGAGGCGCTTGCGCTGCCGTCGGAGCGCGCGGCGAAGATCGCGCTGCGCACGCAGCAGATCATCGCCCACGAGTCCGGCGCCACCGACACCGTCGATCCCTTCGCCGGCTCCTACTACGTGGAGGCGCTCACCGACGAGATCGAGTCGCGCGCGTCTGAGCTCATCGCGAAGGTCGACGAGCTCGGCGGCTCGGTGAACGCGATCGAGTTCATCACGAACGAGATCGACGAGTCGGCCTGGGGCTATCAGGAGCGCTACCGCTGCAAGCAGGACATCGTCGTCGGCGTCAACAAGTACGAGGAGGAGGGGGTCGAGGTCGAGGAGATCCTCCGCGTCGACCCCGAGACGGAGCGCGAGCAGCTCGACCGCCTGAAGGCGTTCAAGCAAAACCGCGACCAGGAGCTCGTCGCGCAGCGGCTCGACGAGCTGCGCGACGCCGCCCGCGGCACCGACAACCTCATGCACCCGATCCGCCGAGCGCTGAAGGACCACTGCTCGATGGGCGAGGTCTGCGGGGCGATGAAGGACGTCTTCGGGGCGTACCGCCCGCGCGCCTGAGCGCCGGCGGGCGGGGTTCGCGCGACCGCCGATCCTGCGAGGCTTGCGCCATGCTCATCCCCGCGATCGTCTTCTACGACGTCGTCCTGTTCGTGCACGTCCTCGCGGTCGTGCTGGCGTTCGGCGTCGTCTTCGCCTATCCGCTGCTGGAGGCGTACATCCGGCGCACGAGCCCCGGCGACCTCGTCGTCCTGCATCGCGCCCAGGTCTTCCTGACGCGGCGGCTCATCACGCCGTCGATGGTGGTCATCCTCGCCGCCGGGCTCTACCTCGCGCTCGACCGCTGGAGCCTCGGCGACGCCTGGATCAGCTCGACGTTCACGATCCTGATCGTCATCTTCGGCCTCGTCGGCGCCGTCGTCACGCCGACGGAACGTCGCTGCGCGGAGCTCGCCGAGGCCGATCGCCGGGCCGGCGGCCGTCCGAGCGAGGCCTACGAGGCGCAGGCGCGCAAGCTCACCGCGTCCGGCGGCTTCGTGATGCTGCTCGTCGTCGTCGCGATCTTCCTCATGACCGTGAAGCCGGGCGCGTGACGGCAGCGCAAGCCGGGCGGGGGCAGCGGGCGCTCTCACGAACCTCTCAGCTTGCACTCGCACAGCGCTGACCGGCGACGCTGACGATGGCGTCCAATGCACACGTACTCGAGGCACGTGCACGTCGAGCACGTCATGGGCACGGCCGTCACGATCGACGTTCGCGGCTGCGCGCCGCCGCCGCAGGCGATCCGGAGGGCCGTTCGATGGCTGCACGAAGTCGACGCCACCTTCAGCACCTATCGCCCCGACAGCGCCGTGTGCCGCTTGGGCCGCGGCGAGCTGGAGCTCACCGACGCGAGCTCGGACGTGCGCTGGGTGATCGGACAGTGCGAGCGGCTGCACCGCCAGACCGGCGGGTTCTTCGACGCGCGCGCGACCGGGAGGCTTGACCCGTCCGCCTTCGTCAAGGGCTGGGCCGTCCAGCACGCCGCCGATCGGCTGCGCGCCGACGGCGTTACCGACTTCTGCCTCACCGCGGGGGGCGACATCGCGACCCACGGCCACGCGGGCGACGGCACCGCCTGGCGAGTCGGCATCCAGCATCCGCGCGACCGGCGCTCGATCGCGGCCATCGTGCAGGTCCGCGACGACCTCGCCGTCGCGACATCGGGCGCCTATGAGCGCGGCGAGCACATCCTCGACCCGACGACCGAACGGCCTTCGCAGGGCGTCGTCTCGGTCACCGTCGTCGGCCCCGATCTCGCCATCGCCGATGCGTACTCGACCGCCGCGTTCGCGATGGGCGCGGCCGGCCCGGACTGGACGCTCGGCCTGCACGGCTACGAGGCGATGACCATCCGCGCGGACGACGTCGTCCTGTCGACGCCCGGGTTCCCGGCGGTGGCGGAGTGAACAACCGCGCGACGGAGGGCCGCGGCGCGCCGGCGCCGCGCACGTCGCTGTGGGCCGATCCGGCCGTGCCCGAGGCCATGCCGCCGCCGCCCGTCACGGCGCGTGCGTCGGCCGCCGGGGCCGGCGTGCCCGTGGCGCGCTGGCGGCGCCGGCGCCCCGCCCGACCGCGGCCGCTCGTCGTCGACCTGCTCGCGGCGGTTGCCGGGCTCGGGCTCGGAGTCACGATCGCGCTCGCGATCATCGCCGAGAGTTCCGGCTCGCTCGCCGCGCCAGGCGGCGTCGCCACGGCGCTTGGGCGCCTGAGCGGCCTGCTCGCGGCGTATGCGATGGTCGTCGTCGTCCTGCTCGTCGCGCGCATCCCGCCGCTGGAACGCGCGATCGGCCAGGACCGGCTGGTCGGCTGGCACCGCCGACTCGGCCCGTGGCCGCTGTATCTCCTCGCGAGCCACGCGGTCCTCATCACCGTCGGCTACGCCCGCGCCGCTCACGACGGCGTGCTCCACCAGCTCGGCCGGCTGCTGTGGACCTATCCCGGGATCCTGGCGGCGACGGTCGGGGCCACCCTGCTGGTCGCCGCCGGTGTGACCTCCTACCGGCTGGCGCGCCGTCGGATGGCCTACGAGACATGGTGGGCGGTGCACCTCTACACCTACCTGGCCCTGCTTGTCTCCTTCTCGCATCAGGTCGACACCGGGGCCTCGTTCGTGGGGCATCCCGTCGCCCGAGCCTGGTGGACCGCGATCTGGGCCGGCACGCTCGCCACGGTGATCGCCGCGCGCGCCTGCCTGCCGATCTGGCGTTCGCTGCGCCACCGACTGCGCGTGGTCTCGGTCACCCCCGACGGCCCGGGAACCGTCTCCATCCTGATCGCCGGGCGCGGGCTCGATCGCCTGCCCGTCTTTGGCGGTCAGTTCTTCCAGTGGCGCTTCCTCGCCCGCGGCATGTGGTGGCAGGCGCACCCCTACTCGCTGTCGGCCGTCCCGCACGACCATCGCCTCCGGATCACGGTCAAGGACCTCGGCGACCACAGCGCGGCGCTCGCCCGGGTCAAGCCGGGAACGCGGGTCGCGATCGAAGGCCCGTACGGCAGCTTCACGCCCGACGCCAGCCACAACGACAGCCTCCTGCTCATCGGCGCAGGCGTCGGATCGGCACCCATCCTCGCCCTGCTGCAGGACCTCCCGGCAGGCGCTGACGTCGTCGTGCTGCTGCGCGCATCGACCCGGGAGGAGCTGGTCCTGTGCGACGAGATCGCGACCGAGGTGCACCGCCGCGACGGAAGGTTGCTCGAGTTGCCGGGCTCACGCCGCGACTGGCCGCTGGAGCCGCATGTCCTGCGCAGCCTCGTCAGCGACGTGCGCCGCCGCGACATCTACGTCTGCGGGCCCGAGGCGTTCACCGCGGCGCTGGCCGACACCCTCCGGCGGACGGGCGTGGCGGACAGCCGGATCCACTTCGAGTCGTTCACATTCTGAGGAGCATCCAGCATGAAACGCGCACCCATCGTCATCTCCGCCACCGTCGCCGGCACCGCAGCAGTGCTCGGCTTCCACGCCCACCCGGCCGCGACGCCTGTCGCAACGGCACCGCCCCGCGCCGCGGCCTCGACGCCATCAGGCTCCTCAGGCAGCGCCGGAACGGGTGCGTCCACCGGTTCGTCCGGCTCAGCCACGACGCCCTCGAGCTCAGGGATGAAGAACGCGCTCGGAGACGCCATGTCGACGCGTTACGGCGCCGCGCAGGTCCGGGTCACCGTGTCCGACGGCAAGATCGCCAAGGTCGAAGCAGTCCAGCTGCAGAACGCCGACCCGAAATCAGCATCGATCTCCGGCTACGCCGAGCCGATCCTGCGCCAGAGCGTCCTGGCCAAGCAAACCGCCGCGGTCGACGCCGTAAGCGGCGCGACCTACACAAGCCTCAGCTACGAAGGCTCGCTGCAGTCCGCGCTCGACAAGCTCAGCTTCCACGCCCCCGACGGGTCGGTCGCGAGCAGCGACATGTCCCAGCTCCAGTAACGGGCGCCTCGATCGGCGCCGTGCCGGCTGGACGCCGCTACAACGACTAGCGCTCTCGGAGCCGCATCGAGGCAGGATTCCGGACCGGCCGGGCGAACACGTCGGCCATGGACGAATCGAAGGCGCAGCGGCGGCTCGTGAAGTCGCCGCCGGAGCTCTGGGCCGAGGTCAGCAGCGAGGCGCTCCTGGGCAGGCGCCTCGCGGCGTTCGGAGAGATCCGCATCACCCGCGTCGATCCCGAGACCACCGTCGCCTGGGAGGGCGACCGCGTCAGCGGCACGGTGGAGCTCGCCCCGGCGGGCTGGGGAACGAAGGTCGTGCTGACGGCGACGCCGATCGCCCGAGCGCCCGCGCTGGAGCCGGACGGCGCGGAGCCCGAGCCGGAGCCCGAGGCCGAGCCGCTCGCCGCCGAGCCCGAATCCGAGCCCGAGGCGTCCGCGCCCGAGCCCGCCCCGACCGCTGCGAAGCCAGCCGCCGCCCCAGCCCCGCCGCCCCCCGCACCAGTCCGCCGCGGCTTCTTCGCCCGCCTCCTTCGTCGCCGCCAGCGCATGCCGGCGCCGGCCGCCGAGATACCGGCGCCCGGGCCGCCGATCCACGACCCCACGCCACCCACGCCGGCGCCCGATCCGACGCCCCCGGGGCCCGGCCCGGATCCGACGCCGCCGACGCCGCCGCCCGATCCGGTCCCGCCGCCCGATCCGGTCCCGCCGCCCGATCCGGTCCCGCCCATGCCCGCGCCCGACCCCGCGCCGTCGCCTTTGATCGAGGCAGGCGAGCCGCCGGACGCGATCGGCCCCGAGCGAACCGTGGCCATCCTCACCGAGATCCTCGACGACCTCGGATCCGCGCACCGGCGCATCGTCCTGCACGACTGACCCCGCTTGGACGGCCAGAGCCTCGCCTCGGGCACCCGCTGCATACCGCCCGGGGCGAGGCGCGTGCCGTGCTCGGCGCGTGAGCCATCTACCATCGAGCACGAGATGTCCAAGCGCCACAAGCCGCCCGAGACGTACGAGATGAAGCTCGCCCAGCTCCAGGAGCGACGCGAGGCCGCCGGCCGCGAGACGAGCGAGGCCGAGCGCAAGCAGCACGACCGCGGCCGCTACTCGGCCCGCGAGCGCGTCGAGAAGCTGCTCGATCCCGGCTCCTTCCAGGAGCTCGACACGTTCGTGCGCCACCGCACGACGGACTTCGGCATGGACAAGAAGCGACCCTGGGGCGACGCCGTCGTGACCGGTCACGGCACGATCGACGGCCGCCGCGTCTGCGTCTTCTCCCAGGACGTGTCGATCTTCGGCGGCTCGCTCGGCGAGGTCATGTCGGAGAAGATCTGCAAGGTCATGGACCTCGCCGCGAAGATCGGCTGCCCGATCATCGGCATCAACGACTCCGGCGGCGCGCGGATCCAGGAGGGCGTCGTCTCGCTCGGCGCCTACGGCGAGGTGTTCATACGCAACGTCAACTGCTCCGGCGTGATCCCGCAGATCAGCCTCGTCATGGGTCCCTGCGCCGGCGGCGCCGTCTACTCCCCCGCGATCACCGACTTCATCTCGATGGTCAAGGAGAGCTCGCACATGTTCATCACCGGCCCCGACGTCATCCGGACTGTCACCGGCGAGGAGGTCGAGTTCGAGAAGCTCGGCGGCGCGATGACGCACAACACGACCTCGGGCGTCGCGCACTTCGCGTGCGACGACGAGGACCAGTGCCTGCAGGACACGCGCTACCTCCTGAGCTTCCTGCCGTCCAACAACCTCGAGTCCACGCCGCGCGTCCTGCCGACCGACGACGCCCACCGGATGGACCCCGAGCTCGACGGCATCGTCCCCGCGGCGCCGAACAAGCCCTACGACGTGCGCGACGTCGTGCGCCACATCGTCGACGACGGCGAGTTCTACGAGGTGCACGAGCACTTCGCGACGAACATCGTCTGCGGCTTCGCACGGCTCGACGGCTACGCGATCGGGATCGTCGGCAACCAGCCCGCGCGCAACGCGGGCGTCCTGGACATCGACGCGAGCGTCAAGGGCGCCCGCTTCGTGCGCACCTGCGACGCCTTCAACGTCCCGCTGCTGACGTTCTGCGACGTCCCCGGCTTCCTGCCCGGGACCGACCAGGAGTGGGGCGGGATCATCCGCCACGGGGCGAAGCTGCTGTACGCGTTCACCGAGGCGACGGTCCCGAAGATGACCATCATCACGCGCAAGGCCTACGGCGGCGCCTACGACGTCATGGCCTCCAAGCACCTCGGCGCCGACGTGAACTTCGCCTGGCCGACGGCGGAGGTCGCGGTCATGGGGCCCGAGGGCGCCGTGAGCGTCATCTACAAGCGCGACATCGCGGGCTCGCCGACGCCGGAGGCCCGCCGCCAGAAGCTCGAGGACGACTACCGCGCCCGCTTCGCCAACCCGTACGTCGCCGCCGAGCGCGGCTACGTCGATGACGTCATCGTCCCGCACGAGACGCGCCCGAAGCTCATCGCCGCCCTCGAGACGCTGCGCACGAAGCGCGTCGAACGACCCAAGCGCAAGCACGGCAACATCCCCTTGTAGTGGTCCGCCTCGCGCTGGCGCTCGTGTGCGTGGCGGGTGCCGCGCTGCGCTTCGCGACGCTCGGGACGCAGAGCCTGTGGCTCGACGAGGCGACCACCGCGCACCTCTTGCGGATGGACCTGCCGGGGCTCCTCTCGGCGATCAGCGACAGCGAGTCCTCGCCGCCGCTGTACTACGTCCTGGCGTGGCTGTGGAGCCAGCTCTTCGGCACCGGCGAGGTCGCCCTGCGGTCGCTGCCGGCGCTGCTCGGGACCGCGACGATCCCCGTCGTCTGGGCGCTCGGCCGGCGGCTGGGCGGGGAGCGCGCTGGGCTCGCCGCGGCGGCGCTCGTGGCCGTCAACCCGATGCTCGTGTGGTTCAGCCAGGAGGCGCGCGCCTACGCGCTGCTCGCACTGCTCGGCGTTCTGTCGACGCTGATGTGGCTGCGGGCGCTGGAGGCTCCGCGCCCGGGGCGCCTCGTAGCCTGGGGCGCCGTCGGCGCGCTCGCGCTGGCGAGCCACTACTTCGCGGTCTTCCTCGTCGGGCCGCAGGCGCTGTGGCTCGCCCTGGCCGCGCCGACGCTCCGCGACCGTCTCACGGCCCTTGCCCTGCCCGTGGCGGCCGCGGCCGCGCTGGCTCCGCTGGCCCTCGCCCAGCGCGCGAACGACACCGCGGCGTTCATCACAGGCACCGGGCTCGCGCACCGGCTCGCGCAGGTGCCCAAGCAGTTTCTCGTCGGCTACGACGCGCCGCTGGAGAAGCTGCTGGCGATCGCCTCGGCGCTCGCGCTGGCGGTCGGCGTGGTGGGGCTCGTGCGGCTGCTCGCCGGCCGCGCCGGCGTGGCCCAGCGCGCCCGCGCTGACGCGCTGCGCCTGACGGCGATCACCGTCGCCGCGCTCGCCCTGCCCGCGCTGCTGGCGCTCGCCGGCGAGGACCACGTCCTGACGCGCAACGTCCTCGCGGCGCTGCCGCTGGCGGCGACGCTCGTCGGCGCCGGGATCGCCGCGGTGGCCGCGGTGGCGCCGTGGCCGGCCGCCGCCGCGACCGCGGCGGCCTGCGCGCTCGGGCTCGTCGCCGTCGTCGGGGTCGCGGCCGATCCCGCGCTGCAGCGCGAGGACTGGCGCGGCGCCGCCCACGCGCTCGGCCCCTCCGGCGGTCGACGCGTCGTCGTCAGCAGCGCCGGGGCGCTCGTCCCGCTGCGCTACTACCTGCCGGGGCTACGGCCGCTGACCGCGCCGGTGACGACCACGGAGGTCGACTACGTCGCAATCGCCATACACCGCGGCGGCTTGCACTCGACGCCGCCGCGGCCGCGGGACCTCCCGCCGCCATTTCCCGGCTTCGCCGTCACGAAACGCCTGCAAACAGCGTCCTTTACAGTCGTGCGGATGCAGGCGCCCGCGCCGCAGCCGCTGGCGCCCGGGGCGCTCGCGGTCGGCCTCGACGGGCGTCCGGCTGCGGCGCTGACTCAACCATGAGTCCAAACGTGACGCCGCCGTCATCTTCTCCGGTATGCTCGTCTTTATGGAACGTGAAGGTGGCGGCCACGACTTCGACTGGATCGTCGTCGGCTCGGGCTTCGGCGGCAGCGTCTCCGCGCACCGCCTGACCGAGAAGGGCTACCGCGTCGCGGTCATCGAGTCGGGCAGACGCTACGGCGACCACGATTTCCCGCGCTCGACCTGGGACGTCCGGCGCTACTTCTTCGCCCCGCGCCTCGGCCTGCACGGCATCTTCCGGCTTTCGATCTTCAAGGACGTCACGATCGTCAGCGGGGCCGGCGTCGGTGGCGGGAGCCTCGGCTACGCCAACACGCTCTACCGCCCGCGGCCGCGCTTCTACGCTGACCCGCAGTGGTCGGACCTCGACGACTGGGAGCAGGCGCTCGCCCCGCATTTCGACGAGGCCGAGCGGATGCTCGGCGTCGCGACGGTCACGACCGACGACCCCGCCGACGAGGTCCTGCGCGAGTTCGGCGAGCACATCGGCGCGCAGGACACGTACTCCAAGACGCGCGTCGGCGTCTACTTCGGCGAGCCCGGCAAGACCGTCCCCGACCCCTACTTCGGCGGCGCGGGCCCTGCGCGCACGGGCTGCATCGCCTGCGGGCGCTGCATGGTCGGCTGCCCGGTGGGCGCGAAGAACACGCTGCCCAAGAACTACCTCTGGTTCGCAGAGCGCGGCGGTGCGCAGATCATTCCCGAGCGCACCGTCGTCGACGTGCGCCCGCTCGGCCGGGGCGACGGCTCGGACGGCTACGCGGTCGTCACCGAGCGCACCGGGGCCTGGGTGCGCAAGCAGCGGCGCACGTACACGGCCGCGAACGTCGTGCTCGCCGGCGGGCCGCTGGGGACCAACAAGCTCCTGCAGCGCTGCCGCCACCGTGGTTCGCTGCCGAAGATCTCGCCGCGCTTGGGCGAGCTCGTGCGCACCAACAGCGAGGCGATCCTCGCCGTCACCGCGCCGGACGACAGCGTCGACTACACCAAGCGCGTCGCGATCAGCGGCTCGATCTATCCCGACGAGAACACCCACATCGAGACCGTGAGCTACGGCCACGCCGGCGACGCGATGAGCACGCTGCACACGATGCTCGTCGGCGACGGCACCCGCGTGACGCGTCCGCTGAAGCTCCTCTTCGCCGCCCTGCGCCACCCGCTGACGTTCGCAAAGCTCTTCGATCCCCGCGGCTGGTCGCGGCGGACGATCATCCTGCTCGTCATGCAGACGCTCGACAACGCGATCGCGCTGCGGCCGCGTCCCGGACGGCTGGGCGCGATGCGCCTGCAGACCGAGCAGGACCCCGCAAAGCCGAACCCCACGTTCATCCCGATCGCCAACGAGGCGGCGGACTGGATCGCCAAGCGGATCGGCGGCATCCCGCAGAGCTCGCTCACCGAGGCGCTCGCGAACATTCCGACGACCGCGCACATCATGGGCGGCGTCGTCATCGGCCGGTCGCCTGAGGAGGGCGTCGTCGACGAGCGCCACCGCGTCTTCGGGTACGAGAACCTGCTCGTCTGCGACGGCTCGGTCGTCCCGGCGAACGTCGGTGTGAACCCGAGCCTGACGATCACCGCCCTCGCCGAGCGCGCGATGAGGTTCGTGCCGCCCGCCGCGTCCGTGCCCGACCCCGACCCGGGCGAGCCGGTACTGGCGGCCTGACCAGATCTCCCGGCTAGGCTGCCCCAGTGGCAGCCGAGGACCCGCACAAGCCGTCGCTCGTCGAGCGGCTGCGGCAGCAGCGCGAGCGTCACCGTCTGCGTCCGGTGCACGTGCGCGTGCTCTACATCGTCGTCGGCTTCACGGTGCTCGGAGCGGGCGTCGCGATGCTCGTCCTGCCCGGGCCCGCGTTCGTCGTCATCCCGATCGGTCTCGCGCTGCTCTCGCTCGAGTTCGCATGGGCGGAGAAGCTGCTCGAGAGCGCGCTCGAGAAGGGCGAGGTCGCCAAGCGCAAGGCGGCCGAGACGACGACGGCCCAGCGCATCCTCAGCGGCATCGCGGTCGCGCTCGGCGCCGGCGCCCTCGTCGCCTGGGGGATCCTCGGCGACATCCCGCTGCTGCCGGTGTGACGCGGCACAGCGCTCAGGGCTGGCGCGCGACCAGCACGACGGCGTGGCCGTCGTGGCCGTGAGGGTGGTCCCAGACGTCCTCGTGCTCGATGTTCATGGCGCCGAGCCACGCCCGCACCTCGTCGGCGTCGAGCACGTGCGGCTCGGTGGGGGTGGGGGTGTGCTCGACGTCGAAGTTCAAGATCAGCGTGCCGCCCGGGCGCAGCAGCCGCCGCGCTTCCGCGATCGCCGCTCGCGGATCGTCGACGTGGTCGAGGCTGTTGCGCGCCACGATGACGTCGACGGTGCTCGAGACCAGCGGCACCGCCTCCGCGCGGGCGGCGAGGTAGACGGCGTGGGAGTCCAGCAGCAGCCCGGCATCCGCAAACCGCTGAGCCAGCGGCTCGACGCCGATGCTCACCCGCGCGGGGCAGGCGTCGGGGAAGCCGAGTGCGCCGGGCCCGATGTCGACGACGACCTTCCCGTCGAAGAACGCTGCATCTTCGATGTTCGCCTCGCGCAGGACGCGGCGCACCTCGGCACGGGCCTGTTGCCAGCGCCTCCCGTCATAGCTGTCCGCCGGCGGTTCTCCGTCGAGCAGCTGGGGGACGTCGGGCGGGCTGAAGCCGCCCTCGCGAAGGACGGGATCCCACGTGCGCAGCCACCACGCGATCTCCGCGTCGCCCTTGATGGCCGCGGGCGAGCGAAAGCGCTCGCGCAGCCGCAGCCGTGCTCGCGCTCGATCCAGTGAGGACACTCGGCGCACCGTATCGTGAGAGCCCCGCGGCCTCGCGGGCGGGAGTCCGTCCGCGGTGCCACCCCGCGTGTGCTTCGCGGGAAGCAGATCGAGGACCCGGACCTTCGTCAGAGCGCCATCCGCGGCGGGAACGATGACCGAGGCCTCGGGCCGAAGTCGCTGATGAGCTCGCGGGAATCCCGCATGGGTCACGACCCGCGCGTCGCCGTGAATGCAGTTCGTTGTCGCCCCGGCGATGCGGTTGGCCGATCGATCGGGTAACCGCGAAGGGATGCAGCTCGAGACGTGGCGCGCGCCGGCGGGCGAGAGCATTCCGAACCACCCGTCATTCGCGGTCTTGATCTACCGCGGCGTCGAGGCGGCACGCCGCGGCGCCGCGGACTGCCGCGCCTTGTTCGCGGAGCATGGCTGGGGCGGAGCGTGGGTGAACGGCGTCTTCGGCTTTCACCACTTCCACTCGACGTCTCACGAGGTGCTCGGCGTCGTGTCCGGACACGCGATGCTGGAGCTCGGGGGTCCGCAGGGCCGGCCCTTCGACGTGGCCGCGGGCGACGTGCTCGTCCTGCCGGCGGGAACGGGGCATCGCCGCGCCGCCGCGGACGGGGAGTTCACCGTGGTCGGCGCCTACCCGGCCGGTCAGGAGGACTACGACCTGCTGCGCGGCGACGACCCGGCGCAGGTCGCGCGCGCACGCGAGCGGATCGCGGCGCTCGGAGCACCGCCACACGATCCGGTCGGCGGCGACGGCGTCGCGGGCTGGCGCTGAGCTCGCGCGTCAACGGTCGCCGGCGGGCCGACCGACGCTGCGGTGACGTTGTAACCGTCGGCCTGCAGGCGCTCGATGACAGCCTCCAGCTCGACCCGTCTGCCCACGCACCGTGCACGAGGATGATGTTCGGCGAGGCGTTCATCGCAGTCGCTCCTTCGTGGGACACCCAGAGCCACGGACCTCCAGCGGCACGGCTCCCAGGTGGGACGACTTCACGAGTGCTCGCGCCTGGGCAGTCGCGTAGAGTCGGCGGCTGTGCTGCGCGTCTTTGCGCTACCGGCGATGCTGCTCGCGCTTGCTCCATTCCAGTCGTCGATCAAGCCGCTGCCAGATCCTGTTCGGGGGCAGCTGAGGGCGGGGGGCTTCTGGCATCAGGGCTGCCCGGTCGCGCTGTCGGACCTCCGGCTGCTCACGGTCACCTACCGGGGCTTCGATGGGCGGGGGCACACGGGCCGGCTCGTCGTCAACAGGCGGGCCGCGGGTCCGCTCGCGCGCGTGTTCCGCCGCCTGTACCAGCTGCGCTTCCCGATCAGGCACATGGGCCTCGCCGACGCCTACGGGCCGCGGCGCAGTCGCCCCCGCGACGGCGATGTCAGCGCCTCGTTCGAGTGCCGGCAGGCCGTCCCGTCGCCCTGTACGGGTGGCCGTGGCACGGGATCGTGGTCGATGCACGCGTACGGCCTCGCGGTCGATCTCAACCCGGTCGAGAACCCGTATGTCGGCTGTGGCGAGACTCGCGACGCGACCGCCAGGCGCTACCGCGACCGCTCGCGGCAGCGGCGCGGGATGGTGACCCGACGGGTGATCAAGGCGTTCCGCTCGATCGGCTGGGGCTGGGGCGGCTCCTGGACGGGCAACACCAAGGACTACATGCACTTCTCGGCTTCCGGGCACTAGCCCACACTGCGCGCGCGAGCGTGACCCTATGCGCGACTTCAAGGAGATGGCAGTCGGGCTGGCGCGGCCGTCCTGGTCGACGCGACGATCATCCGCGGCATGCTGCTGCCCGCCTCGATGAGGCTGCTCAGCGACTGGAACCGGTATCTGCCGCGCCGGCTTTGACTGGCTGCAGCACGTCGGCATGGGCCACGACGACGGCCCGCCGGGGAGCCTGGCGAGCTCCCCGCCCCGGGGCGAGCCCGAAATCGCCATGGAGCCGAAGGCGGCCCCGGTACCGACGTACACCACGCCGATGGATCCGGACCGCCGCGGGTGACCCACGCGCGGCGGTCGCGCAAGGATCTGTATTGATGCGCACCCGAAAGAGCCGCCATGCTGAGAACGCCTTGATCGCCGTCACCGGTGCGACCGGAGCCGTCGGTACCCGCCTCACCGCCCGCCTGGCCGAAGCCGGCGCACGCCAGCGCCTCGTCGTGCGCGATCCAGCCCGCGCGCCGCACATCGCCGGTGCCGAGGTCCGCCAGGCCTCCGACTACGGCACCGGCGAGGAGATGCGCGCCGCGCTCGAGGGCGCCGACACGCTGTTCCTGATGCCGGCGGCGGAAGCGCAGAACCGCGTCGAGCAGCACACGACCGCGATCGACTCCGCGGTTGCCGCGGGCGTGCAGCGGATCGTCTACCTCTCCTTCGTCGGTGCGTCGCCGGACACGACGTTCACGCTCGGCCGCGACCACTGGCACACCGAGGAGCACATCCGCGCAACGGGGCGGCCGTGGACGTTCCTGCGGATGAACCTCTACATGGACTTCATCCCGACGATGGTCGGGCCCGACGGGGTCATCAGGGGCCCCGCCGGCGAGGGGCGGCTGGCGGCGATCCTGCGCGACGACGTGGCCGCCGCCGCGGCCGCGGTGCTGACCGGCGACGAGCACGACGGCCGCACCTACGACCTCACCGGCCCCGAGGCGTTCTCGCTCGGCGAGGCCGCCGACTTGATGAGCCGCGCCAGCGGCAAGGCGATCTGCTTCCAGGACGAGACCGACGAGGAGGCCTTCGCCTCCCGCGCGGTGTTCGGCGCGCCGGAGTTCGAGGTCCGCGGCTGGGTGAGCTCCTACTGGGCGATCCGCGACGGCAGCCTGGAGTCCGTCAGCACCGACGTCCGGACGCTCACCGGCAGCGGCCCGGTCTCGCTGGCCGAGTACCTCCACGCGCACCCCGAGGCGCTCGACCCCGCGCAGTAGACGCGTGCTGCTCGTACGTGGGAGGAACGCTCGACGACGGCCGTTTCGCAGAGCGCTCCTGTCCCGTCGGCGCATGCCCAGGGTAGGGTCCGAGCGTATGGCCACCTGGGAGTACACGACGACCGTCATCACGCACGGCTTCATGGGCCGCCAGAGCGACGAGCTCGATCGCGGCAAGCTCCAGGAGGAGCTCTCGCGGCTTGGGGCCGACGGGTGGGAGCTCGCCACCGTCTTTCTCGACGTGAACCTCCATCGCGAAAAAGACGGTCACGTGATCGTCTTCAAGCGCCGCGTCGACTAACGCTGGTCGGGAGCGAGGCATGGCTTCTGCGCCTGGCGGTGACGTGGCCTGCGACACTCGCGCGAATGCGTTCCACGCTGTTCGAGTTCGCGGGCGGCGCGCCCGCGTTCCTTGCACTTGCCGCGGCGCACCACGCGCGCTGTCTCGAGGACCCCGAGCTCAACCATCCGTTCTCGCATCCCGACCAGCATCCGCAACACGTCGAGCGCCTCGCGGCCTACTGGGCGGAGGTGATGGGCGGGCCGCGGGCCTACTCGCGGTCCTGCGGCGACCAATCCGCCGTCCTGCGCATGCACGCCGGCAACGGAGACATGGGCGATCTCGGCGAGCGCTTCGTGCGCTGCTTCGTCCGCGCCGCCGATGACGCCGCGCTGCCCACGGATCCCGAGTTCCGAAGCGCCCTGCACGCGTACATGCAGTGGGCCGTGGACGACGTCCTGTCCTATTCCGCCGAGGACGCCGTCGTCGCCGCGGGCGCGGAGATGCCTCGCTGGGGCTGGGACGGCCTGCAGACGCGATGAGTCAGCGTGACGAGTACCCGCCCGGCGTTCCGTGCTGGGTGGAGACCCTGCAGCCCGATCCGCGGGCCGCACTGGACTTCTACGGGCCGCTGTTCGGATGGGAGTTCGCCGGTCCGGGCCAGATGCCCGGCGATCTGCCGGGCGAGTACTTCGTCGCTCGCGTGAAGGGCCGCGACGTCGCCGGGATCGGCTCGCTTCCCGACGTGGGAGCACCGCCGCTCCCGTCATGGAACACGTACGTCCGCGTCGACTCCGCCGATGCGGCGGTCGAGCGCGCGACGGCTGCGGGCGGCAGCCTGCTCGCCGGCCCGCTCGACGCGCTTCCCGCCGGCCGTCTGGCTGTGCTGCTCGATCCGGCGGACGCGGCGTTCTGCGTATGGGAGGCGCATGCCCGCGAGGGGGCGCAACTCGTCAACGAGCCCGGCTCGTGGGCAATGAGCTCGCTGCACACGACCGACCCCGAGGGTGCGAAGGCGTTCTACGGCTCGCTGTTCGGCTGGCAGCCCGAGCCGTTCGGGCCGCCCGACGCTCATGTCACGCTGTGGCGGCTGCCCGGCTACGTGGGTGGAGAGTCGCAGCAGCCGGTTGCCCGCGACGTCGTCGCGGTGATGGCGCCGACCGGCGACGCGGCCGCGGCGGTGCCCACGCACTGGAACGTCAACCTCTGGGTGGCCGACACCGACGCGACGGTCGAGCAGGCCGCGGCGCTCGGCGGTCAGATCGTCGCGCCGGCGTTCGACACGCCCGGCTTCAGGAATGCCGTCGTGGCCGATCCGCAGGGAGCGGTCTTCTCGATCAGTCAGCTCACCGCCGGCCCGTAGGCGGCGACACGACGCTCACGCCGCCAGCAGGCGGTCCCACATCGCGAGCAGCGCGGCCCGTGCGGCCGCGCGCGCGCCACGCGGGGCGTCGCCGGCGCCGAAGGTGTCCAGCAGGTAGGCGCGATGGGCGGCCATGAGCAGGCGCGCAGACTCCGCGGGTCGTGGCGGGGGGTTTGGCGCGGCGCGCAGGAGGCTCTCGATGAGCTGTCGCGGTCCGATCAGCGCGCTCTCGAGACGCCCGGCCACCGCCGCGTCGTGGCGCGCGGCGTCGTCGATCGCTCGCAGCAGGCGGCCGTGCTCCGAGAACACCGTGACGAGCCCGTCGACCATCTCCGCGACCAGGTCCTGCGGCCGGTCGTGCGCGTGCCGCGCCACGCGGTCGACGAGCGGGTCGACGGCGTCGGGCAGGAGCTCGGGCGCGAGGCTCGGCAGGTCCTCGAAGTGGCGGTAGAAGACGGTGCGCGCGAGCCCCGCCTCGGCCATGACGGCGCCCACGGTCAGCTGCGAGAACGGCCGGTCGGCGAGCAGCGATCGAGCCGCGGCGAGGATCCGCGCCCGGGCGCGATCGGCAGAGACGTACGGCGAGCGAGTTGACAAGGTGTCGCAATTATGCCAGCTTCTCCTGTTGCGACGACCCGTCACAACCTTGGAGCCGGCCGTGCAGCTCGCCACCCTCTTCGCCCGCCCCCAGTTCACCGCCGCCGAGCGCGACGCGGAGCTCGAGCTGCCCGACGGCCGCCGCCTCTCGTATGCGACCTTCGGCGAGCCCGACGGCCCCGTCGTCGTCGTCCTCGACGGCCCCGGCTCGCGCGGACTGGCGCGCGCGGCGGCGCCGACGGCGGCGCGGCTCGGCCTGCGGCTCGTCGCCCCGGATCGCCCCGGCTTCGGCGCCAGCACGCAGCCCCGGCGCTACGAGATCGCCGACTGGCCGCGCGACCACGCCGCGCTGCTCGACGCGCTCGGCGCGCAGCGCGCCGGGATCGTCGGCCAGTCCGGCGGCACGCCGTACGCACTCGCCGCGGCGGCCGCGCTGCCCGATCGCATCACCGGCCTCGCGCTCGTCGCCCCCGTCGGCCCGCTCGCCGAGCCGGCGATGCGGGCCGCGAGCGGCGCCCAGCTGCGCCGCGGCGCGCTGCTCGGGCAGCGCGCGCCGTGGCTGCTGCGCCTGCTCCTCGCGGCCGCCGGCCGCCAATCGCGCCAGGACCCTGAGAGGGCAGCCGCGAAGGTCGCAGCCGATCTGCCGCCCGGCGACGCGGCCGTCATGCGCGACCCCGCCAACTGGGCGATCCACCAGCGCACGACCGCCGAGATCCTGTCGCGCCCCGGCGCCATGACCCGCGAGATCGCCCGCCTGGCGCGCCCCTGGGGCATCGACTACGACGCGATCGAGGTGCCGGTCGCCCTGTGGAGCGGCGACCGCGACGAGGTCCATCCGACCGCCCACGCGCGCCGCCTCGCCGAGCTGCTCGGCGACGCGCCCGTGCACGTCGTGCCCGGCGCCGGGACGTTCGGGCTCATGCCGCGCTACGGCGAGGCGCTGCGCTTCGCGGCCCGCCTGGAGCTCTGACCACTACAGCGTCACGCTGCCGGCCTCGACCTCGCCGGCCTGCGCCGCCCGCAGCGCCGCGGCCGCGACGGCGAGGTCCTGGATCGCCAGACCGGTCGAGTCGAAGAGCGTGACCGCGTCGGGGCCGCTGCGACCGGCGGCGTCACCGGCGAGCACGGCGCCGAGCGGCGTGACCCGCTCGCGCGTGACGACACCGTCGGCGACGGCACCCGCGAGCTCGCCGCCGTGCGAGGCTTGGTCCCACTCGTCGCAGAACAACTCGCACGTCGTGACGGCCGCGATCGTCGCCTCGGCCTTGCCCGCTCCGTCGGCGCCGAGCATGTTGAGGTGCAGCCCGGGCCGCAGGTCGTCCTCCTCGACGACGATCTGCGCGCCGGGGGTGATCGTGTTGACGACGTCGCATGCGAGCGCCTGGGGAAGCGATCCCGCAGACCAGCCGAGCTCGGCGGCGAGCGCCTCCGCGGCCTCGGCCCGCGGGTCGCAGCAGAGCCCGGGGCCATAGCCGGCGGCCGCGAGGCAGCGCGCGGCCCAGACGCCGTGCAGGCCGCAGCCGACGATCCCGACGGTCGCCGCGCCGGGACGGGCGAGTGCGAGCGCCGCGACGGCTGCCACCGCACCGGTGCGCAGCGCCGTCACCGCGCGTGCGTCCAGCAGCGCGAGCGGCACACCGGTGCGCAGGTCGGAGAGGCAGACGACGCCGCTGACCGTCGGCAGGCCATGCTCCGGATTGTGGGGAAACGACGTGACCCATTTCAGGAGCGCAAGCTCGTCCCCGCGCGCCGGCATCGCGCGGAAGTCGCCGTACGGCGGGCTGTCGAGGTAGATTTTCGACGGCATGAACCATTCGCCGCGGTGATGGCGGCCGAACGCCTCGCGCGTCGCGTCGATCGCCGCCGCCGGGGAGACCGCGGCGAGGACGGCGTCGTGGGCGAGGACCATGAGCTCGGGCATGGCGCGGGAGGCTACCTCCCCGCGAACTCGCCGCCGGCGCGTAACTGGACCGAATTGGGGGTAAATCCGACCTGTTTTGACCTGTATGATCCGCCGTCTCCTGAACGCCACCACGGAGCACTGACGCCCATGGAGCCCAGCACGACCGCCGGTCGCCAGGGAACGCTCGAGAACCCCGAGGTTCGCGAGGACGTTCCCGGCCACGTCATCCCCATCCTCGAGCGGGAGTTCGACGACTTCGACACGGAGTCGCAGCGCTACCTCCGCGGAGAGATCGAGGAGACCGAGTTCATCAAGTTTCGCCTGAAGCAGGGCGTCTACGGCCAGCGTCAGCCCGACGTTCAGATGATCCGCGTCAAGCTGCCCTTCGGTGGGATCACGCCGGAGCAGATGGACGCCTTCGCGGAGGTCATCGAGAAGTACGTGCCGCTGCGCAAGGGACACATCACGACGCGCCAGAACATCCAGCTGCACCACGTCCCGCTGCCGGACGCGGCGAAGGCGATTCGCGAGCTGTCGGACGCCGGGCTGTCCTCGCGCGAGGGCTGCGGCAACACCGTGCGCAACGTCACCGGCGATCCGTGGGCCGGCGTCTGCGACGACGAGCCGTTCGACATGACGCCCTACGCGGGCGCCTACGTGCGCTACTTCGTGCGCCACCCGACGACGCAGATGATGCCGCGCAAGATCAAGACGGCCTTCAACGGCGCGCCCGCCGACCGCGCGATCACCGGCATCCACGACATCGCGTTCCTCGCGAAGGTCAACGCTGACGGGGAGCGCGGCTGCGAGGTCCGCGTCGGCGGCGGCACGTCGATCATGCCGCGCGTCGCGCCGACGCTCTACGACTTCGTCGGGCTCGACGACGGCGAGTACCTGAAGATCGCGGAAGCCTGCTTCCGGATCTTCGACCGCCAGGAGTTCCTGCGCGTCAACCGCGCCCGCGCCCGCATCAAGGTGCTCATCGACAAGATCGGCATCGACGCCTTCCGCGACATGGTCGAGGAGGAGCTGCGGGGCGACTGGGTCGCCGAGCGCGACTTCGACGTCGTCGACCGCCTGAGCTGGCGCGACGACGAGGCGGCGTCAGCGCCGCCGGTGCCGGAGACGTATGCGGCACCGAACGGGGACGTGTCGGAGTTCGAGCGCTTCCGCGCCGACAACGTCGAGCCACAGGTGCAGGACGGCTACTCGACGGTCCACATCAAGGTCACGCGCGGCGATCTCACGCCCGAGCAGATCCGCGCGATCGCGAACATCATGCGCCGCTACTCGGGCGGCTACATGCGCACGACGGTGCACCAGAACCTGCTCCTGCGCTGGGTGCGCGACGAGACCGTCTACGAGGTCTGGCAGGCGCTGCGCGAGCTCGGCCTGGCCGGCGTCGGCCCCGACAAGGTCACCGATGTCGTCTCGTGCCCGGGCACGGACTCCTGCAAGCTCGGGATCACGTCGTCGATGGGCCTCAACGCCGCCGTCCAGACGCGCCTCGAGGACATGGAGATCTCCGACCCGCTGACGCGCTCGATCCACATCAAGATGAGCGGCTGCCCGAACGGCTGCAGCCAGCACCACATCGCGAACATCGGCTTCTACGGCGCGTCGATCAAGGTCGGCACGCACACGATTCCCGCCTACGTCGCGCACGTCGCCGGCAACTTCGAGGGCGGCGACGTCGTCTACGGCCAGCGGCTGAAGGTGCGCCTGCCGGCCAAGCGCGTGCCCGACGCCATCGAGCGCTGGCTGCGCTGGTACGAGGCCGAGCGCGAGGACGGGGAGGTCTTCAACGACTTCGCCGCGCGCGTCGGCACGAAGGCGTTCGAGGATCAGGTCCGTGATCTCGCGCTGCCCGTCGAGTTCGGCCTGGAGTCGATGACCATGTTCATCGACTGGACGAAGAAGGTCCCGTTCCAGGTCGAGCGCGGCGAGGGCGAGTGCGCGGTCTGACGACCGACGTCGCGGGGTCGCTCACGCAGACCTTGCGGCAGGCGGCCGCCCACGAGCGGCTCGTCCTGCTGTGCTCCTTCCAGAAGGAGGAGTCGGTCATCCTCGACGAGCTGCTGGGCATCGCGCCGCATGCCCGCATCGTGACGATCGACACCGGCGTCCTGTTCCCCGAGACGCTCGCCACCTGGCGCGCCTTCGAGGACCGCTTCGGGGTGCGGATCGAGGTCGAGGAGGCGCTCGGCGAGTGGACCGGGCCGGAGCACTGCTGCGCCGCCGCGAAGGTCGCCGCGCTCGAGCGCGCGCTTGCGGGCGCGGACGCGTGGATCACCGGCCTGCGCCGCGAGCAGGGCCCGACGCGGGCGGACACCGAGCCCGTCGCGGTCGACGCCAGGCGCGGCGGGATCGCGAAGTACAGCCCGCTCGCGCACTGGACCGAGCGCGACCTGTGGACGCGGATCCACGAGCGCGGCCTGCCCTACCACCCGCTCCACGACGCGGGCTACGAGTCGATCGGCTGCGCGCCGTGCACCAAGCCGGGCAGCGGTCGCGCGGGGCGCTGGACCGGTACGGACAAGACCGAGTGCGGGTTGCACGTCTAGTGGACCCGGTGGTCATCGCATTCGGCCTCGGCGTGGGGATCCTCATCGGCCTGACGGGGATCGGCGGCGGCTCGCTCATGACGCCGCTGCTCGTGCTCTTCGCGGGCATCTCGCCGGTCGTCGCGATCGGCACCGACCTCGCCTACGGCGCGGTGACGAAGACGCTCGGCGGCTGGCGCCACTGGCGCAAGGGGACCGTCGACCTCGGCGTCTCGAAGTGGCTCGCGGTCGGCAGCGTGCCCGGCGCGCTGGTCGGGGTCTGGCTGCTGGACGTCCTGCACACGGCCTACGGCAAGAGCTTCGAGCCGACGCTGCTCGGCGCGATCGCGGTCGCGCTGCTGATCGTGGCGCTCACGATCCTCGCGCGCGCGCTGTTCATGCCCAAGCTCGTCGCGCGCGAGGTCGAGTCGATCGAGCAGACCCGGCGCACGAAGCTCACGGCGGTCGGCATCGGCGCGGTCCTCGGCCTGATCCTCGGCGTGACCTCGGTCGGCAGCGGTGCGCTGATCGGCCTCGCGCTGATCCTCGTCTTCAAGCTCACGCCGCACCGCGTCGTCGGCACCGACGTCTTCCACGCGGCGATCCTGCTCTGGGCCGCGGGCCTCGCGCACCTCGTCAGCGGCAACGTCGACTTTGCCCTCATGGGGACGATCCTCGTCGGCTCGCTGCCCGGCGTGCTGATCGGCACGCAGCTCGTGACGCGGGTGCCGGCCGGCGTGCTGCGGCCCGTGCTCGGCTGCGTCCTGCTCGGCTCCGCGCTCGGCGTCCTGAAGAAGGCGGGCGCCGACGTGCCGGCGCTCGCGCTCATCGGCGTCCCGCTCGGCGTCGGCTTCATCGCCTGGCTCATCCAGCGGGCCCGCCCGCGCCGCGACGAGCTGGAGCTGGCACCCGCATGATCGGCCGTCTCACGCACCTGCAGGCGCTGGAGTCCGAGGCGATCCACGTCATGCGCGAGGTGGCGGCCGAGATGTCCAAGCCGGTGCTGCTCTTCAGCGGCGGCAAGGACTCGATCGTGCTGCTACGGCTCGCCGAGAAGGCCTTCCGCCCCGGGCGCTTCCCGTTCCCGCTGATGCACGTCGACACGGGCCACAACTTCCCCGAGGTCATCGAGTTCCGCGACCGCCGCGTCGGCGAGCTCGGCGAAGAGCTGATCGTGGCCTCGGTGCAGGAGTCGATCGACCGCGGCCGCGTCGCCGAGGAGACCGGCCCGCGCGCGTCGCGCAACCGCCTGCAGACGACGACGCTGCTCGACGCGATCGAGGAGCACGGCTTCGACGCCGCGTTCGGAGGCGCGCGCCGCGACGAGGAGCGCGCGCGGGCCAAGGAGCGCATCTTCTCCTTCCGCGACGACTTCGGCGGCTGGGACCCGAAGAACCAGCGCCCGGAGCTGTGGAACATCTACAACGGCCGGATCCGCCGCGGCGAGAGCGTGCGCGTCTTCCCGCTGAGCAACTGGACCGAGCTCGACGTCTGGGAGTACATCGCGGTCGAGCAGCTCGAGGTGCCGTCGATCTACTTCGCGCACGAGCGCGAGGTCTTCGCGCGCGACGGGATGCTGTACGCCACGTCGGACTTCGTCTCGCTCATCGACGGCGAGGTGCCGTTCCGCGAGTCGGTGCGCTACCGCACCGTCGGCGACATGAGCTGCACCGGCGCCGTGCGCTCGACCGCCGCCGACCTCGACACCGTCGTCGCCGAGATCGCCGCGACGCGCGTCACCGAGCGCGGCGAGACGCGCGCCGACGACCGCGTCAGCGAGGCGGCGATGGAGGACCGCAAGGTCGCGGGGTACTTCTGATGGCGCTCGCCTCGGCGGATCTCCTGCGCATCGCGACCGCCGGATCGGTCGACGACGGCAAGTCGACGCTCATCGGGCGGCTGCTGTTCGACGCCAAGCAGGTGCTCACAGACCAGCTCGAGCACGTGCAGGAGGCCTCGCGGCGGCGCGGCGGCAACGGCGCGGTCGACCTCTCGCTGCTCGTCGACGGGCTGCGCGCCGAGCGCGAGCAGGGAATCACGATCGACGTCGCCTACCGCTACTTCGCGACCTCGCGGCGGACGTTCATCATCGCCGACACTCCCGGCCACGTGCAGTACACGCGCAACATGGTCACCGGCGCCTCGACCGCCGACCTCGCCGTCATCCTCGTCGACGCGCGCAACGGCGTGCTCGAGCAGTCCAAGCGCCACGCCTACATCTCCACGCTGCTCGGCATCCCGCACCTCTCCGTCGCGGTCAACAAGATGGATCTCGTCGACTTCGACGAGGAGATCTTCGACGCGATCGTCCGCGACTTCAGCGACTTCGCCCGCGGGCTCAACGTGCGCGACATCGTCTACGTGCCGATCAGCGCCAAGCACGGCGACAACGTCGTCGACCGCTCCGAGCGGATGCCGTGGTACGGCGGCACGCCGCTGCTCGAGCACCTCGAGAGCGTGCAGGTGGCCGACGACCGCAACGTCGACGAGGCGCGCTTCCCGGTGCAATGGGTCATCCGCGACCCGGAGAGCGACTACCGGGGCTACGCGGGCCAGGTCGCGGGCGGCATCCTGCGCCCGCGCGACGAGGTCCTCGTGCTGCCGTCGCGCACGCGCACCCGCATCGCGCGCATCGACACGCTCGACGGCCCGGTGCACGAGGCCTTCGCGCCGATGTCCGTGGCCGTCCTGCTGGAGGACGACGTCGACGTCTCCCGCGGCGACCTCATCTGCCATCCCGGCGACGCGCCCGATCTCGCGCGCGAGATCGAGGCGACGATCTGCTGGATGACCGACGCGCCGCTGCGCGCCGGCGGCCGCTACGCGATCAAGCACGCCACCCATGCCGCGCGGGCGATCGTCGACGAGGTCGTCGACCACGTCGACGTCCACACGCTGGCGCCGGACGCGACCGCGAGCGAGCTCGGGTTGAACGACATCGGCCGCGTGCGCCTGCGGACCTCCAAGCCGCTCGCCTTCGATCCGTATCTGCGCAACCGCTCGACGGGCTCGTTCATCCTCATCGACGAGGGGACGAACGACACGGTCGGGGCAGGGATGATCTGCTGAGGTCGCGTTTGGGTTTCCAGTCGACTCGCTCGCCGGCCGGGACCCGACGAGTGGCGAGTTGCGGGGGCCCGGACGACCGGCGCGCTAGCGTTCCCCCCATGAACCGCCGCCCGCAGCTGCGCATCGTCGCGCCCGGTGCCTCGCCCGAGGAGGCCGCGGCCGTCGTGGCGGCGCTCGAACGCTTCATGCGCGACACGGCACCCACGGTGGCGCCCGTGCCGCCGGCGCCGCCGGCCTGGGGACGCGCGGCGCTGCTGGAGGCGACCGGGTACACCGATGTCGGGCCGGTTCCATGGGGCGGCACGGAGCGCTGGGGAAGCCGTTAAATCGCGGCCGCGCAGGCTCGTATCCGTATCCTGAGAGCGGGTAGGGCATCTGAGAAGGGTCCGCCCCCCGACCGTTCCAGCAGCACTTAGGATGCTGCCAACGTATGTTCTCGAAAATCCTCATCGCCAACCGTGGCGAGATCGCCGTCCGGATCATCCGCGCGCTCGACGAGCTCGGCGTCGCCTCGGTCGCGGTGTACTCCGAGCTGGACCGTGACGCACCCCACGTGTGCCGCGCCGGCGAGGCGTACCTGCTCGGCGGCCCCGCACCGGGGGACAGCTACCTCAACGCCGAGCGGATCCTCGAGGTCGTCAAGGAGTCGGGCGCCGAGGCGGTCCACCCGGGCTACGGCTTCCTCGCCGAGAACGCGGCCTTCGCCCGCGCGTGCGAGGACGCCGGCGTCGTCTTCATCGGACCGCCGGCGAGCGCGATCGACGCGATGGGGTCCAAGACGCGGGCCCGCGAGCTCATGCAGGCGGCGGGCGTTCCGATCGTGCCCGGCACGACCGAGGCGGTCCCCGATCTCGACGCCGCGCGGAAGATCGCCGACGACATCGGCTACCCGATCGCCGTCAAGGCGGCCGGCGGCGGCGGCGGTAAGGGCTTCCGCGTCGCCATGACCCCCGACGAGCTGCAGGCCGCCTTCGAGGGCGCCGCGCGCGAGGGCAAGAAGTTCTTCTCCGACGACACCGTCTACCTCGAGCGCTACCTGCCCGACCCGCGGCACGTCGAGGTCCAGATCCTCGCCGACGGCCACGGCCACACGATCCACCTCGGCGAGCGCGACTGCTCGATCCAGCGCCGCCACCAGAAGCTCATCGAGGAGTCGCCGGCGCCGGAGTGGATCGTCGACGACGAGCTGCGCGAGCGGATCGGCAGGATCGCTGTCGAGGCCGCCGAGGCGGTCGACTACCGCGGGGCCGGCACCGTCGAGGGGCTGCTGTCGTCGGACACCAAGGAGTACTTCTTCCTCGAGATGAACACCCGCGTGCAGGTCGAGCACTGCGTGACGGAGATGACGACCGGGATCGACATCGTCAAGGAGGGCGTCCGCGTCGCCGCCGGCGAGCCCCTGTCGGTCTCCCAGGATGACGTCGTCCTGCGCGGGCACGCGATCGAGTGCCGCATCAACGCCGAGGACGCGTCGAAGAAGTTCGCGCCCGCGCCCGGACGGATCGGCTCCTACGTCGAGCCCTCGGGCCCCGGCGTGCGCGTCGACTCCGGCGTGCGCGCCGGCAGCGAGATCGCGCCGATGTACGACCCGATGGTCGCCAAGCTCATCGTCTGGGACGCCGATCGCGAGCAGGCGACCCGGCGCATGCTGCGGGCGCTCGGTGAGTTCGAGATCGAGGGCCTCAAGACGCTGATCCCGTTTCACGAGGCGCTGCTGCAGACCGAGCAGTGGGCCCGCGGCGAGACCTGCCGCGACCTGCTCGAGGACAAGGCGTGGCTCAAGTCGCTGGCGTTCGAGCAGGCGCCCGCGCGCGAGGACGACGAGGAGGAGACGGTGGAGCAGACCTACACCGTCGAGGTGTCGGGCCGCCGGTTCGACGTGCGCGTCATCGGGCCGCCGCCGGCGGCGAGCGCCGCTCCCGCGGTCAACGGTGCGGCCCCGGCGGGGCCCAAGCCGCAGCGCGCGACGCGCCAGAACGGCGGCGCCCGCGGCAGCTCGGGCAGCAGCGACACGCTCGCCTCGCCGATGCAGGGCAGCATCTGGAAGGTCCCGGTGCAGGCCGGCCAGCAGGTGGCCGAAGGCGACATCGTCACGATCATCGAGGCGATGAAGATGGAGAACGAGATCACCGCGCACAAGGCCGGTGTCATCGCCGAGCTGCCGATCCGCGAGGGCGACTCGGTCGCCCACGGCGACACGCTCGCCGTCATCCGCGACGCCGAGTAGCGCGCGCCGCGGGCGACGTCACCGAGCTCGCCGCGATGCCCGAGCACCTCAGCGAGCTGGTCGGTCGCTTCAAGCTGGCGGCCTGAGCCGCCATACCGCCGGCCGGCTGGGGCCATCCAGCCGGCCGGCCGGCGGTCTTCGGCCGGGCGCGCCCTCCGGCCGGCCGTTTAGGGTTCGCGTCGTGACGACGACGGCGCGCGCGTGGGTGGCCCAGCCCGAGGAGGCCGAGGCGATTGCCGGCCTGCTCGTGGAGTTCCGCGACCACAATGGAGCCGACTGGCCGTCGGCGAACGCGTTCCTCGCCTCGGTCGAACGGCTGCTCGAGGATCTCGACACGGAGTTCCTCCTCGCGACGCCCGACGACGACTCGCCGCCCGCCGGCGTCCTGCAGCTGCGCTTTCGCTTCAGCGTCTGGAAGGCGGCTCCGGACGCGTGGCTGGAGGACCTCTTCGTCCGTGAGGAGGCGCGCCGCGCCGGCGTCGGCGACGCGCTCGTGTCGCTCGCGCTCGAGCGTGCCCGCGAGCGCGGGGCCAAGCGCATCGAGCTCGACACGAACGAGGACAACGCCCCGGCGCTCGGGCTCTACGAGCGCCACGGGTTCTCGCCGCGCTCCAAGAGCGGCACGGGCCGCGACCTCTTCCTCGGCTGCGACCTGGACTGACGCCTACGGCAGGCGCCCGCCGAGCCGCAGCGAGCTGGCGACCGCCCCGCCGAGCATGAGCAGCGCCAGGCCCGCGAACGCCGCAGTGATCTCGCGCTTCTCGGGCTTCGTCCCGATCTGCGAGCCGAGGCGGTTGTAGACGGCGTCGAGCTGATCGGAGTCCTGGGCGCGGAACGCCTCGCCGCCGGACGCGGACGCGATCCGCTTCAGCGCGTCGGGGTCCGGCGGGACGCGCAGGACCTGCCCCTGGAGCGTGATCGTGCCGTCCGGCGTGCCGAGCGCGACGGTGTAGATCGGGACCCGCAGGCGCTTGGCCTCGGCCGCGACCTGGTCGGCGGCCTGACCGTCGGTCGCCGACCCGTCCGAGAGCAGCACCAGTGCCGCCGGCGGGCGGCGGGCCGACGTGTCCGAGCGGATCCTCAGGTCGTCGAGCGCGGTGCGAAGCCCGGCGCCGGTCGCCGTGCCGGCGAGCGGCTGCAGCGTCTCGAGCGCGTTGCGGACCGCGTCGCGGTCGGTCGTCGGCGTCTGCAGCGTCTGCGCGATGTCCGAGAACGAGACGAGGCCGACGCGCAGCTCGTCGGGCACGCGGTCGAGGAAGTTCTGGGCGGCACGGCGCGCGGCCTCCAGGCGCGTCGGGCTCACGTCGGTCGCCGACATCGAGCGCGACACGTCGGTGACGAGCACGACCGACGCCCGCTCGACGGGGACGGCGACGGTCCGCTGTGGTCGCGCGAGCGACAGGGCCAGCGCAGCGAGCGCCACGCTGAAGAACGCGAACGGCACGTGCCGCGTCCATTGCGGACCGCTCGGGACGACGGCGGCGAGCGTCGCCAGCGCCGGAAAGCGCACCGGGTAGCGTCGCCGCCGCCGCTGCGCCGACATGTGGACGAGGATCGCCAGCGGGACGGCGAACAGGCACAGCAGCGCGAGCGGGGCCTGGAAGCTCACGACTGCGCGCCGTTGCTCGCCGGATGGTCAGTGGCAGGGGTCATCGCATGTCCTCGCTAGTGCAACGCCCGCCCCAGCGCGCGCATCCAGTCGCCGCTCGTCGACAGGACGACGTGGTGGGCGCCGGCCTTGCGCAGCTCGGTCGCCACGCCCGCGCGCTCCTCGGCGGCGGCTGCGGCGAAGCGCTCGCGCAGCCCGCGGTGCGAGGTGTCGACCTCCAGCAGGCTCCCCGTCTCGGGGTCGACGAGCGCCAGGCGCCCGGCCGGCTCCAGGCGCTCCTCGCGCGGGTCGCGGATCTCGACGGCCAGCAGCCGGTGGCGCGACCCGAGCCCGCGCAGCGGGCGCGTCCAGTCGACCGGCCCGCGGAAGTCCGACACGACGACGACGAGCCCCGGCTGGCGGGCGAGCTTGCCGACGCGGTGCAGCACCGGCCGAAGGCCGCGGCCGGCGACGCCGTCGACACCGACGCCCTCGGCCAGCAGCCGCTGCAGGCCGATCTTCGCCATCGGGCCGCCGCGCGGCGGCAGCACGCGCTCGACGCTGCCCGCCGTGAGCACCGCGAGACGCCCGCCGTGGCGCGTCGCCGCGCGGCCGACGACCTGCGCGACGCCCTCCGCGACGTCGGACTTCAGGCGGTCCGCCGTGCCGAACGCCATCGACGCGGAGACGTCGAGCACGAGCCACGTCGTGAGGATCCGCTCGGGCACCTGCAGGCGCACGTGCGGGACAGCCGTCCGGGCGCTCGCCGCCGGGTCGATCTGGCGCACGTCGTCGCCGATCTGGTACGGGCGCAGCTGCGCGAGCTCCGTGCCGCTGCCGACGCCGGGCGCGAGCCGGTCGCCGGGCAGCGCGCCGGCGCCGCGGCGCGCGAGCGACAGCGACAGCGCCTCGACCAGCGCCGCCGCGACCGGCCCCGGTCCCTGGCGCGCCGGCGGCACGCGCAATGTGCCCTTCGGCCCCGGCATCAGGCGGCCGCGTCGTGCTCCGTCGTGTGAGCGGTGGTGTCGGCGCTCAGCGTGTCGAGGATGCGGGTGAGGATGTCGTCGGCCGTCACGCCGTCGCTCAAGGCGTCGTAGGAGAGGACGAGGCGGTGGCGCAGCACGTCGAAGGCGAGATCGCGGACGTCCTCCACGAGGACGTGACGGCGACCGCGCAGGAGCGCGAGCGCCTGGCCGGCCTGGACCATCCCGATCGCGCCGCGCGGGCTCGAGCCGTACTGGACGAGCTCGTTGATCTCGGGCAGCCCGTAGCGCTCCGGATGACGGGTCCCGTCGACGAGCTGCACCGCGTAGGCGACGACCTCGCGGTCGACGAAGATCTCCTTCGCCGCGCGCTGGTAGCGCTCGAGCTCGGCCATCGAGAGGCGTACCTGCACGGCCTCGGCCGGGCGCAGCGAGCGGCCGACGACCGACGCCTCCTCGCCGAGCGTCGGGTAGTCGACGAGGACCTTGAAGAGGAAGCGGTCGACCTGGGCCTCGGGCAGCGGGTAGGTCCCCTCGGACTCGATCGGGTTCTGCGTGGCGAGCACGAGGAACGGGTGCGGCACCGGGTAGCTCTGCGTGCCGATCGTGACCTGGTGCTCCTGCATGACCTCCAGCAGCGCCGACTGGACCTTCGCCGGCGCGCGGTTGATCTCGTCGGCGAGCAGGAAGTTGCCGAAGACGGGGCCGAGCTCGGTCTCGAAGGTGCCGGTGTTGGGACGGTAGATGCGCGTGCCGACGAGGTCGGCGGGCACGAGGTCGGGCGTGAACTGGATGCGCCGGAACGTGCCCCCCATGACGCTTGCGAGCGTGCGCACCGTGAGCGTCTTGGCGAGGCCGGGGACGCCCTCCAGCAGGACGTGGCCGCCCGCGAGCAGGGCGACGAGCAGGCGCTCGAGCATCGCGTCCTGGCCGACGATGACGCGCTTGATCTCGTACAGCGACTCCTCGAGGACCTGCCGCGGCGCGCGACCGCCGTCGTCGTCGTGCGGACCGAGGTGGATGGGGGTCAT
>DASWQM010000048.1:0-3026 GCA_036403675.1 Solirubrobacteraceae bacterium | reverse complement strand
CTTGCGCGCGAGCGCGTCGCGGCGGCCGCCGTGGCGCAGAGCGAGCTGCGCGCGCTCGCGGGGTCGGCGTCCACGCGCGGGTTCGTGCGCGAGCTGCTGCGCTTCGTCGACGAGCTCGAGGAGCGCCGGGTGACGCCGCAGCGCCTTGCGCAGGCGCTGCGCGCCTGGGCTGCCGGCGACCCGGGGCGGCGGGCCTACGGCGGCGAGGTCGCAGCGCTCTACGGCGCCTACCGCCGCGCGCTCGAGCGCCTCGGCCGGCTCGACGCGCCGCTGTATGCCGCCGCCGCGCTCGACGCGCTGCGCGAGCGTCCCCGCGACTGGGGCGCGACGCCGGTCTTCTTCTACGGCTTCGACGACCTGGCGGCGCCCCAGCGCGACGCCGTCGAGGCGCTCGCCGCGATTGGCGCCGAGGTCACGCTCTCGCTGTCCTACGAGCCGGGCCGGATGGCGTTCGCGGGCCGCGCGACGACGTTCGCCGAGCTGCACCGCGAGGGCGTGGGCCACCGGGCGCTGCAGGCTCGCGCCGAGCACTACGCGCCCGCCTCCCGCGAGGCGCTGCACCACCTCGAGCGCGGCCTCTTCGAGCTCGCCGTCGATCAGCTCTTCGATCCCGATCCGGTCGATCCCGGCGATGCGGTGACCCTCCTGCAGGCCGGTGGCGAGCGGGCCGAGCTCGAGCTCGTCGCGGCCGAGGTCGCGTGGCTCGTCGCCGAGGACGGCATGGCGCCCGAGGAGATCGCGGTCGTCCTGCGCCGGCCGCAGGACGCGGCGGCCCTGCTCACCGAGGTGTTCGCCGCGTTCGGCGTGCGGATCGCGCTGCAGCGCAGCGTCGCCTTCGGCCACACAGCGCTCGGGCGCGGGCTCGCCGCACTCCTGCGCTGCGCGCTGCTGGACGGCAGCGCGGGCGACCTGCTCGCGTGGCTGCGCACGCCGGGGCTCCTGCGCCGGCCCGAGCTGGCCGACCGGCTCGAGGCGGCCGCGCGCCAGGCGGGGGCGCGGACCGCCGACGCCGCCCGCGCGCTGTGGGAGGCCGAGCACTGGCCGCTGGATGCCATCGACCGCCTCCGCGAGGCGCACCGGCGCGGCGGCGCCGAGCTGCTCGCCCGGCTGAGCGCGGAGCTGGCGGCGCTCTTCGCCGCCCCGCGGCGCCGCGCGGCCGAGGTCCTGACCGGGCCGCTGTCGCAGGACGCGGCGGTGCTGCGGGCGGGGCGCCGGGCGCTCGACCAGCTCGCCGCGCTCGTCGCGACGGACGTCGCGCTGGCGCCCGCGCCGGCCGAGCTCGCCGCGCTGCTCGACGAGCTCGAGGTTCCGACCGGCGAGCGGCCGGCGCCCGGGCTCGTGTCGGTCACCGACCCGCTCTCGCTGCGTGCGCGGCGCGTCCGCGCGCTGTTCGCGTGCGGCCTGCAGGAGGGCGTCTTCCCGGCGCCTCCGCGCACCGAGCCGTTCTTCGGCGACGCCGAGCGCGACGAGATCGCGGCCGCGTCAGGGCTGCGCCTGCGCCGCCGCGACGACCTCGGCGCCGAGCGCTATCTCTTCTACGCGACGGTCTCGCGGCCGGAGGAGCGCCTCTACCTCTCGTGGCACGAGGCCGGTGACGACGGCGAGCAGGCGGTGCCGTCGTTCTTCATCTCCGACGTCTGCGACCTCTTCGGCTCCGAGCTCTCGCAGCGCCGGCGGATGCGCACGCTCGGCGAGGTCGGCTGGCCCGGCGGCGCGCCGACGCAACGCGAGCGACTGCGCGCCGAGTCCGCCGCCGGGCCGCGGCACCGGGAGGCGCCGATCGCGCCGCTGCGCGACCCCGCGCTCGTCGGCGAGCTGCGCGAGCGCCCGACCTGGTCGGCATCGGGCATCGAGCTGTGGGCGGGCTGCCCGGTGAAGTGGTTCGTCGAGCGCCGGCTGGACCCCGAGGGCCTGGAGCCCGACCCCGAGCTCATGCTGCGCGGGGCGCTCGCCCATGCGGTCCTCGAGACGACGCTGCGCGGCCTCGTGGAGCGGACCGGCAGCGCGCGCGTACTCCCGTCGACGCGCTCGCTCGCGGTGGCGCTCGCGGACGCCGCGCTGGACCGCTTCGCCGCCGACCCGGAGTTCGTGATCTCGCGCGATCCGCGTCGCCAGCGGGCGCTCGCGCACCGGCTGCGCGCGGATCTGCGGCGCTACCTCGAGCACGCCGCGGCGGACGGCTCGGCGCTCGCCCCGGCCAAGCTCGAGGTGGAGTTCGGCGCCCCCGGCGGCGAGCTGCCGCCGCTGCTGCTCGCCGGCGGCGTCGCGATCGGCGGACGGATCGACCGCATCGACGAGGGCGCCGGCGGGGAGGCGCTCGTCTACGACTACAAGGGCCGCAACGTCGTCGAGTCGGCCAACTGGCGCAAGGAGCGCAAGTTCCAGGTCGCGCTCTACATCCTCGCCGCGCGCGACGTGCTCGGCCTCGACCCGGTCGGCGGCCTCTATCAGCCGCTCGGCGGCAAGGACCAGCGGGCCCGCGGCGTCGTCCTCGACGGCGCCGACCCGGGGCTGGACGCCGTCAAGACCGACCGTCGCGAGCGATCGGAGTTCGACGCGATCATCGACGGCGTCCTCGACGACGTCCTGCGCGCCGTGGCGGAGCTGCGCAGCGGAGCGCTCGAGCCGCGACCGCAGAGCTGCGGCTGGAACGGGAGCGGCTGCGAGTACCCCACGATCTGCCGCTGCGAGGCGGCATAGCGAGGAGCTGCGATGACCGTTGCCACCCACGTCGCGTCGAGCAACGGCGTGCAGTCGTGAGCACGACGATGCTCGGTTCCTCCGGCCGCGCCTTCACCGCCGAGCAGTCGGAGGCGATCCGCGCGCGGGAGGGCTCGCTGCTGCTCGAGGCCAACGCCGGCAGCGGAAAGACCTCGGTGCTCGTCGAGCGCTTCGTCCGCTCCGTGCTGGAGGACGGCGTGCGGCCGTCGCGGATCCTCGCGATCACGTTCACGGAGCGCGCCGCCGGCGAGCTGCGTGCGCGCGTGCGCGGGCGCTTCGTCGAGCTCGGCCGTCGTGACGAGGCG
>DASWQM010000047.1:0-12068 GCA_036403675.1 Solirubrobacteraceae bacterium | reverse complement strand
CTTGCGCGCGATCTTGTCGACCTCGTCGATGTAGATGATCCCGGTCTCGGCCTTCTTGACGTCGTAGTCGGCCGCCTGGATGAGCTTGAGGAGGATGTTCTCGACGTCCTCGCCGACGTAGCCGGCCTCGGTCAGCGCCGTGGCGTCGGCGATCGCGAACGGGACGTTGAGGATCCGCGCGAGCGTCTGGGCGAGCAGCGTCTTGCCGCAGCCGGTCGGGCCGAGCAGCAGGATGTTGGACTTCTGCAGCTCGATGTCCGAGTCGTCGGCCTGCATCATCTGCACGCGCTTGTAGTGGTTGTAGACGGCCACCGACAGCGTGCGCTTGGACTCCTCCTGGCCGACGACGTACTCGTCGAGGACGTCGTAGATCTCGCGCGGCTTGGGGAGGCTCTCGATGTCGAACGACGGCGGAGCGGTCAGCTCCTCGTCGATGATCTCGTTACAGAGGTCGATGCACTCGTCGCAGATGTAGACGCCGGGGCCGGCGATGAGCTTCTTGACCTGACGCTGGGACTTGCCGCAGAAGGAGCAGAGCAGCTGTTCGTTGGAGTCTGTGGGTCGCGCCATGGGCTCTAGTGCTGGTGGATCACCCGGTCAATGATGCCGTAATCCTTCGCCTCGTCACTGCTGAGAAAGTAATCGCGCTCGGTATCGGTGCGAACCTTCTCGTAAGGCTGCTTCGTGTGCTTCGCGATGATCTCGTCCAGTCGTCGGCGGATGTCGATGATCTCTTTAGCGTGGATCTCGATATCGGTGGCCTGGCCCTGGAATCCGCTGGACACCTGATGGATGAGGATCTTCGCGTTGGGAAGCGCCATCCGCTTGCCCTCCGCGCCGCCCGCCAGCAGGAGCGCGCCCATCGACATCGCGATCCCGACGCAGATCGTCTGCACGTCGGGCTTGATGAACTGCATGGTGTCGTAGATCGCCAGGCCGGCGTAGACCGAGCCGCCCGGCGAGTTGATGTACAGCGAGATGTCCTTGTCGGGATCCTCGGACTCGAGGTGCAGGAGCTGCGCCACGATGAGGTTCGCGATCTGGTCGTCAACGGGCGTCCCCAGGAAGACGATCCGCTCGTTGAGCAGGCGGCTGTAGATGTCGAAGGCGCGCTCGCCTCGCGACGTCTGCTCGACCACCATGGGGACAAGGGGGCTCATGGTCCTCGCTTCAGTTAGGCGTCGTGTCTCGAACTCCTCCCGGGGCAGCCTACCAACCGGATGATGCCGCCCGGCAGGCTGTTCGGAAGGCTAGGACCCGGGCGTCCAGAGCTTGCCGGCCTCGGCCTCGGGCTTCTCCTTGTCGGGCGTCCACAGCTCGTCGGCGGGATCGGCCTTCTTCGCCGCGGCCTTGCGCGTGGCCGGCGCCTTCTTCCTCGGCGCCGCAGCAGTCGCCTGCTGCGTGCCCTCGGCGTCCTCGACGGGGATCGGCTTGGCCTCGCTGACGACGAGATCGATCGCCTGCTCGGCGGCGATCTCCTGTGCGAGAAGGCCGACGCGCCCGGAGTGACGCAGGCGGTCCAGAAGCTTCTGGCGGGACATCTGCTCGCGCTCGGCGGCCGGCTCGAGCGCGTCGAGCAGCTGCTGCTCGGTCGGCTCGAGCTGCTCGGCCTCGATGATCGCCGCAAGGACGGCCTCGCGGCGCAGCGCCTGTTCGGCGTCGGGCATCGAGTCGTCGAGGAGCTCTGTGTCGGTCTTGCCGGAGATCTGCAGGTAGGCGTCCTTCGTGATGCCCTGGTGCCCGAGCGCGTGCAGCATGCGGTCCAGCAGCTCCCGCGCCCGCGCGGTGACGAGCGCGTCGGGCACGTCGACCTCGGCCTCGGCCACGACGGCGTCGAGCGCGGCCGCGCGGAACTCGACGTCGACCTGCTTGCGGTCGTGCTCGAGCAGCTCCTCGCTGATGCTCTCGCGCAGCTCCTCCAGCGTGTCGTAGCCGGCGGCGTCGGAGGCGAAGTCGTCGTCGAGCTCGGGCAGGTCCTTGTGCTTGACCTCCTTGACGGTGATCTCGAACTGCGCCGTCTTGCCGGCGACGTGCTGGGCCCCGTACTCGTCCGGGAACGTCGCCTCGACGGTCCGGGTCTCGCCGGCGCTCGCGCCGACGATGCCGTCCTCGAAGCCTGCGATGAGCTGCCCGGCGCCGAGGTCGATGAGCTGGTCGCGGCCCTCGCCGCCGGAGAACGGCTCCCCGTCGATCGTCCCGACGAAGTCGATCGTCACGAAGTCGCCGTTCTCGGCCGGCCGCTTGACGACCTCCAGGCGCGCGAAGCGCTCGCGCATCTCCTCGATCTGGGCGTCGACGACCTCGGGGTCGGCGGTGGGCTCGCGGCGGCCGACCTCGACCCCGCGGTAGGTGCCGAGCTTCGCGGTCGGGCGAACGCCGACCTCGAAGGAGAACTTCAGCGCCTTGCCTTCCTCGGGCAGGTCCCCGAGGTCGACCTCCGGATCGCCGACCGGCGCGATGCCGGACTCGTTGACCGCCTTGAGGTACCAATCGGTCAGCCGTTCGCGAACGGCCTCGTCGAGGATGGGATCACGGCCCAGGCGCTGGATGACGACGGCCGGCGGGATCTTGCCGGTGCGAAAGCCGGGGACCTTCATCTCCTGGCCGAGCCTGCGCGCCTGGTTCTCGAGCGTGCGCTGGATCTCCTCGGCAGCGATCTCGACGTCCACGTTGACGCGCGACTGCGGAAGCTCGGTGACGGTGGTACTGACTGCGGTGGCCATCACCGCACCATATCGTCACGCGATGGCCCGCTCACGCCCACCCCACGCGGTCGTCGCGGCCTGGATCCTCACTGGCCCTGTGGGTCACCTCTACGCGGGGATCGCCGACTGGGTGGGCGTGCTCGTGCGCTACGTGCGCGCGCGGGGGCGCTGGGAACGGATGTAATGGCTCGAGGTCCGCTAGTCGCTGAAGAGGTTCAGCAGCGAGAGGAAGATGTTGATGATCGACACGAAGATGCCGGTCGCCAGCCAGACCGCGTCGGCCTCGGTGCCGTGCTTGCGCAGGTAGTTGAAGTCGACGGTGATGAGCAGCGCCGACAGGCCGCCGATGACGATGCTGATGATCGGGTTGCCGCCGCTGGAGAACAGCACCAGCACGAACGACACGATCACGGCGCCGAAGACGATGAGCGACAGCGGCCGCATCCAGGGGGCGAGGTCCTTGCTGAGGAAGAAGCCCAGCGAGCCCATGCCGAGCACGATGAGCGCCGTCGAGCCGGCCGCCTGCGTGATCGTCGACGGCTGGTTGGCGACGAAGTAGGCGAGCACGGGGCCCAGCCCGAGGCCGATCATGAGCGCGGTCGCGTAGAGCCAGCCGATCGCGAACGGCCCGACGCGGAAGCGCTCGCCCGCGAACGACGAGACGAGCAGCATGCCGAAGCCCGCGAACGCGCAGATGCGAGCGGTGCCCAGCGACAAGTCGCGCCCGACGTAGGAGCCCACGACGGTGAAGCCGATCGCGACCGCCACGAGGAACATCACCTGGCCCAGCAGCGTGGCCGTGCCGGCCTCGGCGCGGGCGCCGGTGCGCGCGGCGTACTCGGTGCGGACGTCGGCCATGTCGGAAGCTCCTTGTCGTCTGATCGGAGGACACGACTGTAGCGCCGCGACCGGCGTGCGCCAAGGCTCCAAGCCACGCTCTAAGCTGCCCGCGCATGCGAGCTCGCGTGGCCCTCAGCGGCGCCGTCGCCGCCGTCGCGCTGTGCACGGCGGCCGACGCGCAGGCGCCCGCGCCCGCGGGCAACTTCGGTGGCGGAGCGCTCGTGTCGCCGCCGAACGAGCACTTCGGGCCCGGCAACGCCGTGGTCGCCCTGCGCGCGCTGCCGGAGCGCAAGCTCGAGATCGAGGCCACCGCGCGCGGCGCGTGCGCGGGCGGGGACATCGCGGCCGACGCGACGGTCGCGGCCGACGGGAGCTTCAGCGCCAAGGGCACCGAGCGAACGGAGCCCGAGCGCAACGTCAAGGTGACCACGACGTACACGCTCGACGGCACCTTCACGAGCCCCAGCTCCGCCGACGGCACGATCTCGGCCACGATCCGGCGCCGGGCCGGCGGCCGCACGCAGAGCTGCCGGACGGGCAGCGTGAAGTTCGCCGTCCGCCGTCCGGCCGGCACGATCGGCACGCCCGGCACCGACCTGGCGAGGCGCTACTACGGCACGACCTCCCAGCGCGGCGCCGGTCCGCACCGCCCGATCGTGCTGCGCCTGTCCGGCGACGGCCTCGTCATCAGCCGCGCGCTCTTCGGCGAGTCCGTGCGCTGCAGCGACCGCACCCGCGCGGCCGGGATCGACGCACCCCGGACGAACGTCGCAATCGACTCCAACGGCCGCGTGAAGGACCGCGAGCGCTACGCGATCAAGCGCGCCAACACGCTCGTGAAGGTCGACGACCGCTTCACCGCGCAACTCGGCTCCGCGGGGGCGCGCGGGGCGTTCGCGCTCAGCGACCGCACGATCGACCGCACGTCGGGCAGGGTCATCGCGTCGTGCCGGTCGGGCGAGGTGAAGTGGACGGCGGCACCGTAGCCGCCGCCTGCCGGCGCACGACGAGCCAGTTGACGATCCACAGCGCGACGCCGATCGAGACGAGCACCGCCGCGCGCGCGTAGGTCGCGGCCTCGATCTGCGTCAGCAGCGCGGCAGAGATCCCGACGCCGACGACCGGCACGAACGACGGCACCGTGAAGTGCGCGTGCCCGACCGGGTCGCGGCGCAGGACGAGCACGCAGACGTTCACGATCCCGAAGACGATGACGAGCAGCGCGACCGTCGTGTCGGCGAGCGACCCGAGTTCGCCCGTGGCGACGAGCACGGCGGCGATCGACGACGTGAACAGGATCGCGAACCACGGCGTCCGCCGGCCCGGCAGGACCTGGGCGAACGGGCGCGGCACGACGCCCTCCTGCGCCATGCCGTAGAGCAGGCGCGACGCCATGATCATGTTGATGAGCGCGCCGTTGGACAGCGCCAGCAGCCCGATCGCGGCGAAGAGCTTCTCCGGGATGTGGAGCGGCCCCTGGCGGATGACCTCCAGCAGCGGGCCGCTGGACCCGATGAGGTCGCCTGTCGGCACGACCATCGACGCGCCGATCGTCACCAGCAGGTACAGCGTGCCCGCGATCGCAAGTCCGCCGAAGAGCGCCTTCGGATACGTCCGCGGCGGGTCGACGGTCTCCTCGGCGACGTTGACGGAGTCCTCGAAGCCGATGAGCGCGTAGAACGCCAGCGCGGCGCCGCCGAGCGTCGCGAGGAACACGGAGCTGCCGTGCTTGAACTCGAAGGCCCGCGCCGGCTCGGCGTGCCCCTGCGCGAGGGCGACGGCAGCGACGACGACGATCAGCACGAGGCCGCCGATCTCGACGAGCGTGAAGCCCACGTTGAGCTTCACGGACTCCTCGATGCCGCGGAGGTTGATCGCGGCGATGAGCGCCAGGAGGGCGAGCGCCGTGACGACGACGGGCACGTCGACGAAGGCGCCGAGGTAGTTGCCGCCGAAGCCGCGCGACAGCGCGCTCGCGGACGTGATGCCGGACACGACGACCGCGAACGCGACGATGAAGCTGGCGAACGGGCGGCCGAAGGCGCGGTGGACGTACAGCCCGGCCCCGCCGGCGCGCGGGTACTTCGTGACGAGCTCGGCGTAGGAGCCCGCCGTGAACGCCGCCATGACGAGCGCGAGCACGAACGCCGCCCAGATCGCGCCGCCGGTCTCCGCGGCGACCTTGCCGACGAGGGCGTAGATGCCGCCGCCGAGGACGTCGCCGACGATGAAGAACAGCAGCAGCCCGGGCGTGATCGCCCGCCGCAGGCCGCCGTCGTCGGGGCCCGCCGGCACCGGCGCGGCCGCGACCGGTACGTCGGGCGTGCGTGGTCCGGGGCGTCGCATGCGCCGCCTCCTACCCGCTTACGGCAGCGCGGCGACGCTAGGGTGGTCCGGATGCCTGATCCACGAGGGGCGCGGATCGCCCACAACGAGAGTGCCTTCCGGGCGCTGAACGAGAGCCTCCAGGCCAGCGTGCACAGCGGCCGCCCCGACGACGACCTCGCCGGCTTCGTGTGCGAGTGCGGCGATCCCGAGTGCGACACGACCGTCCGTGTCACGCTGCCGACCTACGAGGCGGTCCGCCGGGACTCCATGCTCTTCCTCATCGCGCGGGACCATCAGGCGGCCGATGTCGAGGACGTCGTCGACGACGGCGACGGCTACCTCGTCGTCCGCAAGCACGAGGACACGCGGGCGATCGTCGAGGACACGGACCCCCGGCGCGGGGTCCGCTAGGGATCGGCCGGCAGCTCCCGGCGCCGCGGCGCAGCGGGGCGCCCGCGCCGGCGCCGCGCGAAGACCCAGCTGCGCAGCGCCACGAAGCGCGTCACGGTCGCGCAGACGTTCGCCGCCATGAGCACCGCGAGCTCGACGAGCCGCGGCGCGTGTGGCGCGGCCGCCTGCTGGAGGTCGAGCGCGGCGGTCGTGAGCGCGAGCGTGAGGACGAAGACGACCGCCCCCTGCAGGTGGTGACGCAGCAGGTCCGGCCGGCCGCGCACGCCGAACGTCAGGCGCCGGTTGGCCTGCGTGTTGGCGACCGCGGTCACGGCGAGCGCCAGCGCGTTCGCGCCGCCCGGCCCGAGCCGGCCGCGCAGGAGCAGGTAGAGCAGGGCGTAGGCGATCGTCGATGCGATCCCGATCGCCACGAAGCGCGCGACCTGCGTCTGCGCGGCGAGCCGTGCGATGCCGCGCAGGTCCTCCCACGCCGTAGCGACGATGTCCACCCGCGAGTCCTCGTCGTCGATCCAGTCCACAGGCACTTCATGGATCCGTAGGCCGCGGCGCTGCGCCTGGACGAGCAACTCGGTGTCGAAGAACCAGCGTTCGTCGCGGACGTCGGGCAGCAGCCTGCGCAGCACGTCGGCGCGGCCGGCCTTGAAGCCGCACTGGGCGTCGGAGAAGCGCGTCCGCAGCGTCGCATGCAGGAGGCGGTTGTAGCTGCGTGAGATGAGCTCGCGCTTGCGCCCGCGCACGACGTGCGCGCCGCGCGCCAGGCGCGTGCCGATCGCGAGGTCGCTGTGGCCCGAGAGCAACGGCGCGACGAGCGGCAGCAGGGCGCGCAGGTCGGTCGACAGGTCGACGTCCATGTAGCAGAGGACGTCGGCGTCGCTTCGCAGCCAGGCGGCACGCAGCGCGCGCCCGCGCCCCTTCTCCTCGAGGCGCACGAATCGCACCCCGGCCAGCTCACGGCTCAGCTGGCGGCCGATCGCGGGCGTCGCGTCGGTGCTCGCGTTGTCGACGATGACGATCCGCCAGCTGAACGGGAAGCTCGTCGCGAGGTACCGGTGCAGCCGCTCGATCGAGCCGCGCAGCGCGCGCTGCTCGTCGTGGACCGGCATGACGATCTCCACCTCCGCCGCAGCCGGCGCCGGGGCGCGATGGGCGAGTGCAAGCGCCATCGTCAGCCGGTTCCCGCCGCGGCGCGCAGGGCGCCGGCCTTCCCTGCGCAGTCGTACAGCCCGCTGACGCTCGTCTTGGCGCAGGTCTTCGTGACGACGGTCATGACGGAGCTGCTGCCGGCGCGGGTGTCGCCCGGTGCGTGGAAGCCCCCGCTGGTGGTGAGCACCCAGCGGATGCGTCCGGCGTCGACGGCGTCGGCGAGCCACGCGGGGGTGACCGCGCTCTCGTGCCCGGAGAAGCCCCCGATCCCGGCGACATCGGCGCCGGCGATGACCTGCGCCTCGGCGCCTGTCTGGCTCGAGGTGGCGACCGCGCCGCCGCCGTGGGCGCGAGCGTAGGCGACCGCCTTCGCCACAGCCGCGTCGTCGGCGCCGCCGAGACCGCCGCCGCCGGGACCGCCGGCGCCGGGACCGCCGGCGGGCCCGCCCCCCATGAAGCGTCGAGCCTGGGCGCCCTGCACGCCGCCGGGAGGCCGGCCGCCGAAGCCACCTGCGCCGGGCGTCCGGAAGCCCGCCGGGCCGCGCCCGCCGCCGCCGGGCCCTCCAGGTCCGCCGGAGCCTGCCCGCTCGAGCGGTCCGCCGGCCGGGAACGTGCCGTTCGTCGGGTGGTTGAGCGTCTGGACGGCCCAGGCGGCAGGCGCTGCGAGCAGCGCTGCGAGGCCCGCCGCCAGCGCGGCATGCCGCACCGTCACGCGCATGTTCGGGAGCGCGAGCACGACCGCGGCGGGAACCGCCAGCACCAGCGCGACCGGGACTGTCCAGCCCGGTACCCCGGCGACGTTGTGCGCGACCTCCAGGACCGTCGCAAGGCCGGCGAGCAGCGCGAGCGGCCCGACGATGCGGCCGCTGCGACCCCGGGCAAGGGCCTGCGCGCAGCCGGCGCCGACGAGCGCGGCGGTGAACGGCGCCAGCTCGGAGACGTAGTAGGGGTGGAAGATCCCGCTCGCGAAGCTGAAGGTGACGGCGATCGTGACGAACGCGCCGCCGGCGGCGATGAGCCAGCCGGTCGCGGGATCGCCGCGCCGCAGCCGCGACGCCACGAGCCCGGCGGCGACCGCCACGAGCGCGAAGCCGACGAGCCAGCCGCCCTGCCCACCGAGGCTCGCCTCGACGAGCCGCAGCGGACCGGATGCGCCGCCGAAGAGGCCGTTCGCGCCGCCGCCGAACGCCTGCGGCCCGCCCGCCTGCCCGCTGAGGCGCCCGAGGCCGTTGTAGCCGGTGATGAGCGACCAGATGCTGTTGTCGGCGGTGCCGGAGATCCAGGGCCGGTCGGCGGCCGGCGTGAGCGCCACGAGCAGCGGCCAGGCGCCGCCGACGGCGACCATCGCGCCGCCGCCTGCCGCAAGCTGTGCCAGCGCGACCCGGCGTCCACGCGGCGCGACCCACAGCCACGCCGCCGCGAGCGCGGGTACGACGAGCAGCGCGGCGGCCATCTTCGCCTCGAAGCCGAGGCCGATGCAGACGCCGCTGAGCACGAGCCAGCGCGTGCGGCCGTCCTCGAGTCCGCGCACGAGGCACCACAGCGCGCCGGCCAGGCAGAGGACGAGGAGCGCGTCGGGGTTGTTGTGGCGCGAGATCGCGACGCTGATCGGGGTGAGCACGAGCACGAGCCCGGCGACCGACCCGGCGACGCGGCCGAAGCGCCGGCGCGTGAGGTCGTAGACGAGACCGACGGTCGCGACGCCCATCAGCGCCTGCGGCACGAGCATGCTCCACGAGCTGAAGCCGAACGCCCGCACCGACAGCGCCTGCACCCAGAGCGCCAGCGGCGGCTTGTCGACCGTCATGACGCCCCCCGCGTCGAACGATCCGTACAGGAAGGCGTGCCAGCTCGTGCTCATCGAGCGCACGGCGCCGGCGTAGTACCCGTTCGCCATGCCGTTGCGATCGAGCGCCCAGAGGTAGAGGACCGCCGCGAGCGCCAGAAGCGCGAACAGCTCGGGGTGGCGAGCGGCCGCGATCGTGGCGCGCACGCGCGGGGCGGCGACGCGACGAAGGGCGGCGGCGACGGGGATCGATGACATGCGCCGAGGATCCGATCCCCGCCTAGGAAGAGGCTGGGAATCGGCCCCGGCGTCCCTGAGACCTACGGATGCTTGATGCCGTCGCGCAGCATCTGCGCCGCCTTCGTCGCCCGCGCGTCGCGCGTCTGCCGGCGCTTGGCCTCCCCCACCCACTCCGCGTACTCGCGGCGGTGCGTGAACGGGAGACCGTCGAACGCCTCGCGCAGCCGGGCGTCGGCGGCCAGCGTGGCCTCGAGCTCGGCCGGCACCTCGACCTCGCGCGGCGCGTCGTCGAGCTCCAGGACGACGTCGACCTCGTCACCGACGTCGATGCCCGCCGCCTCGCGGATCTCGCGCCGCAGCCCGAGGTACGTCGTCCCGCCGTAGACCGACAGCCGGCCCCGGACCGGCGTCCCGCTCACCGTCCCCCGCACCGGCGGCCGCGCCTGCCCGAACACCTCGCGCGCGTCGAACGGCACGACGAGCCAGCGCCCGCCGCCGCGGTCGGATGCCTCCAGCGTTGCGGTGAACCTCTGCGGGGACACGGCGACCTCGAATCATCGCGCGCAGGCCAAGCCGAGGTGAGAAACGCACCGGTCGTGAGCACAAGGGAATCGTGACCGAGCACACCACGCTCGACGTCGCCGGCCGGCGCCTGCAGATCCGCAACCTCGACCGGGTCGTCTTTCCGCGTACGGGGACGACGAAGGCCGAGCTGCTGGACTACTACGTGCGCGTCGGCGACGTCATGCTCCCCCACCTGCGCGACCGGCTGCTGCACATGCACCGCTATCCCGAAGGCGTCGAGGGTCCGCGGTTCTGGCAGAAGCAGTGCCCCGAGCACCGGCCGCCGTGGGTCTCGACGACGCCGGTCTACAGCCGCGGCAAGCGCGCGAACATCGACTACTGCGTCATCGAGGACCTGGCGGGGCTGCTCTGGGCCGTGAACATCGGCTCGATCGAGCTGCACACGTCGCTGCACACCCGCGACGACCTGCACCGGCCGACGGCGCTGACCTTCGACCTCGATCCGGGCGAGGGCGTCGACGTCGTGCGCTGCGCAGAGGTCGCGCTGTGGCTGCGCGACCTGCTCGGCGGGATCGGCCTGTGCGCGCTGGTCAAGACGTCGGGCTCGAAGGGGCTGCAGGTGTACGTCCCGCTGAACACCGACGTCACGTACGCGCAGACCAAGCCCGCCGCGCGGGCGATCGCGGAGGCGATGGAGGCCCGCCGCCCCGACCGCGTGGTCTCGCGGATGGCGAGGGCGCTGCGGCCCGGCAAGGTCCTCATCGACTGGAGCCAGAACACCGAGCACAAGTCGATGGTCTGCGCGTACTCGGTGCGCGCGAAGGAGCGACCGACCGTGTCGACGCCGGTCGCGTGGGACGAGGTGCAGGACGCCGTCGCCGCGCGGCAGCCTGCGGGCCTCGTCTTCGAGCTGGGCGACGTCCTGCAGCGCATCGCCGATCGCGGCGATCTGTTCGCCGCCGTGCTGACGACCGAGCAGCGCCTCGATCAGAGATCCTGAGCGGCTGACCCGGCCGCACCTTCGGCTGGTCTGCGGCAGCTGGTGATGCGGCGCCGCACGATCGACGCGTCGATCGATGCGGGCTGCTCTGGGTCTACGCCACGGGATGTACGCACGGAAGTCGCCGCCAGGCCGACGACGGCGCCTCTGCCAACCGGGAGCATTCGGGCCTCCGAAGCCCAAAGGAGCTCCCCCATGTCGGTTGCCGCCACGGTCGTCAACTTCGAGCCGTCCGCCTTCGTTCCCCTTGCGCTCGGTTTCTTCGGACTGGGTACGGGTTACCTGATCTACGGTCCTCAGGAACTGGCCGGTTACCCGCACCGCGATAGGAGCGTCGACATCCAGACCGGGATCTGGGGCATCTGGATGCCGGGCTTCCTGCAGTTCGTCACAGGGGTGCTCCTCTTCGTCGGCCTGACGTGGTTCGACTCCTTCACTGCGAAGCCGCTGTACATGGCGGCGGTCGCGTTCACGGCGTACGGCGTGCATTGGTGGGCGCTCGGGATGGGCCGTGCGTTCGCCGGCGATCCGCGCCCCAACGCCTTCATGTCGATCCCCTTCTTCGTGCTCTCCGTCCTTGGGGCCGTGGTGTTCTTCGGCGCCGGCGACAACCCCGTCGGCGCGCTGTTCTGCGGGCTCGCGGTGGTCTACTTCTGTGATTTCTTCGCCAGCCTCGGCCGCGCAGGCTGGGAGCGGCTGCTCGGCCTGGCCCACATCGCCACAGGCCTGTGGCTCATGTATCTGACCACCGCGGCCGTGCTCAACTTCTCACGCGGCTTCAATCTCCCGCTGTGAGCGCCCCCTCACCGCGTGCGGCGCAGGGCGCCGGCGGCGTCCCCGGCCTCCTCGCCGGCACCGAGGAAGTAGTGGTGCCGTCGGCCAGGTGGACCTCGTGGAAGTGCACGGTCCTGGACTCCACCGCGGCGTGCAGCTTGATCGGCACGGTCACGGCGCCGAAGACGATCGTCCCGTTCCACAGCGAGCGCGCGGCCATGGCGCCGGGCTACCCCACGCGGCGCTCCGGATTCGCGCTCTTCGCCAGCGTGCGAACAACTATATTTCGGTGTGTTTGCACTCGTTCGCTGGCAGC
>DASWQM010000046.1:0-9695 GCA_036403675.1 Solirubrobacteraceae bacterium | reverse complement strand
TGCTGACCTTCGGCTGGCGCGGCATGCTCAAGGTCAAGCACGTGCCCGAGCAGCTCCTCGACGTGACGATCTCGCCCGTGATGTTCGTCGTCATGTTCACCTATCTCTTCGGCGGCGCGATCGCCGGATCGACGGGCGCGTACCTCGACTACATCCTGCCCGGCGTGCTCGTGATGTCGGTGCTGTTCACGACGGTCTACTCCGGCGTCGCGCTGAACACCGACCTCACGAAGGGCGTCGTCGACCGCTTCCGCTCGCTGCCGATCTGGCGGCCGGCACCGCTCGTCGGCGCGCTGCTCGGCGACAGCGTGCGCTACCTCCTCGCCGGCACGGTGATCATCGTGCTCGGCGTCGCACTCGGCTTCCGGCCCGCCGCCGGCGTCGGCGGCGTCGTCGCCGCACTGGCGCTCGTGATCGTCTTCGCCTTCGGGCTGTCGTGGGTCTTCACGACCGTCGGGCTCGTGCTGCGCTCGCCCAGCGCGGTGTTGAACGCCGGCTTCACGGCGATCTTCCCGCTGACCTTCCTCAGCAACGTGTTCGTCGAGCCGAAGACGCTGCCGGGGGCGCTCGAGGCGTTCGTCGCCGTCAACCCGATCTCGACCCTCGCGACGGCCTCGCGGGGACTCATGGCGGGCACCGCGGACGGCACGGACATCCTCGTCGTGCTCGCGACGGCCGCGCTGCTCACCGCGGTGTTCGCGCCGCTGACGACGCGGCTGTACCGGCGCCGCTGACATCTTCTCGGCGGCTTGTCGATCGCGCCTGCCCCGCGGCACTCAACCGGCGGGGTGCAGCGCAGCGGCGACCGGCCCGCTGCCGCTGCCGTCGGTGTTCGTGATCCAGGCGGCGACCGCCTCGCCCGCGGGCGTCATCGCGACCGACGGCCAGAGCGCGTTGGGACCGGCGGCGGAGATCGTCTCGTCGCTGCCGAACGGGCCGCCGGCGCTCGCGCGGGTCGCGGCGTGGACGGTCCAGCTGAGCTTTCCGGCGGCGCGCGTCGCGCGCATCCACGACACGACGGCCGAAGCGGCGGGGCCGCCGGCAAGGACGATGCCCTGGGCGTCGGCCGCGAGCTGCTGGGCGTCGCCGAAGGTGCCGCCCGTCGAGCGCGTGAAGACCTCCAGCGCCCCACCCTCCTCGTAGCGGTCGCCGGGCTTGGCCCACGCGACGGTCGCGGTGCCGTCCTCCGAGAACGCCGACGCGACCTGCGATCCCGAGCTCGTCCCCTTGCCACCGGTCGACAGGACGACGGGACCGGACAGCGAGCCGCCGGCGACGCCCTGCGAGACGTGCAGCCGCGCCGCCGACTCGTGTCCCGAGAAGTGCATGTCGACATACGCGACCTGCACCTCACCCGAGGGCCCGACGGCGAGACCGGCGTCGGCGAGGCCGCCCGCGTCGGGCAGCTCCTGGTCTCGGCCGAAGACGCCGTCGGCCGCGGCGGTCTGCACATGCAGCGAGGACTCCGGCAGCCGGAAGTCGCCGCCGATCTGCCACGTCAGGACGGCGCGGCCGCCGGTCCCGGCCGCGGCATGGATCCACGGCCGCTGCTGGCCCCCGGCGAGCGCCGGAGCGGGCGGGGAGAGGGTCTGGAGCTTGTCGAAGCGCGGCTCGCCGGGCCGGCGGATCGCGGCCTGCACGCGCCAGCCCGCCCGATCGTGCCACTGCCAGGCGGCGACGGCGGTGCCGTCGGCGGCGACGTCGAGCTGCGGCTGCGATGCCGAGTGCGAGCGATCGGAGATCGTCACCGGCCCGCTGCGCGTGCCGCCCGCGGCGACGAAGGTCGCCCGCACCCGCTGCGTCGGCTTGTGCCTGCGCAGGGTGAGGACGATCGCGTCGCCGTTACCGGCGAGGCCGCCGTCCCAGACCTTTTCGTAGGGGTCGGCGACCGTGATCGGACGCGACGCACCGAAGGTGCTGCCGCTGCGCACGGCGAGCGACACGGTCGGCTGCAGCCAGCCGGTCAGCACGCTGCCGCCGAACGCGCCCGCGACGACCTGGTTGGCCTGCGAGCTCGTATCGACGGTGACGGGGGTCGTCCAGGCGGCAAGGGCCGGGGACGGGGAGGCGAGGGCGGCGGTGGCGCCGATCGCCAGAAGCATGGGACGAGGTCTCATGCCGCTGCAACGATCCCTGCCGCCAGAGGTCGCGCCCGGCGGCGCGCCCCCCTCAGGCGATCCGCTGCAGGATCGCGAGCCCGCAGGCGTCCTTGTACACGAGCGCGTCCCCGTCGGCGCCCGGTGCGACGTGGCCGTTGAGCGTCATCGCCGACACCTCCGGGTGGCGCGGCAGCCACTCGGCCAGCGCCCGCCGCACACCGCCCGCCCCGGTGGGATCGAACGTCGTCGCGAAGGCGCTCGCGTCGTGGAGCAGGACGATGCCGCCGACCGGCAGCCGCGGCGCCCACAGGTCGAGCTCCGCGAGCGTATGGGCGTAGGCGTGCGAGGAGTCGACCAGCAGGAGCTCGGGCGGGCCCCCGAGCGCCTCCTCGGCCTCCGCTGCGCAGCGCGGATCCTCCGAGCCGCCCTCGCGCACGATGACGTGGTCCGACAGCCCGGCCGCCCGGATCCACTTCCGGGTGAAGCTCGTCGCGGCCGGGTCGATGTCGATCGTGACGAGCCCCGGACGGGCGCCCACCGCTCGCGCCATGAACCCGAGCAGGAGCGCCGAGTAGCCGTAGTAGTGGCCGAGCTGCACGACGCGCCGGATCCCGTTGCCACCGACCAGCGACGACGCGAAGCTCATCGCTGGCACGTTGATCTCGGCGATGCGCCCGCGCTGTCCGGTCTCCGCGAACCACCCGTCCATGACCGCCCACTCGCGCTCGCTGAGCCCCGCGTACAGCGGCGGCACGTACGCGCTGGCGGCCAGCTTGTGCCACCAGAACCGCGGATGCGGATCGTCGCGAAAGCGCGTGGAGCGCGAGGGCGCGACGGCGTCGGGCACGACGGCCGGCCGTTCGCGCCGGCGGCCCGGGCGGCGCAGACGTCCCGTCACGACGGACCGCTCAGGTCCCAGACCGGCTCGTCGCCGGGGGCCGGCTCGTAGACGCAGAACGTGCCGGTCTTGATCTCGCTGCCGAGGCGGCGGCCGAGCAGCGGGTCGTGCTCGGAGATGCGCCGCAGCGCCGTGCGGATCGCGCGCGTGACGTTGACGCGCGCGCGCTCGGCGTCCGAGCCTGTCTTGCGATCGCGGCCGCGCAGGCCGACGGCGCCGGCGAGCTCGCGCGCCACGAAGACGAGCTCGTCGCGTGCCCGCGACGCCCGCTCGTCGTCGTGGAAGGCCTCGGCCTCGTCGATCTCGCCCTGCAGCTCCTCGACGCGCAGCCGGTAGGCGGCCTTGGCCTGGCTGTCGAGCACCGGCCCGGAGTCGCCCTCGCCGCGCGCGCGGACCTCGACGCCGGCCGCGAGCACGACGGCCGGCGCGGTGCCGCGCGCCTGCGGGCCGGCGACGAGGTCGAGCGCGTGGAGCTCGAGGTGGGGCGCCGCGAGCAGGCGGGCGATGTGGGCCAGGCCCTTGGCGTCGCGCAGCTGGACCTCGCGGCCGGGCGCGCCGATCGTCCAGATGTCGCCGCGGCGGTAGAAGGCCCACGGGCCGCCGAGCGGCGCGGCCACCGACGACACCGGTGCCGGTTGCGCCTCCTCCTGCGCCTCCCGCTCCGCGGCCCGCGCCCAGCGCTCCTGCAGTCCCGCGAGCTGGAGGCGCTGCGCCGCGGCCAGTCCCTCGCTGCGCAGCGCACGCGCGCTCGCGATCGAGCTCTCGTCGCCGCTGCGCTCGAGCACGTCGGCAAGCTCGAGCCGGACCGCGGCGATCGTCGGCTCGGCGCCCCAGCTGCGCGCCAGCGACAGCGCCCGCTCGAGGTGATCGGCCGCCGCGTCGAGCCGCCCCGCGGCCGCGGCGGCGATGCCGGCGTAGCGGTCGACCGGGCCGATGCAGATCGCGGCGCGCCCGGCGATGACGGCGCGGCCGGCGTAGGGCTCGAGCAGGTGGCCGAGGTACCCGGTCCGCCGCGCGTCGCCCAGCCGCGCGCCGGCGCGGACGAGCAGCGCCACGGTCGCCAGCCAGTCGGCGTCACGCGGGATCTCCGCCATCCCTCCGGCGCAGAGAGCCTCGAACGCGCGCCGCGCGTCCTCGGTGCGACCCACCATGGCGTGCGCGAACGCCGCCGCCGCACGCCGGACCGGAGCGGCGGGGTAGCGGCGGCCGAACTCGGCGAGGCTCTGCTCGACCTCGGCCAGGCGCCCCTGCTCGGCGCGCAGCGCAAAGAGCTGCACGGCGTACAGCTGGGCGGCGTTCTGCGGCTGTGTGCGGCGTCCGATCGCAAACGCCTCGCCGGCGAGCTGCTCGGCGTCGCGCAGGCGCCCCTCCAGCAGCGCGCGCTGGGCCTGGAAGAGCGGCACGTACCAGCGGTGCAGCGGGTCGCGCAGCTCCTCGGCCAGGCGCGCGTGGACCGCAAGCTCGATGTCCGCGCCCACCCAGTCGCCGAGCTCCATGAGGCTGACGACGCGCCAGACGTGCCCGCGCAGGATGAGCTTGCGGTCGCGCACGTCCTCGCCGATCGCGACGACGTCGGTCGCTATCCGCAGCCGCGCGACCGCGTTCTCCGGCTCCCACAGCGTGATGAAGCGCGCGATGAGCGTCGACGCCAGCGTGCTGCGATCGCCGATCCGGCGCGCCATGGCGACCGCCTGCTCGGCGAGCTCGGCGCGCTCGCCGGTGCGGTCGGAGAAGTACAGCTCCGTGGCGAGACGGCCGAGCACCCGCGCGTGCAGCGGCCCGTCCTGCTCGCCGAGCGCCTCGCGGGCCTCCTGCAGCAGGCCCACGAGCCCGTCGTCCACGCGCCCGAACTCGAATCCGCCCATCCCCGCCCCGTAGCCGAGCGCCGCCCGCGCCAGCCGCTCGGGCGAGTCGAGCTTGCGCGCGACGGCCGCCGCGCGCAGGAACGTCTCGCGCGCCTCGCGTGCGACGCCGGCGCGGCTCTGCGCGGTGCCGAGCGCGAGCAGCAGGTCGCAGCGGCGCGGGAGGTCGGCGCGCTCCTGCAGCGCGTAGGCCTGCAGCGCGCGCTCGAAGTGGCCGGCGGCCTCCTCGTAGGCGACGAGCCCCATGGCGCGCTCGCCCGCGCGCACCGAGTAGTCGATCGCCTTCGTCAGCTCGCCCGCCGTGGCGGCGAGGAAGAAGTGGTGCGCCAGCTCGCTGACGTGCGGCTCGCGGTCGGCCGCATGGAGATCCTCCAGGGCGAGCCCGACGGCCTGATGCAGCAGCCCACGCCTCCGAGGACCGAGATCCTCGTAGAGCGTCTCGCGGATGAGCCCGTGCGAGAACGCGTACGCCCCCAGCGACCCCGGACGCTCGACGACGACTCCGGCGCCGACCGCCTCGCCGAGGGCGAGGTCCAGCTCCGCGGGGTCGAGCTCGCAGACGCGCTGCAGCGTGTCGAGGCGAAACTGCGGCCCGATGACCGCGGCCGTCAACAGCAGCATGCGCGTGCGGTCGGGCAGCGGCTCCAGGCGGTGGCGGATCGTCTCGCGCACGCCGTCGGGGATCCGCACGGTCGCGACCTGCGCGGCGTCGTCGAGCCGCCCCTCCGCGCTGAGCAGGCGCACGACCTCGTCGATGAAGAACGGGTTGCCCTCGGTCGCATGGTGGATGGCGCGCACGACGCGCTCGGGCGGGCGCCGCCCGGCGACGCGCTCGACGACCTCGCCCACGTCGCGCTCGCGCAGCCCGCGCAGCGGCAGGCGCTGACCGTGGCGGATGACGTCGCTCAGCGTGCCGGCGAGCTGCGGATCCAGCCGCGCCTCGGCCTCGCGGTAGGTCCCGATGACGAGGATGCGGGCGTCGCGCAGGTGGACGGCGAGGAAGCCGAGCACGAGCAGCGACGGGTGGTCGGCGCCGTGCAGGTCGTCGAGGATCAGCACCAGCGGCCCCTGCTGCGCGGCCGCGCGCAGCAGCGACGTGATGGCGTCGAAGAGCGCGAAGCGGGCGGCGTCGGAGCCACCCGGGGTGGCGGCCGCGGCGTCGGACGCGGCGCCGGCGGGTGGCGCCTCGGCGATGACGGCCTGCCGCGGGGAGCCCACGAGCCCCGGGATCAGCCGCGTCAGCCGGCCGGCCCCTTCGGGCCCAAGGGCGTCCAGGGCGGGCGCGATGTCGCGCTCGGCGGCGAGCAGGCGGATGATCCGCAGCCAGGGCCAGTAGGCCGGCGCGCCGCCGCCGTCCCACGCACGACCCCACAGCACGAGCGCGCCGCGAGCGACCGCCTCAGCGCCGATCGTGTCCGCAAGCGCCGTCTTCCCGACCCCCGGCTCGCCCGCGACCATGAACAGGCTGCCGCGGCCCAGCAGCGCCGCGTCCAGACCACGGCGCAGCTCGGCAAGCTCCCGCTCGCGCCCCACCAGGGTCCCGCTGCCGTGCCTCACGGCTTGAGTCTAGGACGGAGCAGGCGGCGTCAACGGCGCCGTGTGACGACCTCGACCGGCTTGCGGACCCACGGGGTCGTGCGTTTGCTCGTCGCGCGCTCGTAGCGCTTGACGGTGTCGAACTGCAGGATCCACGTGCCGCGCTCGGGCGTGAACGGGAAGAGCCTGAGCAGCTTGGTCTGCCGGATCACGCCGCACGTGCCGCTCACGCTGCCGAGGTTGATCGTGCGGCGCACCTTGCCGGTCGAGCGGCGGACGTAGTGCAGGTACACCGTCGAGTGCGGGTGCGCGAGGCCGAAGCCGAAGACGTTGAAGCGCACGCGCAGGCGCGTCGGGTCGCCGGAGCCCGGCGAGAAGTCGGCGAAGACCTTCGTCGCGCGGTAGCTCGTCGTGCCGGAGTTCAGCGCGTCGGTCGCCGTGAGCGTGTAGACGTTCTCGGCGCGGCTGGCCGGCAGCTCGGCCGTGGCGAACTTGCGCTGGAACGCGCCGTTGGCGTCGGCCTGCGCGCTGCCGAGCGGCTTGCCGTCCTGCGACACGGTGACGGTGCTCAGCGGCGTGTAGCCGCTGCCGTTGAGGACGACCTCCTGGGTCTCCTGGTAGCAGGGCGAGTCCGTCGCGAGGGTGGCGGCCGGCGCCGCCGGCGCCGCCACGAGCGCCGTCGCGCACGCAAGTGCCAGGGCCAGCCGGTGCATCATGGGGCCGACGGTAGCGGATCACCCAACGGCGCCGCGCGGGTATCGGATACAACGCGGGAGCAAGTCATGCTCCGATCGAGGGGAGGCGCCGTGCCGACGTACCTCATGCTTTCGACCCTGACGGCCGAAGGGGTGCAGACGGTCAAGAACAACCCGCAGCGCATCAAGGAGGTCAACCACGAGGTCGAGCAGCTCGGGGCGACCGTCAAGGCGCAGTGGGGCACGCTCGGGCGCTTCGACTTCGTGAGCATCGTCGAAGCGCCCGACGAGGCGACGATGGCTCGCGTCTCGCTCGAGCTCGGCTCGCGCGGCACGGCGCGCTACGAGACGCTGCCGGCGATCCCGATCGACGACTTCATCGCCGCGATCTAGGTGGCCGGCTCCATCTGATGGTCCCGGGCGGGCTCCGACTGCCGCCGCGCATCCTCGTCGTCGGCGCGGGCGGGCGCGAGCACGCGCTCGTGCGCGCCCTGAGGCGGTCGGCGGGGGTGCCCGAGGTCCTGGCCGCGCCCGGCAACCCGGGGATCGCCGAGGACGCGACGCTCGTCGACGTCGGCGTCGACGACATCGCCGGCCTCGTGGAGGCCGCCGGGGACTGCAACCTCGTCGTGGTCGGGCCGGAGGCGCCGCTCGTCGCCGGGCTCGTCGACGAGCTCGCCGCGCGCGGCATCCCGGCGTTCGGGCCGAGCGCCGCGGCCGCGCGCCTGGAGGGCTCCAAGACGTTCGCGAAGGAGGTCATGGCGGCGGCCGGCGTCCCGACCGCCCGCTGGCAGGCCGTCGACGACGTCGCGGCCGGCATGGCGGCGATCGAGCGCTATCCGGTCGTCCTGAAGTTCGACGGCCTCGCCGCCGGCAAGGGCGTCGTCATCGCGCAGGACGAGGGCGAGGCGCGCGCGGCGCTCGAGGACTTCCTCGTCGCCCGCCGCTTCGGCGCCGGCCAGGTCGTCGTCGAGGAGCACCTCGAGGGCGAGGAGCTCTCGCTCCTGGCGCTCTGCGACGGCGAGCGGGCGCTGCCGATGGCGCCGGCGCAGGACTACAAGCGCATCTTCGACGGCGACGAGGGCCCCAACACGGGCGGGATGGGCTCCTACTCGCCGGTCGCGGGCGTCGATCAGCAGCGCGCCGACGAGATCGCGGCCGCCGTCCACCAGCCGGTCGTCGACCTCCTGCGCGAGCGCGGGACGCCGTTTCACGGCGTGCTGTACGCCGGCATCATGCTCACCGCCGAGGGGCCGAAGGTGCTCGAGTACAACGTCCGCTTCGGCGATCCCGAGGCGCAGGCGGTGCTGCCGCGCCTGCGCTCGGATGCGCTGGAGCTGCTCGTCGCGGCGGTGACGCCCGGCGGCCTGGCGGGGCACGAGCTCGACTTCAGCGACGACTGGGCGGTGACGGTCGTCCTCGCGAGCGGCGGCTACCCCGCCTCGGCGTCCAAGGGCGACGTCATCTCCGGCCTGGACGACGTCGACGAGGCGGTCGAGGTGACGCACGCGGGCACCGCGCGCCGCGACGACGGCGCGATCGTCACGGCGGGCGGCCGCGTCCTGAACGTCACCGGCCTCGGCGCGACACCGCGAGCCGCCCGCGACGCCGCATATGCTGCCGCCGAGCACATCGACTTCGCAGGGCGGCAGCTACGCGCCGACATCGCCCTGCGCGCCGTGGAGAGGGTGGGCGGATGACCGAGCAGACCGAGCCGGCCACCGAGGCAGAGGTGGCCGTTCAGTTGGACGAGATCGACGCAGCCGCCCCGCTGGTCGGGATCATCATGGGGTCCAAGAGCGACATGGACGTCATGGATGGCGCCGCGAGCGTCCTGCGCGACGCCGGCGTCCACCACGAGGTGCGCGTCATGTCCGCCCACCGCGAGCCCGAACTCGTCGCCGAGTACTGCTCCAACGCGCGCCTGCGCGGCTTGCGCGTCATCGTCGCCGGTGCCGGCCTCTCCGCCGCGCTGCCCGGCGTCGCGGCGGCCCACACCGATCTGCCGGTCATCGGCGTGCCGCTGTCCAGCCGCCTGTCGGCGATGGGCGGGATCGACGCGATCCTGTCCGTCGTGCAGATGCCGCCGGGCGTGCCGGTGGCGGGCGTCGGGCTCGACAACGCCAAGAACGCCGGGCAGCTCGCGCTGCGGATCCTCAGCGCATAGTGGGCTTGCGAGGAGGCCCGCCAGGTCCTAGGACCAATGACCCCTACACAGCCCGACCCGGCCGGGGCATGATGTGACGCGCACGCACGGTTCGCGAGCCTGAGGAGGTACGAGCGATGAGCGCGTCAGCAACGATCACGACCGAGGTCAGCGGATGGCCCGGCGTCAGCGCCGGCGCCGGCCGCCGCGGCGAGTTCGCCTTCAAGGTCGGCCGGCGTGAGATCGGTCATCTGCACGCGGACCGCGTCGCGCACTTCGGCTTCCCGAAGGGCGTCTGGCAGGAGCTCTACGACAGCGGGCGGATCGACTATCACCCGGTCTTCCCCGGCAAGAAGGGGTGGGCCGCGCGGCGGATCGACGACTCCGAGGACGTCCACGACGTGATCGCGCTGCTGCGGCTCAACTACGACCGGGTCGTCGGTGCGCGCGATCTGGTTG
>DASWQM010000045.1:0-2962 GCA_036403675.1 Solirubrobacteraceae bacterium | reverse complement strand
GCGCGTCCTGCTCGTCGACCACGCCGAGCGCGGCCAGAGCGTGCCGGGCATCGAGGAGGCGGAGATCGTCGAGATCCTCGACCACCACCACATCGGCTCGATCGAGACGAAGCTGCCCGTGATGGCGATCTTCGACCCGGTCGGCTCGACCGCGACGCTCGTGACCGAGCGCTTCCGCCAGGCCGGCGTCGAGCCGCAGGAGTCCACCGCCACGATGCTGCTCGGCGCGATCGCCTCCGACACCGTCCTGCTCACGTCGCCGACGACGACGAAGCGCGACGGCATCGCGGCGGACTACCTCGAGGACCTGATCGGCGTCGACGCGGTCGCCTTCGGCCGCGAGATGTTCGAACGCAGCTCCGACGTCGCCCGCGTGTCGGCCACCGAGCTCGTCACGCGCGACCTCAAGGAGTACGAGGTCGACGGTGGCCGGGCGCTGAGCGTCGCGCAGATCGAGACCGTCGGCGGCGCCGTCCAGGAGCGCGCCGGCGAGCTGCTGGAGGCCGCCGAGGCGCACCGCGAGCGCTCCGGGCACCTGCTGTTCGCGCTCATGCTGACCGACATCCTCGCCCGCGACACGGTCCTGCTCGTCACCGGCGACGGCGCGATCGCCGAGCGCGCGTTCGGCAAGCAGCCCGTCGACGGAGCGATCGAGCTGCCGGGCGTGATGAGTCGCAAGAAGCAGGTGGCGCCCGAGCTCATGGCCGCCGTGGCGGAGGGCTGAGCCGGTCAGCAGGCCGACAGCGCGTCCGCGTAGAAGCCAAGGTAGCTGCCGTAGTGCGCGCGCCAGTAGGAGCCGTCGTGGCCGCCGGGCCAGTGGCGCATCCTGATGCGCAGCGCGGCGGCGAGAGCCTCGCCGCCGGCGCGGAACGGATCCTCGGTGCCGCCGTCGAGCCACAGGCGCGCCGTGCCCCACGCACGGCGCCCGCGCGTGCGGGCGATCGCGACGACATCGTTGCGGCGGAAGTCCGCGGCGTCGTCGAAGGCGCCCGGCGCCGATTCGCCGGCACGGAGCCACAGCGCGGCGGAATGGCCGCCGACGGCGCAGAAGCGCTGCGGGCGCAGCCGGGCGATGGAGTACGCGCCGAAGCCACCCATCGAGATGCCACCGATCGCGACGCGCCGCGGATCGGCGTGCAGCCGCCGAAGCGCCTGCGGGATGACCTCGTCGAGGACGTAGCGGCCCCAGTCGCCGCCGGCGCGCCGGTGGAAGTACGAAGACTCGCCGCCGCTCGGGAAGACGACGGCGGGGGCGCGCGCGCCGAGCCGGTCGAGCGCGTGGAAGAACGCGCCGTTGGCGTTTGACTCCTGCCCGTCGGAGCCGCGGCCGTGCAGGAAGACGAGCAGCGGGCGCCGCTCGCCCGCGCCCGCGCCGCGCGGGATCGCCGCGACCTGCGGAAGCGTGCGGTGCACGAACCGCGAGCGCACGGCGTAGCGCAGGATCTCGGCGCCGCGGGCGGCCGGCGAGCCCGTGCGGACCGTGCCCCGCGAACGGTCGAGCGCCTGCGACACGCCCACGCCGAGCAGCGCGAGGACCGCGATCGACGCGACGATCCGGCGGCGGCCGAACATGCGCCGGCGGCGCGCTCCCTGTCGCATCGGGAGACCGTATCCGTATCCTGCTCGGGCGCATGCCCGCCACGCCCGTGAAGATCGCGATCGCCGGCGGCGGCTACGGGGCCAAGGTCCCGCTGCCGGTGTACGGCGAGCTCGACGAGTTCGAGCCGGTCGCGGTGTGGTCGCACCGGCCCGAGCGCGCCCGCGAGCTCGCCGACGAGGCCGGCGTGCCGCTCGGGACCTCCGACATCGACGAGCTGCTCGCCCACCCTGGCCTCGAGGCCGTCCACGTCGCGACGCCCGTCGCGCTGCATGCGGAGGTGGCGATCGCCGCCGCGCAGCACAGGCTGCACGTGCTGTGCGAGAAGCCCCTGGCGGCGACCCTCGACGACGCGCGCGACATCGTCGCGGCGGTCCAGGACGCGGGGGTCGTCGGCGCCGTGAACTACGGCCGCCGCATGCAGGAGACGCGCGCGCGGCTGCTCGAGCTCGTCGACGAGGTCGTCGGCCGGCCGCGGATGGTCGCGATCTCGCTCGTCCACGACGACCATGCGGAGCCGGGCTCGCGCCCGTTCACGTGGGTCCAGGACGCCGCGCTGGGCGGCGGCCGGCTGCAGGGCTACGGCGTCCACGACCTCGACCTCGTGCTCGAGGCCGTCGGCGAGGTGGAGGAGGTCGCCGCGGCGACCGAGGTCGGCGTCGGCGAGCGCACGGCGCGCGACGGCACGACGCACCCCGTCACGGCCGAGGACGCCTACGCGATCCTCCTGCGGCTGCGCCGCGGCGGCCTCGCGACGGTCAGCCTGACCGCGACGGCGCGCCATGCGCGCGGCGACGTCGTCGAGATCCACGGCGAGGGCGGGACCGTCCGCCTGGACGCCGACAAGGTCCTGTGGTGGGGGCGCGCCGGCGAGGAGCTGCGCCGCGAGGGGCCGCTGAAAGCCAGCTCGAAGGACGCCTTCGCCCAGGTCGCGCGCAATTTCTACGCCGCGATCCGCGACGGCGCCGAGCCGGATCCCTCGCTCCAGGAGGGCCTGCGCGTGCAGGCCCTGCTCGACGCCGTGCACCTCGCCGACGCCGAGCGCCGCTGGGTCGCGCCCGAGCCGGTCTAGTGGGCCGCTAGTCCCATGGCCGCTACGATCACGCTCGTCCGCCACGGGCAGACGGAGCGCTCGTCGCGAGGGGCCTACTCGGGCCAACTCGACGTCCCGCTGACGAGCCTCGGCCGCGAGCAGGCGCAGCGCTGCGCCGAGCGCCTCGCCGGGACCGACGTGGACGCGATCTACACGAGTCCGCTCGTCCGCGCCCTCCAGACGGCGCAGGCGGTCGCCGAGGCCAGCGGCGTCTCGCTGACCATCGACGACCGGCTCATCGAGGTCGACTACGGCCCATTCGAGGGCCTCGA
>DASWQM010000044.1:0-22441 GCA_036403675.1 Solirubrobacteraceae bacterium | reverse complement strand
ATCGCCGCCGTGCCGGCCGACCCCGCCGCCCTCGAAGCTCCGCTGGACCCGGTCGTCATGAGCTCGGTGCGGATCACGTCGCGGCGGCGTTAGAACAGCGCCGCCTGCTCGGGCGGGCCGAGGCAGTCGGGCGCGTCGTGGCGGGCGTCGTTGACGGCGCGGCTCACGGGGCGTGCGACGAGCGTGGGGGACGGCGCGAGCAGCTCGTGCAGCTCGGCAGCGGGCGTCTCGGGATCCAGCCACGCGTCCTCCGCGGAGCGGGGGAGGATCACCGGCATGCGGTCGTGCAGCGCGCGCACGGGACCGGTCGCCGCGGTCGTCACGATCGTGCAGCTGCGCAGCGGCTCGACGGCGTCGTCGGTCTGCGGGCGCCACGACGCCCACAGGCCGGCGAAGGCGAACGGCTCGCCGTCCTCGCGCGTGATCCAGTGCGGCGTCCCGCCCGACCACTCGTAGAAGCCGTCGGCGACGACGAGGCAGCGCTTGCGCGCGAACGCGTCGCGGTAGAGGGGGCGCTCGGCAACGGTCTCGGCGCGGGCGTTGATCGTCGTGACGCCGAGGTCGCGCGGGTTCGACGCCCAGTGCGGGACGAGGCCCCAGCGCAGCAGCGCGCCCTCGGGCTGCGCTGCGCGGCGTACGACGGCGAGGACGTCGTCGCCCGGGGCGACGTTGAAGCGGCGGCGCACCTCGAGGCGCTCGCCGATCGGGAAGCGCTCGCGAATCTGGGACGGGTCAGGCGACGCGAGCGTGAAACGGCCGCACATCAGCCGCCCGTGCGCGCCGCCCGCGCCTTGGCCTTGGCCGCCGCCTGGCGGCGTCTTCCGACGAACCCGAGCACCGCCAGCGCGACGATGACGACGAACAGCCCGAGGAGGATCGTGCCGACGATCGAGCCGCCCCCGAACGGCAGCAGGACGAGCGCCGCGATGCCGCTGCCGACCGCGAGCAGCGTGACGACGATCGCGAGGACGATGAGCACGCTGCGCGCCTTCATCGCGAGGCTCGCGCCGGGCGCGGGCGCGATGAGGCCCATGAGCCGCAGGATGAAGAGCTGTCGGCTGGACGGCGCCTCCTGGCCGAGCTTCTCGACGGCCGCCTTGAGATCGTCCGGCCGGCGCTCGGCGAGCGCCAGCGACGCCTCGGCCATGCGGCGAAGCTGCATCCGCTCCTGCGGGCGCGCGGCCGCGATCGCCTTGCGGAAGTGCTCGCGGGCGGCCTGCGAGTCGTAGCGCTCGGAGGCGCGCGCGCCGAGGATCGCCTGCGCCGCGGCGCGGTACCTCGTCTCGGCCGCGAGCTCCTCGTCGGAGCGCTCCTCGAGCTGCGCCATCGCAGCCAGCGCGCTCTTCTGCTCGATGCGGACCTGTCGCTGCTTCGCCATGGCGCGAACCAGTCTAGACGGCGATCTGCGGCATTGGGCATCGCCTCTGCGCAGGGTAGGCTCGGCGCCGTGCGCCGCCTGCCGATCGTCCTCGTCGCCGTGCTGTTGAGCCTCGTTGCGGCACCGCTCGCGGTCGCCCAGGTCGGACCGAACGTGCCCGCACCGCTGAGGCAGGACCAGCCTCCGCCGCCACCCCCGCCGCCGGCGAACTCGAACGCGAGCGACAACGGTGGGCTCAGCACGCTGCAGCTCGTGCTGATCTTCGGCTCGGCGATGGCCGTGCTCGCCGGGATCGCGTGGATCATCCTCCGCGACGCCCATCGCGCCGCCCCGGTGCAGGAGCGTTCGCAGGCGCCGGCCGAGAAGAAGCTGTCGGCGCGCGAGCGCGAGCGCCAGCAGCGCCAGCGCCGCGACAAGGCCAAGGCGGCCCGCCGGCAGCGCAAGCGCAACCGCCCGCGCTGAGGACGGCCGGAGAGCTCAAGGCCGCGGCGCGATACGCTCGTCGTTGAACCCGTCCCTCGACCGGGTACGCCTCCACCCCGATATGGACCTCGATCTCGACGACCCACCCGCCCCGCTGGCCCGCCTGCTCGAAAGCGGCGAGGAGAACGGCTGCGTCAACCTCTCGGAGCTCGACACGCTCGCCAGGCGCCTGGAGGTCGACGACGACGACCTGCCGACGCTGCACGAGGCCTTCGAGGCCCGGGGCATCGACGTCTCCGACGACTGCGGGCGCAGCGACGTGCCCGCGACCGACTACGGCAACGGCGGCCTGGCCCACGCGACGACCGATGCGCTCGGGCTCTTCCTCAACGAGATCCGCCGCCATCCGCTGCTGACGGCGGCCGAGGAGGTCGAGCTCTCCAAGCGCATCGAGCAGGGCGACGCCGCGGCCAAGGAGCGCATGATCAACTCCAACCTCGCGCTCGTCGTCTCGATCGCCAAGAAGTACCCGCAGAACGAGCTGCCGCTGCTCGACCTCATCCAGGAGGGCATCTTCGGGCTCATCCGCGCGACCGAGAAGTTCGACTGGCGCCGCGGCTTCAAGTTCTCGACGTACGCGACGTACTGGATCCGCCAGGCGATCCAGCGCGGGATCGAGAACAAGGCCCGCACGATCCGCGTCCCGACGAACATCGCCCAGCGCGAGCGCAAGATCCAGCGCACGCGCCGCACGCTCGCGACCCGGCTCGGGCGCGAGCCGACGAACGAGGAGATCGCCGCGGAGGCCGAGCTGGAGCTCGCCCAGGTCGAGGCCATGGGCGACCTCGCGCGCACGGTGACGAGCCTCGACCGCCCGGTCGGCGACGACGGCGAGACCGCGCTCGGCGACCTGCTGGGCGACGAGCGCGCCGGACCCGCCGAGGAGGTCGAGGTCGCGCTGCGCGACGAGGCGATCCGCACCGCCCTGGCCGAGCTTCCCGACGAGGAGCGCCGGGTCGTCCAGCTGCGCTACGGCGTCGACGGCTCCGAGGGCCCCGTCGGGCTCCGCGAGACGAGCCGGCGCCTGGGCATCACGCAGCCCGAGACGCGCAAGCTCGAGGAGAAGGCGCTCGAGCGCCTGGCCGGGCTGCGCGAGCTCGAGGCGCTACGCGAGGCGGCGTAGGGCCGCAGCCTCAGATCCCGGCAGCGAGGTCGCGGAACGTGCCGGGCACGACGCCGGACGTCGTGAAGACGCGCACCGCCGAGACGACGGAGTCGTCGTACTGGACCAGCGGCCCCTGCTGGCCAAGCTGGACACCGAGCAGGTTGAGCACGACGCCGAGCGCGCAGCCGAGCCCGAGCAGCCCGCAGTCGATGGTCGGATACATCCCGACCCGGCTGTCGTTGCCGTCCACGTACACCGCGCCGATCACGCGTGCGGCCTCGTCGATGCTGACGATCTCCCGTGGCAGCAACACCGAGTTGGGCACGGGTCGCTGGAGGTTCAGGCCGTACACGACGCTCCTGAAGTTCGTCGGTGAGCTGTAGCTGCCGTTGCCGCGGATCACGACCCGGCCCTTGCCGATGATGACCATCTGCGGCTGTGGCGTCGACGCCGCGCTGATCTTGCAGTACTGGTCGCCCGTGCCGACCTGCTCGATGAACCAGATACGCGACGACGTCACGGCCGCCGGCTTCGTGCACGCGGGCGGATTGTTGGATGAGGTCGCGCCGCTCGTGCTCGCGACATAGGTGCCGGTGGCGACCGCCTGCGAGCGCAGCTGGGCGATCGAATCCGGCGACAAGGCGGTCTCCGTCGGATACTGGGCGAACGCGTTCGACGCGACCATCGATCCGAGCAGGCCCGCCGTGATCCCCTGCAGCCCGTTGCCACCAAGGCAGACCTTGACGACGTTGACGTCGTACGCGCCGCAGCGGACCCCGATGCGTCCCGCGATGAGCGGGTCCGACGAGCCCAGGACGAGGCTCGTGACGTCTCCGAGCAGTCCACCGCCGGTGCCGAGCGCCGTGGGGATGTCGACCGACATGCTGCCGTTGATCAACGCCAGGCCCGGCGGGAGCGCCTTGGTGCTGCCGAGGTCGACGAGGCCCGCGACGGCGCGGGTCTTCCCGCCCACGGTGGCGTGCGCGCGGATCCACATGCGGTTGTTGGCGTTCTGGTCGTAGTTCCAGTTGCTGAGCAGGCTGTTGCTCCAGGACGTCGCCGCTCCGGCGGTGTCGTCGCAGATCTTGACCTCCCACGTCGTACCGGCGTACTCGGTGCCGCTGTAGGAGGCCGAGAGGGTGGACTGGATCCGTGCGACCGCCGACCCGGCCACGGGGGTGGCGCCGATGACGGCGCCGACGCCGGTGGTCGAGCAGGTCCCGGCGGCGCCGCTCGCCGCGGCCGCGCCGCTGACCGGCCACGCGCGGGCGAGCGAGTACGCCTCGCTCGTGAGGACGCTCTCGGCCACGTTGAACGCCAGGTCGCGCGTGCGCTCGACGCCGGACTGCTTCGCCTGCTCGTCGTTGAGGGAGAGCAGCCCGAGCCCGAGCCCGAGCATCACGAAGACGGCGAGCATCGTGATGACGATCGCCGAGCCGGACTCGGCACGCGTGCGCGCGGTCAGTTGCATGAGAGGTCCTTGTTGACGACGGTGGTGACCCCGACGACGTTGGTGATCGTCGCGACGACGCTGGAGATGCCGTTGCTGAGCTGCAGGCTGTTCCCGCTGCCGAGCGGGACGCCGTTCTGGTTGGTGTAGCTGATCGACAGCGGCCCGTTGAGGAGGTTGGTGAGCGGGGCGAGGTTCAGCAGCGGACCCGACGACGTGCACGTGGTCTGGATGTCTGTCGGCGTGACCACCGGTGCGCGCTGCACGCGGGCGCGCACGAACGCGCTGGCCCGCAGCGTGCTGGCAGCGACTTTTCCGCCGCTCGACGCGTCGAGGCTGACGTTGAGCCCGATCGACCTGACCGCTGACGGGGTCGCGTTGTCGTATGTGAAGATCGGGTTGGCGGCGGTGTTGGCGGACGTGCGCGTCGTCAGGAGTGCGCCGCTCCAGCCGGTCGCCACCGTTGGGCAGCTCGCGCCCGGGGAGCTCGACGTGGTGGACTGCGAGCTCCACAGGCCGCCCGACCCGTCGATGCAGATGCGCGCGTAGCGCGTCACGGTCGGCGAGTCGCTGACGGCGTAGACGATGTCGTTGGCGCCGGCTCGCGTGACGGCCGACGCCTGGCGCAGGTCATGGACGAGGCGGTCCATGACCAGCCGTGTCTGGTCGTCGGCATCCATGAGTCGCGTCTGGCGTGCCGCGTTGGAGGAGAAGCCGTCGAGCGTCTGCAACGTTGCGAAGATCACCACCATCGAGATCACGATCACCACGAGCAGCTCGACGAGCGTGAAGCCGTCCTCGCCGTGGAGCATCTGTGAGGCGCGCCGATGCATCATCGCGGTGCGGCCAGGATCGTGGTCTGGGTGATGGAGGCGGGCCTGCCGCTGTTCCACGTCAGGGTGATCCGCACGCGTCGCAGGTCGTCCGGTGCGTCGTCGTAGGCGACGGTCCGCGCCGGGTTCGCCGGGCAGTTCGCGACCTGCGCACCGCCCTGCGCGAGGCCGAGCAGATTTCCGGTGAGGTCGCTGACGAGGTTGCCGACGGCGCTGTTGCTCGCGACGACGAGGCAGAGGGAGGTGATCGGATCTCCGCTCCACGCCACGTTGTACCCGAGGACGTTGCGGGTCCCGGCGCTGGCGGTTCCCGCCCCGCTCGCGACCTCGCAGAACGACGTGTCGCCGGCGCCGGCGCCGTCGCCGGGATCGTCGATCGAGCACGCGTTGACGGCGACGGTGTAGACCACCCCGCGTCGTGTCACGGTGAAGGACGTCCCGGTCGCCGTCGTGGCCTCGGGGATCGCGGCGGCGAGGGCTCCGGCGGCAGCGGTTGATGTCATCGAGCCGTAGGGCACCTGGCGGGCGCGCTCGATGAGCTCGCGGGCGAGGTTCGTGCCCTGCTCGCGCGCGGTCGTGCGGACCGTGCTCTTGATGCTGCCCTCGACCAGCGTCAGCAGCGCCAGCACGCCCGCGAGGAGGATCACCATCGCGACCATGACCTCCACGAGCGTCATCCCGTCCTCGGCGCTCGCCGCCGCGACGGCCGCGTGGCTACTCGAGCTGTGCCCGTTCATTTGACCCTCACCACGTCCAGGCGCCGGCTCACCCGCGAGCCGTCGTCGTTGACGAACGTGAACCGCACGTACCTTCCGGCGGGGATGTCGACGTAGCGGCAGATCCCATGGACGCGGCGGCAGCGGATGTCACCGTGAACGCCCGTGGTCGGCGCGACCGCGAAGACCGCCTTGTGGCTGGTGGGGGAGTACTTCACGAAGACGACGGCGATCTTGTCGCCCACCTTGAAGGTCTTCAGGCGGGGAATCCGCCGCTGGATCGGGCTGTCCTTGTGGGCGCCGAAGCGGACGTCTACCGCGGGCGTACTCGCGGCCTTGCCCGACGACTCGCTCGACCGGGCGGTCGAGGTGGCGCTGTCACCGCCGCTCGTCGCAGCCGGCGACTGCGCCGCCGCCGGAGTCGAGCTCTCGCTGGCGACCGGGACGGCGTCGCGCTGCGTGGACGAGGACTTCGACCGCGCCTTCACCTTCGACGACGAGGTCTTGGCGGTCGACGACGCCGCGCCCGCGGTCGCCCCGCGGTCCGAGGACGGCCCCTGGAAGGGGTCCCGCGGCGAGCGCGACAGGCGCCGCCCGGACAGCGCCGCGTCGGACGTCGTCAGCAGCCGCTGCGCACGCACGGGCAGGTCGGCCTGCGACGGCGCAGGCGCGATCGCCGCGGCCGGCGTCGTACCCTGCGGCGCGGACTTCAGGAACAGCAGCGGCGCGGCAACGACCACGACGATGGCCACCACCGGGATCGGCCACAGGCGACGGCGGACGATCTGTTGGACGATCTCGCGAAGCATCACGAGCCTCCCTGGGTCGCAGCGGCGGGAACAGTCGGGGACGACGCATCGGGGGCGATGTAGGCGGTCGCGCTGACGATCGCCTGCGTGAGCTTGCCGCCGTCGGTGGGACGCTTGAACGTCAGGCCGTCGATCGTCAGCAGCCGGCCGTCGATCTTCAGGTCGCCGGCGCGCACCTCGACGGATGCGCGCACGGCGCGCAGGATCGCGACGAGGTCGAAGTAGTCGCCGGTGTATTCGAAGGTGAACGGCAGCGTCGCGAGCCCGCCCGCGCCGATCGATGCGCCGGGGGTGGAGGTGGTCGTGCCGGGGGCTGCGGCCGCGGTCTTCAGCGCCGCGAGCTGGAGGCTGCTGTTGCGGGCGTGCGCGCGGCGCTGCAGCTCGCGCAGGAGCTCGGAGATCGCGCCGCGCGACGGCACGGCGACGTCGAGGCGCCTGAGCTCGGACATCATGCCCGAGAACTGCCTGCGCGCCGCCGTGTAGTCGGCGACCTGCCGGCGCAGCTCGTCGACGCGCTGCTGCGCGACGGAGGTGTTGGCGGTCACGCTGCCGCGCTCGGTCCGCTTCGGTCCGATGGCGGTCACCCACAGGGCGGCCACGAGTGCCACGCCCGCGAGCACGATCATCACGACCGTCCGGTTCTGTGCGGACAGCCTGATCACGGCGTCGCTCCCGTGGTCGCAGGGGCCTGCGTGGCAGGCGCGGTCGTGGTGCCGGTCGCGCCCGTGGCGGCCAGCGCCGTCTGCGCGGTCTGCGCGGCGGCAAGCTGCGACGCGCTCGGCTTGAAGTACGCGACGAGCGAGAAGCGCGTCCCGCGGGCGCCGTCCCCGCACGCGAGCCCGCCGCCCGACGTGCCGAGGCGCTCGGTGCGGCTGAAGCCCACGTCGGTGACGCCGGTCAGGCCGTAGAGGCTGTCCATGTAGGACGGGACGCTGCGCTCGCGCGTGGCGCAGCCGGCCAGCTCGAGGGCGGGTGCGGGGACCGCGCCGCGCAGGCCTGCGGTGTCGCCGTCGGACGTGCCGCCGTCGACCTGGGTCGTCGGCGCGAGCGTTCCCCTGGCCGAGGTCAACCAGACGCCGTCGGGGCCGACCTTGGCGAGCTGGCGCAGCGTGCGGTCCCAGTTGAAGCGCGTGCCGGCGACGCTCGCGACGGTCTCCCGACGCGCGATCGTGGCGTTGGCGAAGTCGTGGTAGGGCTTCAGCGATGCGGCCTGGCGCTCGGCGGCGGCGATCTCGCCCGTGAACGAGCCGACCTGCTCGCGGCCCGAGCTGACCTGGTTGGACAGCACGACGAGATAGACGACGGCCGCCGCCAGCAGCGCCACCATCGCGCAGGCGGCCTGGGCGACGCGGGCGCTCGCGGCGCCGTCGTGCTCGTGCATCGCGCTCGCGGGCCGCAGGTCGGGACGCGCCTCGGCACCGGTGCCGGCGCTCGCGAGGCCCACGGCGATGTCGAGGCGCTCGCGGGGGATCGAGACGTCGTCGAGCTCCGGCCAGCCGTCGCGGCCGGCCGGCAGGACCGGGAGGTGCAGCTCGCGGGTGAGCGCGTCGACGACGCCGGGCCAGGTCGTCATGGGGCCCGTGAGGACGACGGCGCCGATCGGGCGCGCGTCCGGCCGGGCGGAGTAGAACCCGCGCGAGGACTGGATCTCGGCGACGATGCGGCGCAGCCCCTCGCGCACCTGGAGCGCGGCGGCGAAGTCGAGGTTGTCGGCGTCGGTCTCGGCGGCGTCGGCTGCGGCCTGGCGGCCGACGCCCACGGCGGCGACGCGCTCGCGCGCCGCCTCGTGCGCGATCTCGGCGCGCTCGGCGAGGCCTGCGGCGATCGCCTCACTGCCCGCTGAGGCGGCGCGGACGAGCAGTGGCTCGCCCTGCTCGGCGATGACGACGTTCGTCAGCGCGCCCGCCTGGACGTAGAGGATCGCGTCATCGCCGACCGGCGGACGGTCCAGTGCCGACAGCAGCGCGAGCCCCGCGAGCTGGATCCGCTCGGCCCGGAGGGCGGCGCCGTTGAGCGCCCGCATGAGGCGCTCGATGCCGTCGACGCGCGCGGCGGCCATGAGGATCCGCTGCTGGCCGCCGACCTCGGCGGGAGCGCGGCCGACGCGGCGGTAGTCGACGACGAGCTGCTCGAGGCCCACCGGCAGCAGGTCACCGGCGAGGTGGCGGACCGCGCCGTCGAGGTCAGCGCCGTCAAGCGTCGCCGGGAGCTCGACCATCCGCACCATGAGCCGCGGGTGCGCGAGGCCGACGCGGACGTCGCAACCGAGCTTGTGCTCCGAGAAGAGCGCCCGTAGCTCGACGGCGAGCCCGTCGGCGTTGACGACCTCGCCGTCGACGACGAGCCCGAGCGGAAGGGGGTGGACGATGGCGCGACGCACGCGCCCGCGCTCGGTCCCCGCAGACTGCAGGACGACGATCGCGTCGGGACCGATGTCCAGCGCGATCGTGGAGGACGGCTTGCGCCCTGGCAAGCGGATGCGTCCGTCGGTGGGGAGCAGCGAGATCTGCACAGCTCCATCTTCGGCTGGGGGGCCGCGAGTGGAGAGGCCCCGTCGAGGCGATTGGACGGATGTTGAGGTCGTCCCGCGGGCCTTGGCGCGCCGGCGCGCGCTCTACGCTGGCCACGTGAAGGGCTTTGCCTCCGACAACTACGCCGGCGCCCATCCCGAGGTGCTCGCCGCCATCGCCGCCGCCAATGCCGAGCACGCCGTCGCCTACGGCGCCGATCCCTGGACCGCGCGCGCCCGGGAGCTCCTGCGCGAGCACTTCGGCGACCAGGCTCGCTCGTACCTCGTCTTCAACGGTAGCGCCGCCAACGTCCTCGCGTTCCGCGCGCTGTGCCGGCCGTGGGAGTCGGTGCTCTGCGCGGCGAGCGCCCATGTCAACGTCGACGAGGGCGGCGCTCCCGAGCGGATCGCCGGCGTCAAGCTCCAGGCGCTGCCGACGCTCGACGGCAAGCTCACCCCGGAGCTCGTCGCGTCCCAGCTCGGGCGGATCGGCGACGAGCACGCCGTCCAGCCGCGCGTTGTCAGCGTCAGCCAGAGCACCGAGCTCGGCACGCGCTACAGCCCGTATGACCTCTCGGCGCTGGCGTATTTCGCCCACGAGCGCGGCCTGCTGCTGCACGTCGACGGTGCCCGCCTGGCGAATGCCGCGGCGGCACTCGACGTCCCGCTGCGCGCGATCACGACCGACATCGGCGTCGACGCGGTCTCCTTCGGAGGGACGAAGAACGGCCTGCTGCTCGGGGAGGCCGTCGTCTTCCTGCACCCGGGCCTCGACGACGGCTTCGCGTACCTGCGCAAGCAGACGCTGCAGCTCGCGTCGAAGGGGCGCTTCCTCGGCGCTCAGTTCGTCGCGCTGCTCGAGGGCGATCTCTGGCAGCGCAGCGCGGCGCACGCCAACGCGATGGCGGCGCGGCTCGCCGCGGCGCTCGTCGACGCGCCGGGCGTGCGGATCACGCAGCCAGTCCAGGCAAATGCCGTGTTTGCGGCCATTGCGCCCGGCGCGACCGCCGAGCTGCAGCGCGAGTGGCCCTTCTACACCTGGAACGAGGAGATCGGCGAGGTGCGCTGGATGTGCTCGTGGGACACGACCGCCGAGGAGGTCGACGCCTTCGCCGCCGCGATCGCCCGCGCGTGCAGGTCCGCTGCGCCGGGCGATGTGACATAGGGCCCAGCTTCGGACCCGGATTCTCTCCCTGAGGGCCATAACGCAAGCCGGCGCGCATGCCGATACTGGGTCCATGGGTATCAGCGCCTTCATGGATCGCAGCTACAGGATCGGGCCGGACGGTCACGGCGTCGTGTGCGACACCGTCGTTGGTGGTCAAGACCTCGGAGCGCTGAGCGATGCACTCGCCTGGCGGCGTGACGAGCTGTCGCGCGTCGAGCTGGACGACGTCGACGCGGTGCTGACGTTGCGCGGGCTCATGGTCCTCGACGACATGCTCGTCGCGGCCAACGCCTTCGAGCAGGCCGCGCCGCTGACGGTCAACCGCGAGCAGGTTCACAAGCTCTGCGAGATCGCCGGGGCGTATGTTGCCGCGCGCGACGTCGACGGCTATCAGGCGCCCGAGGAGCGCGACCGCATCGAGCGGCTGCGAACCCTCGGCGGGCGGCTCATGGACTGCTCCAGCGAGCTTGCGGCCGCTGAGGACGAGGTGCGCGAGCGCGCGATTTCGGTCTGAGCGCGCCGGCGCTAGCCTTCCTGCCGAAGACGGCGGGCGAGGAGGGTGGCATGAGCGAGCAGGACCAGCAGGAGCCGGAGGCGGCAGCGGCGCCGACGGCGAACGTCGAGACGATCCTCGAGCAGCAGCGCCAGGTGCTCGAGAGCAGCGAGCGGCTGCGCGGCTCCGATCACCCCGGAACGCTGCGGGCGCGCGCCGACATCGCCATGACGTACTGGAAGGCGGGTCGCCACGAGGAGGCGATCGAGATCGAGGAGCAGCTCGTCGCCGACAGCGAGCGGGTCCTCGGCCCCGAGGATCCCGAGACGCTGACGGCACGCGCGAACCTGGCGTCGTCGTACTGGGCGGCGGGCCGCACCGAGGAGGCGATCGCCATCGAGGAGGGCGTGCTCGCCGACGCCGAGCGGATCCTCGGCAAGGACCATCTCGGCACGCTGACCGCGCGCTCGAACCTGGCCTACTCCTATTCGACGGCCGGGCGCAAGAAGGAGGCGATCGAGGTCCAGGAGCAGGTCGTCGCCGACCGCGAGCGCGTCCTGGATCGCGACGATCCCGACACGCTCGACGCGCGTGCGAACCTCGCCTCGGCCTACTGGAACGCGGACCAGGTCGACGACGCGTTGGCGGTCGAGGAGCGCATCGTCGCGGAGAGCGAGCGCATCCACGGGCCCGACGATCTCGAGACGCTGCAGGCGCGCGTGGCGCTCGCGTCGTCCTACCGGGCCGCGGGCCGCAGGGAGGAGGGCGACGCGCTGCAGGACCGCGTCGTCGCCGACAGCCAGCGGCTGCTCGGCAGCGATCACCCGGCCACGAGGGCCGCGCACCGGACGCGAGACCTCAACTGACGCCGCCCGGCGTCAGCCGGTGCCGCAGAAGGACTGCAGGTCGCGGGTGACCGCGACGACGCCGACGAGGCGGCCGGCGCCGTCGACCACCGGCACGCGGCGCGCGTCCGTCCGCAGCGCCACATCCCGCGCGGTGACCGCCGACTCGTCGGGCGCGACCGCCGGGCCGTGCTCGGCGACCTCGGCTGCCGGGCGGGCGCGCTCGCCGCTGGCGACGTGCGCCGGCGTCAGCGAGCCGGCGAAGCCGCCGTTCTCGTCGACGAGGAACCCGAGCCGGCGGCTCGCGCTCTCGGCGAAGTAGTCGCGTACGTCGCCGATGGTCGCGGTTGCGGCCAGCGTCGAGGGATGCGCGTGCATGACGGCGTCGGCGGTGAGCCCGTCGGCGGCGTCTGTCCTGATGTTCGCCATGCTCAGATGATGGCAGCGCGCGGCAGTCGGCTCCGCACGATGATGGGCGTCGAGGCGCTCGGCGCGGAGCTTCCGTGGCTCCGCGCCGACCTCGACTGAGGATGCTATGCCTCGCCGGTGCCGGTCCGCCCGCTGAGGGTCGGGTCTTCATGCCACGTCGTCGACTCGGCGCTGTCGCTCTCCGTCGCGTCGGCTTCGTCCCCGGCGGACTTGTCGATGGCCTCGCCGGCGTGGTCGTGGTCGGTGACGTCGCCCGTCGCGGCGTCCTTGAGATCCTGCTCACCGGTCGGCTCGGACCCCGCCTCGTCGATCATCTCGCGCGGGACGACACCCTCCGTGTCGGCCCAGCTTTCCGAGCCGCCCTTGGCCTCTTCGGGCTCGCGGACTCCGCCGCGGTACTCCCTCGGGTCCTGCTTGCTCTCGGCCATCGTTGTCCTCCCGCTCGTGTGCAGTTGGTGGAGATCGAAGGATCTCCTCGGCTTGGATCGGCCTACCCGGCAGAGCGGTCGGCTAAGAGCGGTGTACCGTGGCGTGCATGGCGTCAAGCGCGCGCGAGCGCTGGAACGAGCGGCGGTCACAGGCTGCCTTCGAGCCGTTTCCCGACACGCCGGCGCAGTGGCTCGTCGACAACCGCTCGCTCCTGGGCTCCGGCGGGCGGGCGCTCGACGTCGCCTGCGGCGACGGGCGCAACGCGCTCTACCTCGCGCGCCTCGGCTTCGAGGTCGACGCCGTCGACGTCTCCGATGTCGCGATCGACGCGCTGCGCGCGGCCGCCCCCGCGCGCGCGCCGGCGGTCCATCCGCGTGTCGTGGATCTCGAGCGAGAGGCGCTGCCGGAGGACGCCTACGACGTCGTCGTGAACTTCAACTACCTCCAGCGCGACCTCTTCGGGGCGCTCGAGCGCGCCCTGCGACCCGGTGGCTGGCTGGTCTTCGAGACTCTCGGCCGCGCCCACATCGAGGAGCTCGGCAAGCGCATGAATCCCGCCTACGTCCTCGGCGACAACGAGCTGCTGCACGCGTTCCCGGGGTTGCGCGTGCGGCGCTACCGCGAGGGGGTGGTGGCGCGCGCCTGCGGGTCGCGCGGGGTCGCGAGCCTCGTGGCCCGGCGGCCGCCGGTCTGACCGGCGCCCCCGCGACAGCCGTTTGCGACCATCGCTGGCCGCATGCGACCCGCAGTCCTCACCGTCCTCGCGGCCCTGCTGATCTGCGCCGCCCCCGCCGCGGCGCAAACGCCGGCGGGCGTCTACACGCCCTGTGCCCCGGTGGGCCAGGCGAGCGTCGTCGAGGTCAGCGTCGCGACGTGCGAGCAGGCGGCGCCGGTCGCAGCGGCGCTCGTCGCCGCCCCGCCGGCCGACGCCGCGACCGTCCTGCGCGCCGCCGGCTGGGCGCCCCTGCGCGCGCTCGTCGCGCCCGACGGCGCCGAGTACGACCTCGTCGCGATCCGCGGGCGCGCGGCCCTGCACATTCGTCAGGCCGGTGCGACCCCGGACCTCGACGGCTGGTCGGCCGGCCGCGAGCTGCTGCTCGCCCGCGGACGCCTCGTCCCCGGCCAGCGACCACCGGGGGACGCGGTCCTGTGCACGTCGGCGTTCCTCATCAACCTGCCCTCGGGGCGCCTCGGCGGTCTGAGCGCGGCGCACTGCGCGGGCACCGGCCATGACGGCAGGGTGCAGCGCGGCAACGCCGTGCTGCGCCGGCCGCCTGAGCCGGGCGTCCTGCTGGGCCGCGTCGTGCGCAACGTGGAGCGCACGCAACCGCTCGACGCGCTCGTCCTGCCGGTGCCGGCGAGCCCCAACCGCACGGCGAACCCGGTCGTCGACCGCGGCATCGCGCTGCCGCCCTGGAGCGTCGCGGGCGTGGCGCGGCCGCTCTCCGGCCGCAAGATCTGCTTCAGCGGCCGCACGAGCGGCGTCGATCGCTGCGGGCGGATCCTCGGCCCCAGCGCCCGTCCTGCGGAGCGGCTGTTCAGCCTGCAGTTGGGCACGATCGTCCGCTGCACCAGCATCCGGGCTGCAGAGGGGGACAGCGGCTCGCCCGTGTACACGGCCCCGCGTGCCGACGGCACCGTGCGCGCGGTGGGAATCGCGGCTGCCATCAGCCGCTTGAGCTCGCAGATGTGCTTCACGCCGTTGCTGCCGGTCCTCGGCGCGCTCCACGCGCGGCTCGCGACCGCGGGCGCCGGCTAGGCCGGCGCCTTCTCGCGCGACCCCCCCGCCGCCGCTCGAGCACCACCGCCACCGTCACGGCGTACGCCACGTGGTCGAGCACCTGCGGGGCGAGCGGCAGGGCCCGGATGCGCTCCAAGCGCCGGCCCACGAGCCCGAGGTCGAGCGCCGCGATCGCCAGGCCGGCGAGCGCGGCTGCAGCCGGCGCGCGGCGCCGCGGCAGCACGTGTGCCAGCACGACCGCCCATCCGAGCGACAGCGCGACGTGGGCGACGGTGGCGGCCGGCAGCAGCCGCGCCGGGCGCTGCTCGCCGGGCAGCAGGAGCGTTCCGGCCGCCAGCGAGGCCTCGAGCGGGTCGCGCCCGGTCAGCAGCGCGTGCAGCGTCGACGGCGCGCCGCTGACCACCGCCGCGACGGCGCCGGCGGCGAGCGCATCGGCGAGCGGCGCCCGGTCATGCACGAGCGCAGTATCGCGCCGCGGAGCACGGGCTGGACGTCTCGCGCGGGCGTCCTACCTCCATGGGTTGGCAGCTCAACGGCCCGCCCGAGCGAGCGGCGGAGGAAGGGACCACACCATGGGACGACGGGTGAGCCGCGTGCTCTGCGTTGCCGAACCACGCGGCGACGGCGACGCGCTCCAGCGACTGCACGAGCAGGTCGGTGACGGCGTCGACGCGATCGCCGTCATAGGCGACCTCAGCGCCGACGGCGACCCGGCCGGCTACCGCTCCGTCTTCAAGGCGCTCGGCAAGACCGGACTGTCGAGCTATTGGGTGCCAGGGCCCGGCGACGCGCCGGTCGAACACTACCTGCGCGAGGCACACAACATGGAGGTCGTCTTCCCGTTCCTGCACGGCGTCCACGCCACCGCGGCGTTCGCTGGCAAGCATGTCCTCTTCGCGGGCGTCGGCGGCGAGATCAGCGACGATCCCGAGGCTCCACGCGACGAGACCGGGCGCCTGAGCTATCCGCGCTGGGAGCCCGAGTACCGCCTGCGCCTGCTGCGCGAGCTCGACGAGCACCAGCTGGCGATGGCGTTCTGGTCACCGCCGGCGCACAAGGGCCAGGGCATCAGCGGGAGCGAGGTCGTCGCCGAGCTCATCGCGACGTTCCGGCCCCGGCTCGTGGTCTGCTCCGGCGACCCGCACACGGAGCTCATCGGCCGCAGCACGATCGTCGCGCCGGGCCGCCTCACGGACGCCTGCTACGCGATCGCGGACGTCCAGACGCAGGACGTCGAGCTGCAGACGATGTCCGTGCCGGCCTAGCCGGTCAGCGCCACCACGCCGGGTAGCGGCCGTCCCTCGATGAGCTCGAGGGCGGCGCCGCCGCCCGTCGAGAGATGCGTGACGCTGTCCTCGAGGCCGAAGCCACGCAGCGCCGCGATCGAGTCGCCGCCGCCGACGACGGTCGTCGCCGGTGTGCGCGCGACGGCCTCGGCGATCGCGCGCGTCCCGGCGGAGAAGCGCTCGATCTCGAACGCGCCGACGGGCCCGTTCCAGAAGACGGTCGCCGCCGCCTGGATCATCTCGGCGTAGGCCTCGCGCGTGCGCGGGCCCGCGTCCAGGCCCTCCCAGCCGTCGGGAATCGGGCCGAAGTCGACGACGCGCATGTCGGCGTCGTTGGAGAAGTCGTTGCCCACGACGATGTCGACCGGAAGGTGCAGCTTGCCGTTGGGCGCCACCTGCTCGAGCAGCCGGCGCGCCACGGGAATGCCCTCGGGCTCGCAGAGCGAGTCGCCGACCGGCTCGCCGCGCGCGGCGATGAACGGGTAGCTCATGGCGCCGCCGATGAGCACGGCGTCGGCGGTCTCGAGGAAGCGCTCGATGACGCCGATCTTGTCGGTCACCTTGGAGCCGCCGAGGATCGCGACGAGCGGGCGCTCCGGCGCGCGGAGGATCCGCGTGAACGTCGCGACCTCGCGCTCGAGCAGCAGCCCGGCCGCCGAGCGGCGCACGTGGTGCACGATGCCCTCGGTCGACGCGTGCGCGCGGTGGACGGATCCGAAGGCGTCGTTGACGTAGGCGTCCGCCAGCCCGCCCAGACGCGCCGCCAGCGCGGGGTCGTTCGCCGTCTCGCCCGGCTCGAAGCGGATGTTCTCGAGCATGACGAGATCGCCGTCGGGGATGTGGTCGAGGTCGGGAGCGAACGCCACGTCATCGCCGAGCAGGGTCGCGAGGCGCTCCGCGACGGGCCGCAGCGACAGCTCCGGCTCACGGTCGCGCGGCCGGCCGAGATGCGAGACGAGGAGCAACCGCGCGCCACGGTCGCGCAGGGCCTCGATCGTCGGCAGCGCCTGGCGGATCCTGGTGTCGTCGCCGACGAGGCCATCGACGAGCGGGACGTTGAAGTCGACCCGCACGAGCACGCGCCGGCCGTTGACGTCACCGAGGTCGTCGAGCGTGCGGAGCTTGGATGTCTGCGTCGTCGGTGGGCTCATTGGATCGAGCGTACCCAGCCGCGCGGGGCACTCCACGCGTGCACTAGCGTGTCCGGGGTGCCAATGCTGTCCGTCGCCGGGACCGAGCTGCACTACGAGCGCCGGGGCGACGGCGAGCCGCTGCTGCTCATCCAGGGGCTCGGCGGCAACACGGCGCACTGGGGCGAGCCGTTTCTCTCCGAGCTGCAGCGCGACTTCGAGGTCGTCCTCTACGACCACCGCGGGGTCGGGCGCAGCGCCCCGTTCAGCGGCGACCTCACGACCGGCGGCCTCGCCGCCGACGCGCTCGCGCTGCTCGACGCCCTCGGGCTCGAGCGCGTCCACGTCCTCGGCATCTCGATGGGCGGGATGGTCGCCCAGGAGCTCGCGCTCACAGCGCCGGATCGGGTGCGCTCCCTGACGCTCGGCGCCACCTCCTGCGGCGGCACGCAGTCGCGCCCGACCGACCAGGAGGTCGTCCGCACCCTGACGGCCGCGGTCCTCTCGCGCGACTACGAGCGGGTGCTGCGCACCGGATTCGAGCTGGTGGTCTCGAGTGCCTTCGCCGCCGAGCCGGCGAACTACGCGGCGTTCGCCGAGGCCGCCCGCCAGCACCCCGCGGAGATCCCGCTGCTCATGTCCCAGCAGGCGGCGGTCGTCGCCCACGACACGTACGCGCAGCTGCGCGGGCTGCAGGTCCCGACGCTCGTCGTCCACGGGACCGAGGACCGCATGCTGGCGCCCGTCAACGGCGATCTCGTCGCGTCACTCGTGCCGGGCGCGCGCCTCGAGCTGCTCGACGGCGCCGGGCACCTCTTCTTCTGGGAGCAGCCGCAGCGATCGGCGCAGCTCGTTCGCGAGCACGCGGCCGCGCAGCGCTCCTGAGCACAGACCGCCGCCCGGCAGCGCAGCCGGGCGGCGGGAGCTGCTGCCGCCGGGCTACACCACCTTGAAGGAGATCTTCGAGGTGGCGCCCAGCTCGCTCGTGCTGTAGCCCGGCGTCACCTGGACCTCGTAGGCACCGCGCTTGAGCTGACGCCGCAGCTGCAGGTGGCCCTGCTGGACGCGGAACAGGCCCGCGGCGGCCGGTGTCCGGTAGCCGTCGGACAGCAGCGTCAGGCCCTTGGCGGTCTTGCGATAGACGCGGATGCGGACCACGACGGTGCCGTCGGGCACGCGCATCGTGAGGCGGAACCCGAGTTTGCGGGCCTTGCTCTGCTTCATGCGCGCGGCCATGCCGACCGACGTGATCGACAGCGGCGGCCGCGACGAGCTCGCGTGCGCGGACGTGGCGGCGAGCGTCGCCGAGGTCGCGGCGGCGGCGCCGGTCTGGGCTCCGCCGGCCGGGCCGACGCCGGTGCCGCTGAGCGAGACGTCGGCCTTGCCGCCGTCGCCGGCGATCGACAGCGTGGCGTTGCGGGCGCCTGCCGCCGAGGGCGTGAACAAGACCTCGAGGCGGCAGCTCGCGCCCGGAGCCACGGCGGCCGAGCAGGTGTTCACGCCGAGCGTGTAGTCCCCGGCGTTGGCGCCGACGATGGCGATCCCGCCGACGTTGAGCGGGGCGCTGCCGGTGTTCGCGACCTCGACACTGCGCGGCGGGGTGGTCGTACCGACCGTCTGACTGCCGTAGCCCACGCCGCCGGGGCTCGCGGCGAGGACCGACTGCGTGCCCGTGCCGCTCAGGTTGAGCGTGTGCGGGCTGCCGGGCGCGTCGTCGGCGACGCTGAGCGTCGCGCTGCGCGCACCCGTCGACGTGGGGGAGAAGGTCACGTCCACCGTGCACGCGCCGCCGTTGGCGGCGACGGTGGCGCATCCGTTGCGCGCGATCTTGAAGTCGCCGTCGTTCGCGCCGGCGACGGTCACGCCCGACACGGTCATCGGGACGCCTCCGTCGTTGCGGATCACCGCGTGCTGCGAGGCGCTCGTCGTCCCCAGCCGCTGGCCGCCGAACACCGCCGGCGTGGAGCCGAAGGCCGCGACGTTCGCATCGAACATCTTCCCGGTGACCGTGAAGAGATCGGTGCGCAGGGTCCCGATGCCGGGGCCGCTCATCTCGAAGAAGTTCTGGCCCAGCGGGCTGCCGGTGATCGCGTGGTCGGTCGCTGCGTCGCCGAGGAAGCCGGCGGGCGCGGCGGGGAGGACGCTCGGATCCCACCGCAGCCACCCGCTGATCCGGCCGCCCAGTGCGACCGACCAATCGCAGGAAGGGACGGCCACGCTGATGGCGCAGCCGACCTGGTCGGTCGCCGTGCCGGTGCCGGTGGCGTCGGTGTCGATCGACTGCGTCCCGAACGGCTCGACGACGCTGTAGGTGGTGTTCGGCGTGCCTCCGACGATCTTCGAGCGGATCCGCGTGAACGTGACCGGGGTGTTCGTGAAGTTGGGATCGAACGCGGCCTCGGTCGCGAGGATCATCGTGAGCTTCGCGTTGTTGGGCGCGTTGATCTTCGCGACGGCGCGGTTGTAGAAGGCCTCGCCGCCTGGCCCGGCGAAGTCCACGAACGGTCCGCAGTTCGGGGTCCCCGTGGGGCAGATGGTGAGCTTCTGTTGGCCGTCGTCGTACCACTGCGGCAGGCCGAGGCCGTCCATGTTCGGCGATACGGCGGTGAGTGCCGCGTGTGCCGGCGCGGCGATCGTGGCGAGTCCGAGCGCCGCGACACCGGCGAGCGAGAGTCCCCTGCCACGACGGTGCATCCTTGCGTTGTTGCTGCGTGGCACGACTGCCTCCCTGGCCGGCTCATGAACGGGTCCACCATGTTGCGGAGACGAAGGCGCGAGCAGCAGAGCACAGCGTGCAGGAAGGGCTTGCGGGATCAGGCGCCCCCGGTCACCTGTCAGACGAGCCGTCGTGTCCTCCATCTGATGGACAGCGACGCGGCCACCCGCGACGAAGGCGCTTGCGCCTCAGCGCCGGCGGTTGCCCGTGCCCCTGCTCACGCGCGCGACGTACGTGGCGACCCGGCGCGCCGAGCGCCCGACGAGCAGGTCGGCGGGCATGGCCGCATCCAGCGAACCGGCCTGGATGCGCCGCAGGACGTAGCGCGTCGTCAGGTGCCCGGCGCGATCGAGGTTCGGGCCGATCGGGGCGGTCGTTCCGGCCGCGGCGAGCGTGTGGCACGTGCCGCACGTGTGGGCGAAGAGGGACTTCGGGCTCTCCTTCGCCTCCTCGGCGGCGATGTCGGCCGGCGTCGCCGGCGGCGGCTCGGTCTGCGGCGGCTGCGCCGGATACAGCGGCGGCGGGCTCTCGCTGCTCGTGTCGCCGCCGCAGCCCGCCGCGGCCGTTGCCAGCGCGACGATCGCAACGAGCGCGGGCGCGAGCCGGTGAGCAGCACGCTGCATGCGACAGGCGAGGCTAGCGAAGGCAGGGACCGTCGCGACGACGAGGGGTGGCTAGCCTTCGCCGGGTGATGGGCCCCGCGGTCGAGCGCGTGCTCCTCGTCGCGGCGCTCGCCGCGCTCGTCGGCGCGTGCGGGGCGAAGGACGGCTCGACGCGGGCCGCGCGGGCGACGCCGAACTGCGCCCCCGCCGGGCTGTCCAACCTCCCCGGCGGGTTCATGCGCATGCCGTCCGGAGCGCAGCCGGCCAGGACGCCGCTCGTCGTGGTCGTCGTGCCGGGCGGCGACGGTGACCGCAGCGACCGCCTCGGCGTCGGGCGCGCCGGCACGCGGCGGGGCTTCGCAGTGCTCTACCCGACACGGCCCCGCGGCGGCTTGTGGACGCTGAACCGCGCGCAGGGCACGAGCGACGTCGAGAGCGTCACGGCGCTGCTGGACCGCGTCGTCGCCGCCGGCTGCGTGGACCCCGACCGGATCTCGATCACGGGCGTCTCCAACGGCGCCGGCTTCGCCACACGGATGTCGTGCGAGCTGCCGACGCGCTTTGCGGCAGTCGTGCCCGTCTCAGCCGGATATCGCGCGCTTGACCCCTGCCCGCGCAACGCGCGTGCCTCGTTCCTCGCGATCCACGGCGCCGCCGACACCGTCACGCCCTACAACGGCAAGCCGCCCGATCGCGCGGGGTCGGTACCGCGCTACACGGCGGGGCGGGCCGACCGCGACGGCTGCGACGGCCCGCCGCGCACGACGCGACCGCGAGCACTGGTCGCGCGCTTCGTCTACCGCGGCTGCGATGCCGGGCTGCGCGCCGAGCTGCTGCGCCTGTCGGGCACCGACCACGGCTGGCCCGGCGCCGGTCCGCCGCTGCCCGACCACAACCCCTCCGGCTTCCGCGCGACGACGGAGCTGCTGCGGTTCGTGGCGGACGCGCGGCGACCGGCCTGAACTGCATCGGTGAGGAGGGGTTGGGTCTGACTCGGACGTATGCCGTCCGAGACAGGCCCACCCCCCGCGTCAGGGTCCGCCGGCTCCAACGTGGGCATCGCGGTGAACGGGGGGACGCGTTCCTAGGTACGCCGCCGGCTCGCCAGGTAGGCTTGGCCGCGTGGACGAAGGCATTCGGATCGGCGCCGCGGCACAGGCGCTCGGCGTCAGCGTCGACACGCTGCGCCGCTGGGAGCGCGACGGGCGGATCACGTTCGAGCGCCGCGGCAACCGCCGCGTGCTCGCGCCGGAGGAGCTTGCGCGGGTCCTGCGCGATCGCGGCACGAACCCGCGCTCGAGCGCGCGAAACCGGCTCTCGGGCGTCATCGTCGACGTCAAGCGCGACGGCGTGATGGCGCAGATCGACATGGCCTGCGGCCCCTACCGGATCGTGTCGCTCATGTCGCGCGAGGCGGCCGACGAGCTCGACCTCAGGCCGGGCTACCCCGCCACCGCGGTCGTGAAGTCCACGATCGTCGTGATCGAGCGCGGCTGACTACCAGCTGGGGCCCCAGAGCGCCGCGAGGACGTCGTTGCGCGCCGCCGCGATGCTGGCGTCGCTGGGACGCGGCACGACGCGGTCGCCGAGCTCGATCGCGCCGTGGACCATGTTGACGGGCGACGGGCCCGCCAGCAGGTCCGACAGCAGCGCATCGGTCCTGTCGCCGGTTTCAAGGGGCTGTTCCTGGTCATCGTCGGACATCGATCTCGTCCTCTCCTCGACAACGGGCCTGTCGGCGCGATGCCAGAGTACACCACGAATCTGCATAGCTGTTACGTAGGTGTAGACTTCCCGTCGCCCCATCGCGGCGGGACTGCCCACCCGCCTGCGGTGGCCGCGTCCGGCGAGTTGGTCGGCCACGGCGCGATCCGCCTGCGCGGTCCGCTCCCCCGACCCAGCGCGGCGCTCGCCACGACTCCTCGTCCGGACGCGGTCACCGCTGTGGGGCCCAACCGGCAGCCCGTGCTCACGCGTCATGGCGCTGAGTCGGTCGTGAGCCTTCCGTCGCGGCTGGAGCGATCATCGGCCGGCGGTGCGGCGGGGCGGACGGCGCCGGAGATGGCGCCGCCGATGTTGCCCAGCGCCTGGCTGAATTCGCTGGGGATGACGAAGATCTTGTTGGCGTCGCCCTGCGCCAGGCGGGGGAGCATCTGCAGGTACTGGTAGGAGAGCAGGCCCTGGTCGGGGTCGCCGTCGTGGATTGCCTGAAAGACGGTGTCGATCGCCTTCGCCTCGCCCTCGGCGCGCAGGATCGCCGCCGTCCGCTGGCCTTCCGCGCGCAGCACCGCGGCCTGCTTCTCACCCTCGGCATTGAGG
>DASWQM010000043.1:0-8239 GCA_036403675.1 Solirubrobacteraceae bacterium | reverse complement strand
ATGTCGATGACGAGCGCATCGCCGTCGCGCCGCACGCGCACCCGCGCGGGCGCGCCGCCCGCATGCTTGGCGACGTTCGTCAGCGACTCGGCGACGACGAAGTAGGCGGCGGTCTCGACGACCGGCAGCGGGCGCTGGTCGGGGTCTGCGTCGACGGTGACCGGCATCGGCGACCGGCGTCCCAGGGCCTCGACCGCCGCGGCGAGGCCGCGGTCGGCGAGGATCGGCGGGGCGATCCCGCGCGCGAGGTCGCGCAGCTCGGCGATCGCCGCGCCGGCGTCCTCGCGGGCGCGGCGCAGCAGCGCCGCGACCTCGGGCTGGTCGGCGACGCGCTCCTCCGCACGGCCGAGCTGCATGCTCAGCGACACGAGCCGCGCCTGCGCGCCGTCGTGCAGGTCACGCTCGATGCGCCGCAGCTCGGCCGCCTGGACGTCGAGCGCGCCCTGCCGCGTCCGGGTCAGCACGTCGACGCGCTCGACGAGCGCCTGCTCGCGAGCACGCAGCGGGAGCCGGTCGCGGTGGACGATCATCGCGTGCAGGGCGAGCACGACGCCGAGGCCGAGCAGCGGGAAGAACGGCCAGAACACGGACGCGCCGGTCAGCAGCCAGAGGATGACGAGATACGCCGCCACCGTGGCCGACAGGTCGGCGTGCACGCGCAGCCGCCGCTCTGGCCCCGGCGTCTGCGCCTGCGCGCGCAGGACGATGACGTCCAGCGCGACCGACACGGCCAGGCCGAGCCACACCCAGATGGGCCAGAAGTAGCCGAAGCCGGTCGCGGCCCAGATCAGCGTGACGACAAGCCCGATGAGCAGCGAGACGGCCACGTGCAGCGGCAGCGGCAGCACGAGCGGCGGGCCCGCCGGGGCCGCCTCAGGGGCGACCGCGGGCCCCGGCGCGGCAGCCGGCTCCCCGCGCGGCGAGAGCAGCCAGCGCATCCACGCCAGCTCGACGATCGTCAGCCCGCGCACGAGGTGGCCGGCGACCGGCACGAGCGCCAGCCCGGCGCCCGCCGCCGCCAGCGCGAGCGGCAGCGTGTCGACGTTCACGATGCCGAGCTCGGCACCGCCCGGGATCGCCCAGTACCACGCGGGCAGCGTCAGGAGCCCGAGCACGCAGGCCCAGAGCGTGAGCGCGATTCCGGAGAGCGTCATCCCGACGATGCCCGAGAGGCCGGTCCAGGCGAAGTCCCGCCACGTCGTCGAATCGCCGACGAGCGCATGCAGGCGCGCTGTCCAGCGCAGGTGCTCGAGCGCCGGGTAGCGCTCGGCGATCGGCCTGCCCAGCACGACCCCCGCCCGCCGGCGCTCGACGCGCGCGAACCAGCGGCACGCCAGCAGTGTCCCGAGCGCGATCAGGAGCCCGAAGTACGTGATCGCGAGCCCCATGCTCATCGAGGCGCCGGTCACCCAGAGCACGAGGCCCACGTTCGCCGTCACGATCCCCGCGAGGTGAAAGACGAGGTCGCGCCACCAGCGCGTCCTCTTCGGGGTCTGCGCAGCCGTGGGCACGCTCGCAAGCATCGTCGCAGCACGCCAGCCCCGCAATGCCGCCTGTGGGCGTGCGGCGGTGGGGACAACCCCCCGCAGTCCGGCGCCGCCAGCGGCGATACTGGCGGCGCATGGCCTTCGTTCCGCCCGCCCGCCACCTCCTGCGCGCCAAGGATCTCGCCGACGCACGCTATTTCGAGCCGCTGGACGTCGACGACCTTGCCGGCGCCGCCGGGCTCTCGCGCGCGCACTTCAGCCGCGAGTTCCGTCGCGCGTTCGGCGAGTCACCGCACGCGTACCTGCTCACGCGGCGGCTGGAGCGCGCCGCCGCGCTGCTGCGGACGACGGACCGGTCGGTGGCCGACATCTGCTTCTCCGTCGGGCTGCAGAGCGTCGGCTCGTTCACGACGTGCTTCACGCGCACCTACGGCGTCCCGCCGACCGCCTACCGCGCGGCGTTCCCGCCGGCCGCCGACCGCGCGCAGGTCCCGGCGTGCGTCGTGCGCGTCTTCGGGCGCCCCCAACGCCGCACGTTTCGAGAAGACGTCGGCCACGCGCCCGACTAGCGTGGTCGGCGACCGTTCCAGCCACCCCGGGAGGACCCCATGATCAGGATCGCCAACGCACAGCTGTGGGTGCACGACCAGGACGAAGCGCTCGCCTTCTACACCGAGAAGCTCGGCATGGAGGTCCGTGCCGACGTCACGCTGCCCGAGATGGGCGACTTCCGCTGGCTCGCCGTCGGGCCGGCGGGGCAGCCCGACTTCGCGATCGTGCTCATGGCCATCCCCGGGCCGCCGGTGATGGACGACGAGACCGCCGACGAGGTGCGCGCCCTCATGGCGAAGGGCTTCGCGGGGACGATCTTCCTCGCAACCGACGACTGCCAGGCCTCGTACGAGGAGCTCCGTGGCCGTGGCGTCGAGTTCACCGAGGAGCCTGAGGAGCGGCCCTACGGGATCGACTCCGCGTTTCGGGACCCGTCGGGCAACCACTTCCGCCTCACACAGGTCCGCGAGGCGATCTTCTCGTAGAGATCGCGCCAGCCGCCGCGCATCAGCCGACGGGCTGCTCCGACAGCGCGAAGGCGGCCGCGAGCTGCTCCAGCCCGCGCTGGCGCATCCCCGGTTCGGCGACCTGGCTCGTGAGCATGAGCTCGTCGGTGCCGGTGCGCTCGACGAGCTCCAGCAGGGCGCCGTGGACGGTCTGCGCACCGCCGACGATCGGCCGCCGCAGCGCCTCGTCGATCGCGGCGTGCTCGGCGGGCGACAGGCGGGCGAGCAGCGCGACCGCGTCTTCCACGGTCGGGATCGGCTCGGGCCGGCCCTGGCGCAGGCGCAGCATCGCGACCGCTCCCGGCAGCGCCAGCCGCGCGGCGTGCTCGTCGTCGTCGCCGACGACGATCCCGGCGGCGACGATCGTGCGCGGCGCGTCGAGCAGGTCGGACGGCTCGAAGAGCGCGCGGTACAGCTCGAGCGCCGGCTCGGTGAAGTGCGGGTGGAAGTGGTGCGCGAAGACGAACGGCAGCCCGAGCTTGGCGGCGATGCGCGCGCCGCCGTCGGTCGAGCCGAGCATCCACAGCTCCGGGACGGTGTGATCGCCGGCGACCGCGCGCATCCCGCCGTAGCCGGAGCCGAGATGGCCCCGCAGCTGCGCGAACTGTTCCTCGAAGAGCTCCGGCGACGTGCTGCGCAGCGCCGTCGCGGTGCGCATGTCAGTCCCCGGTGCGCGGCCGAGGCCGAGGTCGATGCGGCCTGGATGCAGCGCCTCGAGCATCCCGAAGCGCTCGGCGACGGCGAGCGGCGCGTGGTTGGGGAGCATGACGCCGCCGGAGCCGACCCGGATGCGGTCGGTGCTCGCCGCCAGGTGGGCGATCAGCACCTCCGGCGCGGTCGACGCGACCGACGGGATGTTGTGGTGCTCGGCGACCCAGTAGCGGCGGAAGCCGAGCGCGTCCGCGCGCCGCGCCAGCGCGGTGGTCTCCGCGAGCGCGTCGCCGGCGGTCCGGCCGGTGGCGATCGGCGCGAGGTCCAGGACGGAGAGGGGAGTACTCATCCTCTCCAATGTAGGCCGTCCGCTACGCGGCCTTCGGCGCTGTCGCCATGAGCTCGTCGAGCGCCTCCGCGAGCCAGTCCATGAGCAGCGCGACGTCGGGCATCTGCTCGCGGTCGGCGACGATCCCGAAGTCGAGGTGGCCGCAGTAGCTCATGACCGTGATGTTGAGGCCCATGCCGTCGGTGATGACCGAGACGGGGTAGTTGGCGACGAGCCGCGCGCCGGCGCAGTACAGCGGGAACTGCGGGCCCGGCACGTTGGAGATGACGAGGTTCCAGATCGGGCGCCCGGGCCGGCTCGTCGCGAGGCCGAACGTCAGCCGGGCGGCGCGCGAGAAGACAGCCGGCGGGATGAAGTGGTTGGCGTCCGCGAGCAGGTCGGCGGGCAGGGCGCGGTGGCGCTGCTTCATGTCGCCCAGCGCCTCGTGTGTCCGGTGCAGCCGGCGGACGGGGTCCGGCTCGTCGGTGAACAGCGGCGCGCTCATGAGCATGATGCGATTGCCGTAGGTTCCGATCTGGTCCTCGGTGCGCACCGACACGGGGATCTGCGCCACGAGCGGCTCCTCGGGCAGCTCCTCGTGCTCGAGCAGCCAGCGGCGCACCGCGCCCGCGCAGAGCGTGACAATGACGTCGTTGACGGTCACGCCGTGGGCGTTCTTGATCGCCTTGACGTCGTCGAGCGAGAGCTGGCCGAAGGCGAAGCGGCGGTGCGCCGAGACGCGCCCGTTGAAGCTCGTCCGCGGTGCGACGAGCCGCTCCTGCAGCTCGAACGGCGCCTCGCCGCGCGTGAGCAGGCGCTGGGCGCGGTTGGCCAGCCGGCCGACGGTGGCGGCGCCGGGGATCGCGCGCAGCTGCGTCTCCTCGAGGTTCGGGATCGTCGAGGGCAGCGCGCGCAGGGCGCGCAGCGGGTAGCGCGCCGCGCCGAGCACGCCGCGGGCGAGCATCCCGAGCGCCCCGGGCACGAGCTCGTCGTCGCCCCATCTCGCCGGGATGTCGATCGCCCGAACCTCGGGCGTGAGATCGAGCAGGAGTCCCATGATCTCGGCGCCCGACATCCCGTCGATGACGGAGTGGTGGATCTTCGTGAGCATCGCGGTGTGCCCGGACTCCAGGCCGCTGATGAGGTACAGCTCCCACAGCGGCTTGGCGCGGTCGAGCGGGCGCGAGACGATCCGCGCGACCTGCTCGGCGAGCTGCGCGTCGCTCCCCGGATCGGGCAACGCGAGCTCCCGGACGTGGAAGTCGAGGTCGAAGTCGACGTCGTCGACCCAGTACGGGTAGTCGAGCCCGAGCGGCACCTCGAGCAGGCGCCAGCGCAGCGGAGGCAGCAGCGGCAGCCGGTCGGCGATGAGCGCCTGGATGTCGCCGAGCGTCAGGCTGCCGGACGGCGTCGTCGACGTGTCGAGGATCGCGACACTCGCGATGTGGCCGCTCTGGCGCGGCGTCTCCAGGGCGAGGAACTGCGAGTCAAGGCTGGTGAGCTGGCGCATCGTGCTCGCCTCGGACGATACGCGTCGGACAGAAAAACGGGGCCGAGCCCGCGCCGGCTCGGCCAGGCCGGTCTGTCGCTACGCACTCACGAGCGGTGCGCCCGGCGACGGGCGCCCGGTCGCGTGCCGGCCGGCACCGTTGCGCGCGACCGCGGCCGCGTCACCGAGCGCCTGCACCTCGGCCTCGAGCAGGCCGGGAAGCTCGTGGACCTCCGGCAGCGCATCGGGATCGGCGTAGCAGCCGAAGAACAGCTCCTGGCGATAGCGCACCATGCCGATCGCCAGCGCGTGGCCCTGCGCGATCGGCACGACCGAGTAGACCTCGTCGAGCTCGCAGCCCAGGAGGTACAGCGAGCCGCGCGGGGCCGGTGACTGCGAGACCGTGAGGTTGAACTGCCGCGATGTCGCCATCGCCTTGGCGACCGGGGAGCGCAGCGGCGTCGGCAGCAGCCCGGCGGCCTGGTAGAGCGTCTGCGTGCCGACCGGCCGGTCGGTGTGCTTCAGCAGCTCGGTCTGCTCGCGCACCCACGCCAGCCGCTCGCGGGGCGAGCCGAGATGGACGGGCAGCGGGATGAAGACCATCGCGATCTGGTTGCCCGCGGCGCCGTCGCCGAGCCGGCGCATGCTCACCGGGACCATCGCCTTCAGCGGCTCGGCCGGCGGCGACTCGCCGTTACGCAGGACGAGCGTGCGCAGCGCGCCCGCCACGGCCGCCAGCCCGACGTCGTTGAGCGTGCCGCCCGCGCGACGTGCCCGCCGCAGCTCGTCGCGGCGCGCGTGATAGCCGACGAGCGTCCGGCGGGCGCCGATCGTCGCGTTCAGCGACGACTGCGGCGCAGGCGGCAGGACGTCTTCGGCCACGGCGCCGATGAGCCGTCTGGCGCTGCGCACCGCGCTGTTGACGGTCGACTCCGGGTGCGTCACCGCGTGCGCCCCGGCGCGCAGCGCGCCGACGCCGTCGTCGATCGTCTGCTTCACCGCGTCCAGTGCCCAGCCCAGCGGCCCGGGCCGCCCGCGCGGCTGCCAGCTCGTCGGGGGCTCCGACACGACGTCGGGCTCGGAGTCGAGGATGAGGCTCACGATCTGCAGCGCGGCGAGCCCGTCGACGAGCGCGTGGTGGATCTTGCCGACCATCCCGACCCGATCGTCCTCGAGATGCGGGACGAGGAAGATCTGCCACAGCGGCCGCGAGCGGTCCAGCGGGGCCGACAGGATCGTCGAACGCAGCGCCTCGAAGGTCGCGTAGCTGACCGTGTCGTCGGGCGGCGTGAGCTCCACGATGTGGGCCGCGAGGTCGAAGTGGGTGTCGTCGATCCAGCGCGGCTCGGACAGGCCCAGCGGCGCGTCGTCCAGGCGCCAGCGACACCAGGGCACCTCGTGCAGGCGCCCCGCCGCCCGCTCGCGCAGCGCCTCGGCCGACGGGCGCGGCTGGTCGGTCGGCGCGGCGAAGACGGCGCTGAAGCCGACGTGCATGTGTGACTGCGGGGACTCGAGGCGCAGGAACGAGCCGTCGACCGCCGACAGCCGCCTGCCGTGGTCGGCGCTGGAACCGTTGATGGCGTTGGTGTCGTCCATGGTCGCCTCCTTAGGACGTGACGGGTGTGCGGCCGGCGGCGACGGCCACGGCAGGCCGCCGGGCCGGCTTCTCGTCGAGGCTGTCTCTGAGCGCCCGGACCTCGTCGCCGATGAGGTCGGGAAGCCATGTGACCTCGGGGAACGCGTCGGGATCGGCGTGGATCCCGAAGCAGAGGTGGCGGTTGTAGCGGAACATCCCGACCGACAGCGCCCCATCCGGCGCGACCGGCACGACGGGGTAGATCTCGTCGAGGCGGGCGCCGAGCAGGTGCAGCGGCTTGCGCGGCCCGGGGATGCTCGACACGGTGAGGTTGAAGCTGCCGGCAGAGGCGGCGCGCAGCACGACCCCGCGCAGACCGCTCGGCACGAGGCTGATCCCCGCGAAGACCGAGCGCGCGCCGGCCGGCCGTCCCGCGCGCTTGAAACGATCGGTCGCCGCGCCCACGTGCGCCAGGCGGGCATCCGCCGTGGCCAGGTGCAGCGGCAGCCAGACCGCTGCCAGCGATACGTGGTTGCCGAGCGTGCCGCGCTCGCGTCGCCCGCGGGTGTCGACGGGGACGAGCGCCTTCAGCGGGTGGGCCGGCTGCCCGCGCTCGAGCGCGAGCGCGCGCAGCGCTCCGGCGACGATCGCGAGCCCGACGTCGTTCAGCGTGCCGCTGGGAACGCCGTGCAGGTCGTCGAGCGACTCGCGGTGGCTCACGAGCGTGCGGCGCGGGCCGAGGTCGTTGTTGAGCTGTGACTCGGGGGCGCGCGGGAGCAGGTCCTCGGTGAGCGCCTCGACGACTCGCTGCGCGTCGCGCAGCACGCCGCGGGCGCTCTCCCGCGGCCGTAGTGCGGCGCGCGCGGCGTCGCCCACCGCCTGGGCGGCGACCTCGGCACCGTGCAGGAGCGGATCGACCGCGCGCAGCGCCGTCCGCGACGCGGGCTCGGCCTGCGACGGCTGCTTCGGCGTCGGCAGCTCCTCGCCGCCGAGGTCGAGCGCGAGCGACGCGACCTGGATGGCGGCGGCGCCGTCCGCCATCGCGTGGTGCACGCGTCCGACGATCGCCACCCGCCCGTCCTCCAGCAGCGGCGCGAGCGCGATCTGCCAGAGTGGCCGAGAGCGATCCAGCGGCGCCGACAGCAGCTCGTCGCGCAGCTCCTCGAATCGCTGCAGGCTCAGCGGCTCGTCGGGCCCGGACAGCGGGATGACGTGCGCGTCGATCTCGAACGCGGGATCGTCGACCCAGTGCGGCTCGCCGAGCCCGAGGGGATGGAACTGCAGGCGCTGGCGGCAGCGCGGCAGGTCGCGCATGCGGCTCTCCACACGCTCCCGGAGGGCATCGATGGTGGGGCGCTCCGCGCCGTCGGTCAGCGGGCCGAGCCCGCTCCAGCCCACGTTCATGTGGGCACGGGAGGATTCCAGGGACAGAAACGATGCGTCGATCGGCGACAGGCGGGGGGACACGGTCACCTCAGTTGCGGGATAGACGGGACTCGAACCCGCGCGCGGCACACAGCACGGGACGTCACAGCGTAAGGGCTACCCGCCCAAGCGCAAGTCGAACGGATCCTTTGCAGCGATTCGCGCTGCTCAGTCCGGCGCCGTAACCGCCGCGCGCGGCGGCTCTTCGCCCGCCCGCAGCGGGCT
>DASWQM010000042.1:0-22397 GCA_036403675.1 Solirubrobacteraceae bacterium | reverse complement strand
ATCGTCGGCGCCGATCCCGCCGCCGCGAAGCCGACGCTGCGCGGGCTCTGGCGCCACGGGATCGCGGCGTCGGTCGACCTCCTCGGCGAAGCGACGGTCACCGCCGGCGAGGCCGACCGCTACGCCGCGCGCTGCGCGGAGGCGCTCGACACGCTCGCTGCCGCGTACGAGCGCATGGGCGAGCAGCCGGCGCTCGAGCACGACACGCTCGGCCCGATCCCACGGGCGAACCTCTCGGTGAAGGTCTCGGCGCTCACCCCGCTCCTGCGCCCGGAGGCCCCCGAGCGCGGCCAGCGCGACGCGGCGCCGCGGCTGCGCGAGCTGCTGCGCCAGGCCAACCGGCTGGGCGCGCACCTGCACATCGACATGGAGTCGCTCGACTCGCGCGAGGCCGTGCTGGACCTCGTCCTCGCGCTGCTCGCCGAGCCGGAGTTCGCCGACGGGCCGAGCGCGGGCGTCGTGCTGCAGGCCTACCTGCGCGACTCGCCGCAGACGCTCGACACGATCCTCGACTGGGCGCGCACGACGCCGCGCGCGCAGCCGCTCGTCGTGCGCCTCGTCAAGGGCGCCTACTGGGACCACGAGGTCGTCGAAGCCCGCCAGCACGGCTGGTCGGTCCCGGTCTTCGAGCGCAAGGCCGACTGCGACGCGAACTTCGAGGGCCTGACGACGCGCCTGCTCGAGGCGCGGCCGCTCGTGCGCGTCGCGATCGCCTCGCACAACCTGCGCTCCGTGGCGCACGCGATCGCGCGCAACCGCCTGCTCGGCGGCGCCGACGCCGACCTCGAGCTGCAGGTCCTGCGCGGTCTCGGCGACGACCTCGGCCACGCACTCGCCGCCGAGGGGCTGCGCGTGCGCGCGTACTGCCCGGTCGGCGACCTCGTCGCCGGGATGGCGTACCTCGTCCGGCGCCTGCTGGAGAACACGGCGAACGAGAGCTTCCTCGCCGATCAGGCGCAGGGCGTGCCGCTCGAGCAGCTCCTCGCGCCGCCGGCCGCGGAGGCGGCGTCGTGACGCCTGAGCCGTTTCGCAACGAGCCGGTGCTCGAGCTGCGCCGCGCCGGCGAGCGCGCCCGCCTGGCCGCGGCGCTGGAGACGCTCGAGCTGCCCGTGCGCGTGCCGGTCTGGATCGGTGACGAGCGCCGCGACGGCGAAGAGCTCGTCTCGACGGACCCGGCCGCGCCGCAGCGCGTCGTGGCGCTCGCCGCGAGCGCGACGCCCGCGGAGGCAGACGCCGCGGTGGCCGCGGCGCGCGCTGCCTTCCCGGGCTGGGCCGCGACGCCCGCCGAGGACCGCGCGGCCGCGCTGCTGCGCGCCGCGGAGTGGATGCGGGCGCGGCGCGCGGAGCTCGCAGCGCTCGCCGTGCGCGAGTGCGCCAAGCCGTGGGCGGAGGCCGACGCCGACGTCTGCGAGGCGATCGACTTCCTCGAGTTCTACGCCCGCGGGGCGCTGGACCTCGCCGCCGGGACGCCGCTGCTGCAGGTGCCGGGCGAGCGCAACGAGCTGCATTACGCGCCGCGCGGCGTCTGCGCCGTCATCGCGCCGTGGAACTTCCCGCTGGCGATCCCCATGGGGATGACCGCCGCCGCGCTGGCGACCGGCAACACGGCCGTGCTCAAGCCGGCCGAGCAGGCGCCCGCCTGCGGGCTGCGCGTCGTCGAGGCGCTGCGCGCCGGAGGCGTGCCGGCCGCCGCGATCGGGCTGCTCCCAGGCGACGGCGAGGCCGGCGCCGCGCTCGCCCGCAATCCCGACGTCGCGACGATCGCCTTCACGGGGTCGGGGCCGGTCGGCCTCGAGCTGCTGCGCACGGCCGCCGAGGTGGCGCCGGGGGCGCGGCAGCTCACGCGCGTCGTCGCGGAGATGGGCGGCAAGAACTGCGTGATCGTCGACTCCGACGCGGACCTCGACGAGGCGATCCCCGCGATCGTCGACTCGGCGTTCGGCTACGCGGGGCAGAAGTGCTCGGCCGCCGCGCGCGTGCTCGCCCACGAGGCGATCCACGACGTGCTCGTCGAGCGCCTCGCCGGCGCGGTGGCCGGGCTCCAGGTCGGCCCGGCCGACGACTTCGCGACCGACGTGCCGCCCGTGGTCGAGCGCGCCGCGCAGGAGCGCGTCCGCCGCTACGCGCAGCTCGCCGCCGACGAGGGCACGGTCGTCACGCCGGCGCAGCCGGTGCCCGACGAGGGCTGGTACTGCGCGCCGATCGTCGCGATGGCGCTGCCGCAGGACAGCGCCGTGCTGCGCGACGAGATCTTCGGGCCGCTGCTCAGCGTCGAGTCGGTCGGCTCTGTCGAGGAGGCCTGCGACCGCATCGACGCGCTGCCGGTGGCGCTCACGGGCGGCCTGTTCTCGCGCAACCCCCGCACGGTGCAGCGCGTCATCGACCGCTCCCCCGTCGGCAACCTCTACGTCAACCGCGCGACGACCGGTGCCATGGTCGGCCGCCAGCCGTTCGGCGGCAACCGGCTGTCGGGCACCGGCACGAAGGCCGGCGGCCACGATTACCTCCTGCATTTCGTCGAGCCGCGCGTCGTCACCGAGAACACGGTGCGACACGGGCTGGTGGTGAAAGCGGCGAAGACCTGGCCTCCGCCGGCGCAGAATCAGTGTCTGACCCTGATGCGAACGCGGCGCGGCTGGGGCACAGTCGAGCACTGCCCACGTCAAGCCACGAGGAGGCCACCATGGCCATCGAGCAGCAGCGCTCACACAACAGCACGTCGATCGACGACTTCCACGCCATCGCAGCCGTCGTCCAGCGCTACATCGACGGGGTCGCCCGCGGCGATGCGGCGATGCTCGCCGAGGCATTCCATCCCGACGCGCAGCTGTACGGCGCGATCGGCGACATGCGCTGCGACATGCCGATCGCCGACTTCATCAAGCACGTGGAGCAGGAGCCCGCCGATGTCGGCGGCACGTACCGCGCGCGGATCACGTCGATCGTGCAGGCCGGCGATGCCGCCGGCGCCTCCGTCAGCGAGGAGCACTACGCGGGGACGTCGTGGTGCACCGACTTCTTCACGCTCTGCCGGCAGGACGGCAGCTGGCGCATCGTCAACAAGACGTTCGCCGGCGGCGAGATGCCGGTCGCGCAGCCGTAGCGCTCGTCTACTCGCGTTCGCGCCGCGTCACGCCGCGACCCTCGTGCCAGGACTCGATGACGAGGTGCGTCGGCGGGTCGGGGAGCGCGACGGTGACGAGCTCGGTGATGTCGCAGCGAAAGAGGTGCGCCGGTCCCGGTCCTCCCTTGCCGGCGAAGATCCGGATCCGGCGCTCCTCGTCGTCGATCTCCTCGACGCGGCCGGCGAGCTTCGCGTCGCCGTGCCAGCCGGCGTCTGGATCGCGCGAGCCGCTGTGCAGCGCGAAGCGCGGGTCGCGCCGGAGGTCCAGCGCCTTCAGCGAGCGCCACATGCTGCCGAGCCAGAGCTCGCCCTCGGCGAAGATGACCTCGCTGCCGCTGATGCGCGGCGAGCCGTCGCGGCGCAGCGTCGCGAGCGTCTTGTGGACGAACGCATCGAGGAACCCGCGCGCCCGCGCCGCCAGCTCCGGCGCCTCGCCCTCGATCTCGCTCCAGGACGCCATTCAGCCCAGCTCGGCGACGAGGTCGGCGATCGAGTCGACGATCCGCGAGGGGCGGTATGGGAAGCGCTCGGCGGCCTCGCGCGTGCTGATCCCAGTGAGCACGAGGATCGCCTCCATGCCAGCCTCGAGGCCCGCGACGATGTCGGTGTCCATGCGGTCGCCGACCATCGCGGCCGTCTCGGAGTGCGCTTCGATCGCGTTGAGCGCCGAGCGCATCATGAGCGGGTTGGGCTTGCCGACGTAGTACGGCGCGACGCCGGTCGCGCGGCTGATGAGCGCGGCGACGGACCCCGTCGCCGGCAGCGGGCCGTCGGGTGACGGACCGGTCGGGTCGGGGTTGGTGGCGATGAAGCGCGCCCCGCGCTCGATGAGCCGGATCGCCTGGGTGATGCGCTCGAAGCTGTACGTCCGCGTCTCGCCGAGCACGACATAGTCGGGATCGCGTTCGGTGAGCGTGTAGCCGCCCTCATGCAGCGCCGTCGTCAGCCCGGCCTCGCCGATGACGTACGCCGTGCCGCCCGGACGCTGGTCCTCGAGGAAGCGCGCCGTCGCGAGCGCCGACGTCCAGATCGCCTCCTCGGGCACCTCGAGGCCGCTGAGGCGCAGACGTGCGGCGAGGTCCCGGCGCGTGTAGATCGAGTTGTTCGTCAGCACGAGGAACCGTCGTCCCAGTTCGGCCAGGCGCGCGATGAAGGTCTCGGCGCCCGCGATGACGTGCTCCTCGCGCACGAGCACGCCGTCCATGTCCATGAGCCAGGAGTCGATCGTGCGCCGGGTCATCGGATCCCGTCACAGGCTGCCAGGAAGCGCTCGTGCAGGCGGGTGTCGTCGCCCAGCTCCGGATGGAAGGCGACCGCCAGCAGCGAGCCCTGTCGCGCCGCGACGGCATGGCCGTCGACCTCCGCGAGGATCTCGACGTCCTCGCCGTGCTCGGCGATCCACGGCGCGCGGATGAACACGGCCCGCAGTGCCGGCCCCTCCAAGCCGGCGATCTCCAGGTCGGCCTCGAACGAGCGCACCTGGCGCCCGAACGCGTTGCGACGCGCCTCGATGTCCATGAGGCCGAGATGCGCGCGGTCGAGCATGATGAGCCCGGCGCAGGTTCCGAAGATCGGCTTGCCGAACGACCGCAGGGGCTCGGCGAGCGCCTCGCGGTCGATCCCGAGCCTCATCGTGGTCGACTCGCCGCCCGGGATGACGAGCCCGTCGAGCCCGTCGAGGTCGTCCGGCACGCGCACCTCGCGCACGTCGGCGCCGAGCCGGCGCAGCACCCGCGCGTGCGCGGCGAAGCCGCCCTGCAGGGCGAGGACGCCGACTACCAACCGCGCTGGGCGAGCAGCTGGTCGTCGGCCAGCGCGCGCGACTCGAGCGAGTCCATCGCCGAGCCCAGCCCCTCCGACGCCTGCGCGACGCGCGCCGGGTCGGCGAAGTGCGTCGTCGCCTCGACGATCGCCCGCGCCCGCCGCTCGGGATCGGCCGACTTGAAGATCCCGGAGCCGACGAAGAGCCCTTCCGCGCCGAGCTGCATCATGAGCGACGCGTCGGCGGGCGTCGCGATCCCGCCGGCACAGAAGAGCACGACGGGGAGCGCTCGCTCGCGCGCCACCCCGCGCACGAGGTCCAGCGGCGCCCGCAGCTCCTTCGCAGCCGTCGCCAGCTCGGCGTCGTCGAGCGTGCCGAGGCGGCGGATCTCGCCGCGAATCGCGCGCATGTGGCGCACGGCCTCGACGACGTCGCCGGTGCCCGCCTCGCCCTTGGAGCGGATCATCGCCGCCCCCTCGCCGATGCGCCGCAGCGCCTCGCCGAGGTTCGTGGCGCCGCAGACGAAGGGGATCGAGAACATCCACTTGTCGATGTGGTTGTCCTCGTCGGCCGGGGTGAGCACCTCGGACTCGTCGATGTAGTCGATCTCCAGCGCCTCGAGCACCTGCGCCTCGGCGATGTGGCCGATCCGCGCCTTGGCCATGACCGGGATCGTCACCGCCTCCTGGATCGCCTTGATCATCGCCGGGTCGGACATCCGCGCGACGCCGCCGTCGCGCCGGATGTCGGCCGGCACGCGCTCGAGCGCCATGACGGCCGCGGCGCCGGCGGCCTCGGCGAGCCGCGCCTGCTCGGCGTCAACGACGTCCATGATGACGCCGCCCTTGAGCATCTCCGCGAGTCCCGCCTTGACGCGGAATGTGGCTTCGTCTCTCACTTCGGCGATTCTACCGGTGCCGCTCGCGGCTCCGGCCGGCGCGCCTACTTCAGCTTGAACGCCTTGATGCGATCCGCGTAGCCGTCGGCGTCGCGGGCGTAGACGCCGTAGGCGAGGGCCTGGACCATCGACAGCAGCGCGGTATGCGAGCGGACGTAGGCGGGGCTGTTGGAGGAGTAGTACAGGCGGATCTGAGCGAGCTTGGCCACTTCCGACAGCGTCGCGTCGGTCATCGCGATCGTCCGCGCCTTGCGATGGCGGGCGAGCTTCATCGCGCGCACGACGAGCGGGTGCGGGCGCCCTGCGGACAGCCCGATGACGAGCGTCTCGTCGTCGATCCGGCTCAGGCGCCCCAGCGCCTCCTGCGACGGGCTGGCGACGATCTCGGCGCGCAGGTCCAGGAGCATCAGCAGGTGGCGCAGGTAGGACGCGAAGAACGCCATCTGGTCGGTGCCCGCGACGAGCAGGCGCGGCGTCGTGGCGATCGCCTCGACGGCCGCCTCGACCTCGCTGCGCGAGACCTTGCGCGCGGTGTCCTCGACGTTGACGTGGTCGGCCGCGAGCATCGTCTCGAACTCGTTCTGGTCGAGCGAGAAGAGCGGCGCCACCGACCCCGGCCGCGCCCCCGGCGGCGACGTCGCGTAGCGCCGGCGGTACTCCTCGCGGGCGGACTGCTGCAGCTCCGGATAGCCCTCGAAGCCGAGCGCCTGCGAGAAGCGCACGACCGTGCTCGAGGAGGTGTTGGCGCGGCGCGCCAGCTCCTCGGCGGTCTGGAAGGCAACCTCGTCGAGATGGTCGACGATGTATTGCGCGACGTCCTTCTGCGAACGCGAGAAGTCGTCGAAGCGGGCCTGGATGTAGGTGGAGAGCGACTCGGGGGTCGTCGTCGGCGTAGCGGAGCGCTTCATGGGCGTGAGCCTGTTTCGACGGCCTGGCCCGCACTCCTTTCCCGTCCGCTGCAGCCAGCGGACAGTTAAACGAAGCGCGCCCGGCGGGGTCGCACCGGGCGCGTGCCGAGAGAGTTGGAGGGCGGCGGGGGATATGGGCCGGAACCGAAGTCTCTCGACGGGCTTCTGAAGGTTGTGCTTCCCGTGTTGTGGTCGGACAAACGTCGTAGCCGAGCGGCAACGCGCCCATACCGGCGGATCGCGGGACGGCGTCCCTCGGGCACCGTGTAGAAGGCACGTCCGTCGTCGGTCAGCGTGATCGCCTCTCCCTGTCCCTCGGCGAGGAGGTCGGCGCGGGCGGTGCACGGGCGCCGGCGGAGCGCTCGCGCGAGCGCCTCACGCGGGCGGCGCGTCCAGACGAGCGCGCGGTCGTACGTCCGCAGGACGATCGTGTGACCGTCTGCGGAGACGCTGGCGCCCGTGATCGCCTCGCCGCCGCCGAGCGACAGGCGGCCGCGGCGCCGCAGCATGGTCGCGCGCGCGGCCGCGGGCCGGACGGCGACGTAGATGCCGGCATCGCCGTCGAAGCTCTTCGTCACGAGGACGAGCGCGCCCGTGCCGGCGTCGACGAGCAGCGCCTCGGCGTCGTGAGGGCCATCGGGATAGCGCAGCACGAGCCGCGCCGCCGGCGCCGTCGCGGCCGGTCCGCCGCCGCGCACGCGCGGCTCGGGCACCCGGTACACGACGACCTCGCGCCGCCGCGCGTCGTTGTCGCCGGTGTCCGCGATGTAGAGCGCGTCTCCGCCGGCTGCCGCCGGCCCGAGCGCGATCTCCTCCCAGTCGACGTTCGCCGCGCCGGTGACCGCGATGTCGGCAAGCAGGCGGCCGGTTGCGGTGACGGCGAGGACGCGCGCGCGATCGCCGGAGTCGTTGTGCGTCCACAGCACGCGCGGCTGCGTCCGCGACAGCGCCAGGCCCGACAGCTCGGTCGCGGCGGGAGCGGTGACGTGGCCGCTGACCGCGGCGTGCAGCCGGTTGCAGAGCGCCGGGCGCGCGGCGAGCACCCGTGGCGGAGGCGTTGTCGCGGTGCTCGTGCTCGGCGCGCGGGCCGGACCGCCACCGCAAGCCGCGAGCGCAACCGTGGCGATGGCCATGGTCATCGCCGCCGCCGCGCGCCGGGGAACTACGCGAGCTGCCTCGCCGTGTCCTTCGCGCGCTGGATGCGCTGGTCCTTCTCCTTGTGGCTGTCCGGCAGCCCGGAGCGCTCGGCCATGTCGAGGACGTCGCGAGCGAGCTCGAGCTGCAGCTGGAGCGCCTGCTCGGCCACGTCGACCATCTGCTCGCGGTCGAGGTCGTCGGTCTCGCCGCCGACGAATCGGCGCAGGTAGTAGCCCATCACGCCCTCCCGGGTGTCATCGCACTGGACACGGCGCCCTCAACGCAGGCGCTCCATGACCTTCTGGGCGCGCTGCACGCGCGCGTCGTTCTTGCTGATGCCGGCGGTCTCGGCCATCGACACCACGTCGCGGGCGTGCTGCTCCTGCATGAGCGCGGCTCCCTCGGCGACGGCCTCGATCTCGTCGCGTGACCGCGTCTCGTAGTTCGTGCGGAACATCTTGCGCAGCAGGTCGCCCATCCCGTTCCTTTCCTCGATAACGGCTCGCAGCGCGGGAATTATCCGCGAACACGCGACAATCCGCGCGCGGGGCAGTAGCTCAGTTGGTCAGAGCAGCCGACTCATAATCGGTTAGACGGAGGTTCGAGTCCTCCCTGCCCCATCGGCCGGAGGGCGGCGCGCCGTCGGCAACACGCTGGCATGCAGCAGAAACTCCGACCGCTACTTCACCCGCTGCACCGCCCGGGCGAGCTCGCCCACGGAGAAGACGCCCTCGAAGCGCGACGCGATCCGGCCGTGGCGGTCGATGACGAAGGCCCAGGGCTCGGTCGGCAGCCGCCAGCGGGCGACCTGCGGGCGCACCGGCTTGTTCGGGTCGTTGTCCTGGTAGATCTCCTGCTGGATGAACGTCACGCCCTTGCCGTTCTGGGCGCGGACCTGCTCGGCGATGTCGACGACCGGCCCGCACGTGCGTGACTGACACAGCGCGGGTGTGGCGAAGAGCAGCACGACCGGCTTCTTGCCGACGACGTCGGCGAAGTTGTCCTTCAGCATGTCCTGTGGGGGCGGCACCCGCGTGGACAGCTTCGTGAGGTTGCCGCCGACGTCGGCGCCGGTCAGGGTGCTGACGCGGATCGCGCGGTCGCCGACGTCGGGCGGGCCGCCGCCGGTGCCGACCTGCAGGGAGGTGGGCGCGTCCGCGACGACGAGCCGGCCGTCGAGGCGCACGAGGCCGATCGGGATGTGCGCGCCGCGCGAGGAGTAGCCGACGTCCGCGACGTAGAACGTGTCTCCGTTGCGCAGGTCAGCCGTCGTCTGCCGGCTCCGATAGGGCGTCGCGACGTCGAGCGACTCCGTGCGCGCGACGAACGGGCCGCGCAGCTCCGAGCCGTCGGGCTTGGCGGTGTAGACGGCCACCGCCGACACGTCGATCTGCTTGTTCGCGCGGTCGACGATCGCGAAGCCGAGCCGGTTGGCGTGGCCGCGCTTCTGCGAGCTGAAGCTCGACACGGTGAGGATCGCGCCCTTCGGCAGCCCCCGCTCGAGGTCGGCGAGGGTCTTGCCCTTGGCGGACGGGAAGTCGGCCGGGCGGGCGGCCAGCGGCTGTGGCGGCGCGGGTGCGGTGCCGCCGTCGTCGGAGCCGCAGGCGCTCAGGACCGCGGCCGCCGCCACCAACGACAGGAGCAGTCGGGGCATCGCCGCAACTCTAGGCGTTTGCGTGATTGGATTGCGCCGCATGAAGCGGCGAGCAGAGGGGTGACGGAATGGCCGATCGCGCGGCGATCGTGACGGGCGCGTCGAGCGGGATCGGGTTCGCGGTGACCCGCATGCTGGCCGAGTCAGGGCACGCCGTGACGATGGCCGCGCGGCGTCCCGAGAAGCTCCAAGCGGCCTACGAGCAGTTGCGCGACGACGGGCTGGAGGTCCAGCAGGTCGCGGCCGACGTCGCCGACGAGGACGACGTCGCGCGCATCGTCGCGACGCACCGCGACGCCTACGGGCGCCTCGACGTGCTCATGAACAACGCGGGCGTCGGGATCGGCGCACCGATCGGCGAGCTGAACACGAAGCGGATGGACATCCAGCTCGCGACGAACCTGCGCGCGATCCCGCTCTTCTACCGCGAGGCGCTCCCGCTGCTGCGGGTCGCCGCCGCCGAGCACGGCAACGCGCTCGTCGTCAACTCCGCCTCGATCGCCGGCAAGCACGGCGCGGCATGGCTCAGCATCTACAGCGCGACGAAGGCCGGGGTCGTCGGCTTCACGAAGTCGATGAACCGCGAGCTCGGCACCCACGGCATCAAGTCGACGGCGCTGTGCCCCGGCTTCGTCGACACGCCGATGACAGACTTCGTCAAGGGGCAGGTGGCGCCCGAGGCGATGATCCAGACCTCGGACATCGTCGCCGCCGTGCGGATGCTGCTCACGCTGTCGCCCGGCTGCGTCGTCCCCGAGATCATCTTCGAGCGGCCGACCGGCGACCCCTCGACGCCCTAGCGGGCGAAGAGGTCGCGCTCGGCGGCGTCGAAGTCGAAGTCGGGCTCGGGCTCCGGCGCGGGCGTCCTGCCGAGGTCGTCCGGCAGGACGAGCGTCTCCTCGAAGAGCCAGTCCAGGCCGACCTCCGTCGCCTCCTGGCTGCGGCGCCGGCGGGCGGACGACCTGTGCTCGTCGATCGCGCCGCCGAGGTCGACGGAGCGGCCCGCGAACAGGCGGTCGCGGCGCCTGCGGCTCTCGACCATCTTCTGGTGGTCGGCGATCGCCTCGGCGAGGTCCGACGGCTGGCGCACGAGGCTCGCCTCGATCTCGCGGCGCAGGATCGCGACCTCGTACTCGGTGGCGTGGCGGCAGATGTTGCGGCCGTGGACGCCGGTGAACTTGTCCCACGCCTCGGGGAACGAGACGCAGCTCGTGCGCCCGCCCGCGCGGTGCGCGGCGAGCATCGGGCAGACGCCGCCGCTGCCGCTGAACGCGCCGGTGATGACGGTGTTGTTCGCCAGGCCCACGAGCATCGCCTGGCGGGTGCGCTCCGGCAGCACGTCGATCGAGCGGCGTAGTTCGGCGACGGCAAGTTCGCGAGGCGTTTGCATAGGGTTCTCTCCGTTGCTCGGGACGCGGCCACGGTATGACAGGCCGTCGCCCGCAGCAACTGAACTCCTGGGCCTGAAAGGGATCTTGCACCATGAAGCTCGGCGTCCACATCGGCTACTGGGGTCTCGGACTGACCTCCGAGGACCAGCGCGAGATCGTGCAGGAGGCTGAGCGCCTCGGCTACGACTCCGTCTGGGCCGCCGAGGCGTACGGCTCGGACGCCGCGACCGTGCTCGGTTGGCTCGCGGGGCTCACGAGCACGATCCGTCTCGGCTCGGCGATCTTCCAGATGCCGGGTCGCAGCCCGGCGATGACGGCGATGACCGCGGCGACGATCGACCAGCTCTCCGGCGGGCGGATGCTCCTGGGCATCGGCTCCTCCGGGCCGCAGGTCGCCGAGGGCTGGCACGGGCAGCGCTTCGCCCGCCAGATCCAGCGCACGCGCGAGTACGTCGAGGTCGTACGCAAGGCCCTCGCCCGCGAGCGCCTGCAGTACGAGGGCGAGACGCTGACGCTGCCGCTGCCCGACGGGCCGGGCCGGGCGCTGAAGCTCACGATCGCGCCGGTGCAGGAGCAGATCCCGATCTACCTCGCGGCGATCGGCCCCAACAACACGCGCCTGGCAGGCGAGATCGCGGACGGCTGGATCCCGACGCTCTTCTCGCCCGCGCACGTCGCGGAGTTCGTGCCCCTGCTCGAGGAGGGCGCCGCGCGCAGCGGGCGCTCGCTCGAGCACTTCGACATCGCCCCGCAGGTCAACGTGTGCGTCAGCGACGACCTCGCGGCCGCACGCGACCTCATGCGGCCGTTCATCGCGCTCTACGTTGGCGGTATGGGCTCGCGCGACAAGAACTTCTACAACGCGCTCGTCCAGCGCTACGGCTTCGAGGACGAGGCCCGCGACGTCCAGGACCTCTACCTCGACGGCAAGCGCGAGGAGGCGATGGCGCGGCTGTCGGACGAGCTCATCGACACGGTCTCGCTCTGCGGGCCGCCCGAGCACGTGCGCGAGCGCCTCGCCGTCTATCGCGACGCCGGCGTCGGCACGCTGGGCATCAGTCCCGTCTCGTTCACGAAGGACGAGCGCCTCGCACAGCTGCGACTCGTCGCGGAGCTGGCCGCCTGAGCCCGCGGCTGCGACTCCTGCTCGGCGCCTTCGGCGATCCGGGCCACGCGTTTCCCGCGATCGCGCTCGGCCGCGCGCTCGCCGGTCGCGGCCACGACGTCACGCTGCAGACGTGGACGCGCTGGCGCGAGCACGTCGAGGCCGAGGGCATGACGTTCGCGCCCGCGCCGGAGTACCACGTCTTCCCCACTCGCGAGCGTCCGCTGACGCCCTACGAGGCCGTCGAGCGCGCGACCCGCGAGACCGTCGGCCTCGTCCGCGACGTCGCGCCGCAGGCGGTCGTCGCGGACATCCTCACGCTGGCGCCCGCGCTCGCGGGCGAGCTCGCGGGCGTGCCGGTCGCGACGCTCATCCCTCACACCGACCCGCGCATGCCGCCCGGCGCCCCGCCGTACTCGTGCGGCGCCCGGATCCCGCGGACGGGCGCCGGCCGGGCGCTGTGGCGGCGCGCCGACCCGCTGCTGCGCCGCGGCCTGGCGCTCGGGCGCACCGAGCTCAACGAGACCCGTGCGCGGCTCGGCCTCCCGCCACTCGAGCGCTTCCACGGCGGGATCAGCGAGGCGCTCAGCCTCGTCGCGACGTTCCCGCAGCTCGAGTACCCGCGCGCCTGGCCGCCCGGCGCGCACGTCGTCGGCCCGCTGCTGTGGGAGCCGCCGGGCTCCGACGTCCCGCTGCCGCCGGGCGACGAGCCGCTCGTCCTGCTCGCCCCGTCGACGTCGCAGGACGCCGAGCACCGCCTCCTGCGCGCGGCGCTCGCGGGCCTCGCCGACCTGCCGGTGCGCGTGCTGGCGTCGAGCAACCGCCGGCCTCCCGACCCGCCGTTCACCGTGCCGCCGAACGCCCGCCTCGTCGACTGGGTCTCCTACGGGCGCACGATGCCCGCCTGCGACCTCGTCGTCTGCCACGGCGGGCACGGGACGGTCGCGCGGGCGCTGGCCAGCGGCTGTGCCGTCCTGATCGTGCCCGCGGCCGGCGACATGAACGAGAGCGCGGCGCGCGTGGAGTGGGCGGGCGTCGGCGTGCGCCTCCCGCGGCGGATGGTCTGGCCGCGCGCGATCGCCCTGGCGGTCGGCCGCGCGCTCGCGCGGCCGCAGCTGCGCGCGCGGGCACAGGAGCTGCGGGCGTGGGCCGCGGCCAACGACGGCGCGCAGCGCGCCGCCGACCACGTCGAGGCGTTCGTCAGCGGCGGGCGCTCGGGCTCGAGTGCGCCGTCCGCCACAGCAGCGTCCCGTTGACCGTCCGCACACCCGTCCGGCCGGAGGCGTCCTGCGTCACGGCGAAGGCTCGCACCCGCATCCGGCCCGCGCGCGCGAGCAGGCCGCGGTCGCGGCGGCGCAGGGTGATCTCCAGTGTCTGCGTGCGCCCGCCGTCCAGCGTGAAGCGCCGCTCGCCGAGACGCCGCTCGCGGCGCAGCTCCTGGATCTGCGAGCGCTTGCTCGCGCGGCTGAAGAGCGTGAGGCGGCCGCTGCAGCTGCCGGCCTCCTGCGGACAGGCGATCGTGACGAGCGCGGTGGTCGGCCGGCGCAGGCGCGGGCTGCCGAGTCCAAGGCGCGGAGCCGCGGCGGCCGGTGAGGGCGAGGAGCCGGTGTTCGGCGGCGGCTGGCCGGGCGCGCCGGACGTCTGGACGGGCGGCGGGTCGTTGTCGAGGATCGTGGCCGTCGCGGCGGCCTGCGCGAGCGTCGCCGCCCCCGGCGCGGAGAGCCGCAGCCCAAAGGTCTCAGGCGGCTCGTCGGCCGTGTCGTCGAGCAGCGCGACGGGCACGGTCGCGGCCGTGGTCCCGGGCGGGATCGTCAGCCTGCCCGAATGCGCCGTGTAGTCCTCGCCGGCGACCGCGCTGCCGTTGACGGTGGCGAACGAGACGCTCACGTCACGGCCGCTCGGCGCCGACAGGGCGACCACGAAGGAGGCCGCCCCGCCCTCGGTCGCCGCCGCGGCGTCGGCGACGCCGATGGCGGGCTGCGGGTCGTCGTCGACGATCGTCCCGATCCCCTCGCCGTCGGCGACCTCGGATCCGCCGAGGATGAGGCGGAAGCTCTCGTTGGGCTCGTCGAGCCGGTCGCCGGCGATCGCCACCGCCACCTGCTGCGTCTGCGTCGCCCCCAGCAGGGCGCCCGGGAAGGTGAGGGTGCCGCTCGTGGCGAGGTAGTCAGCCGGCGCGCGGGCGGTGGCGTCGACCGTCTCGAAGGCGACGGTCGTGGCGCGCGCGAGCAGCGGAGCGCTGCGGGTGATCGTGAACGTCGCCGTGACGCCGCCGTCGCCCTCGGTCACCCGGACGTCGTCCACGGCGATCGCTGCCTGGGCCGCGGCCGGTGCCGCAAGAACGAGCACGCCGCCGAGCAGCGCGCACAGCACCGCTTGCGGACGCTTCCGTCGTCCCTGCCCGCGCATGGTCCGGGAACCTAGCGGGCCGCTCCGACGACGACAACCCGGAACCCGGTGTGACTCGGGGGGTGGGACTCGAACCCACAACCCTTCGGTTAACAGCCGAATGCTCTGCCGATTGAGCTACCCCCGATGGCGTGTGCAAGGGTAGCGCGCCGCCCGGCAACGGCCGTGCCGGGCGGCGCGCAGCATGTCGATGTGCGCTCGTCCGCTACCCGGTGAACTGCGGCGACGTCGCCGCGCGCCCGCAGCGCAGGAAGGTCACCCTCAGGGTGCGCGGACGGGCCCCGCTTGCCTTCGTGAACGTCGCCGTCGCCGTCACGTGGTGCGTTCCCCGCTTCAGCGTCCCAGGCCGCACCGGGAGGCTGAACGCGCGCCCGGCGTTGGGCTTGGTCAGCGTCTTGATGCGCTTGCCGTTGAGGAAGAACACGACCTGGCGGATCTGCTTGCCCGTGACGGTGACGTTGAAGTTCTTCGCCTGGCACCCGGATGGGCCGTTCATCTTCGCGCTCGCGGGGGACCCCGAGCTCCCCGCGGTCGGTGACACTCCCGACTGCGGCGGCGTCGGTGCCGGCGGCGGGGGCGGAGGTGGCGGCGGAGGCGGGGGCGGAGGTGGCGGCGGAGGCGGCGTCGGGACCGTCACGACTGCCCTGCCGTGGCCCGGCGCTGTCTTCTGGTTCTCCGACCGCTGGGTGGCGCTTGCGAGCTGGATCGTCTGCGCGCCGTTCACGGCGGGGTCGACGTCCTGCGGCAGACTCAGCACGTCCATCGTGAAGTCGATTTGGCATGTCGTGTTACGGCTGGGCAACTGGATGTGCGCGCCCGCTTGTGGGCTGAAGCGCACCGTGCCGGCCGGGTCGCCCAGCAGCGGCGCGACGGTGAACGGCATCCCGGCGCAGGCGGTGCCAAGGGCGCCCATGGCCGTCGGGGCGATACGGAAGACCCCGGGGTTGGCGATCGAGCAGGCCAGGGACACCGCGTCCTGGCCCGCGCACGATGGGACGAAGGTGATCCCCGCGCCGCCGGGCGGGCACGGAGCCGGATCGCCCGCGTCGCAGATCGTCGCAACCGTCTGCGGCGACGTGTTGAGGTTCGTGAGCGTCAGCGACGCCGGAACGCCGGTGGCGCCGAGCGCGACGACCTCGGGCATGGCGGAGGTGATGCTGAGTCCCGCGTCTGCGAATGCGGCGCTCGGCGCGACCGCGAGGCCACACGTTGCAACCGCTATTGCAGCAAGACCCCGCCCACCGGCGCGCCATCTTCCGTCTGCATCGGCCATAGACATCGCTTCCCCCTGCGCCTGAACTCCCTGGACAGCAGCAACATACGCCGTTTAGGCAGTTTGGTCACGCTCTTTGGCGCAACTAGGCCGTCTTTAAGACGTGATGCGCACCGGAGTGCCCAGCGGCATGAGGCGTGCGAGAAGCCGGATCTTGTCGTTGCGGATGCGCACGCAGCCATGCGACGGGCGACCCGGAATCAGCCCCGGCTGGTTGGTCCCGTGGATCCCGACGACGCCGCCTCCCGGCCAGTCCGAGAGATTGGAATATGCGCTGGTGCCGAACGCCCACGGCCCGTAGGCGGTGCTGTCGCCGAGCCCCCGCAACCGCTCGCGGATCCAGAAGCTCCCGCTCGGCGTCGGCGTGGACCGCTTGCCGACGCCGACGCTGGCGTTCCAGATCCGCTTGCCATCGCGGTACAGCGACGCGCGCAGCGCCCTGCGATCGATGACGAGTTGGGTGCGCACGGCATGGAGAGGGCTGAGCGCGCTCTCGAGAACCCACCCGGTGCTGCCGTTCGGACGTGTCGGGATGCGGAGGTGCAGCCACCTGCGCCCGAGTGCGTCCATCCGCCCGTCGAGGACGAGATAGACCTCGGCGAGTCCGTCCTCGGTCATGAAGTGCAGCCGCCCGAGCGAGCGGGCGCTGCCCCGCGGCGCGCTGTGGATCTTCGACCGCTCCTTGACGTGCGCCCACCGCGTCGTGCGCCGCTCATCGGACAAAACCACCGTATCTCCGGGCCTTTTCAGGGCCCCGAGCGGCTCGCTCGTGCCCGCCGCGACGACGGTTTGCGGCTTCTCGGAGGCCGGTGCCGCGGCAACACCGGCGACGAGCCACACGACCAGCGCCGGGATCCAGATGAGCGTTCCGTGCCTCGACCTCACGCCTGCGGATGCTACCGGCGTCGCGGTCGGAACGCCGTCAGCGTGGCGTGCTGCCGCGCTCCATCACCTGGTCCATCGCACGGTCGATCTGCGCCTGGATCGCCCCGCGCCACTCGGCGAGCTCCGTCACCGGCTCCCCGCGTGAGCGGGCGGCGGCGATCTCGCGCTCGATCCGAAACAGCGAGAGCTGGAGCCGCTCGGCCTCGAAGGCGGCCCGTGGCGCGTCGGCCAGCATCGTCGCCCGCACGGCCAGCTCGGCGACGAGCCCACTGAGCTCGAGGTCCGTCTCGGGCACAGCATCCGTCGGCGCGTCGAGGTGCGCGCGCAGGTGCTCGGCGGCGCGACGAACGAGCGGGGTGCCGATGTCGGCGTCGAGGTCGAGCTCGCTCAGGTACTGCGCGCCGAGCCGCGGATGCGCGATGCAGTAGCCGAGGAACGCGCGCTCCGTGCGCTCGCGGCGCTGGAGCGCCGTCGTCGCGCTCGGGCCGGGCGCGCTCGGGGCCGCGCGTCCGGCCGTGGGGCGGTCGCCGTCCTGGCGCATCCGCTGCAATTCCGCTTGCACGAGCTCCACGGACAGGTTCAGGCGGTTGGCCACCGTGCGCTCGAGCTCTGCGCGCTCCACGCCGGCCTCGACGAGACCGAACACCGCGGCGAGCTCGCGCAGAACCCTGTCCTTGCTGCGCGCGTCGCTGAGATCCTCCCTGCCGAGCGCGTGGTGCACCCTGAAGCGCACGAAGGGCTCGGCGTCGTCGATCCGCCGGCGCAGCTCGTCCGGGCCCACGTGCCGGACGAGATCGGCGGGATCCTCGCCCGCCGGCAGCGCGATGACCTCGAGCGCGAGCTTGCGATCGGCGGCAACGCGCGCCGAGCGCAGCATGGCCTCCCGCCCCGCGGCGTCCGCGTCGAGCGCAAGGCGCGCGAGCGGCGCCAGCCGCATGAGCCCGGCGACCTGCTCCTCGGTCAGCGACGTCCCCATGATCCCGACGCTGTTGCGCACCCCGGCCTGGTGCAGGGCGATGACGTCCGTGTAGCCCTCGGCGACGACGACGCTGCCGGCCTTCGCCGCCGGCGCGCGCGCGATGTCGGCGCCGAAGAGCTGGCCACCCTTGTGGAAGAGGTCTGTCTCGGGGCTGTTGACGTACTTCGGCCCGCGGCGGTCGGCATCGGGCACGAGCGACCGGCCGGCGAAGCCGCGCACGCGCCCGCGTTGGTCGGCGAGCGGGAAGGTGATCTGCGAGCGGAAGCGGTCGTAGATCCTGCGCGTCTTCTGCGACTGCTGCGCGAGACCGGCTTCGTGAAGCTCGCGGTTGGCGAAGCCCGCCCGCCGCGACGCGTTGAGCACGGTGTCCCAGGCGCTCGGCGCGTAGCCGACGCGGAACTCGCGCAGCGTTCCCTCCTCCAGGCCGCGGCCGGCCAGGTATTCACGCGCGCGCGCGGCCTCGCGCGACTCCCACAGCTGGCGCACGTAGTACGTCGCCGTGCGCTCGAGCAGCTCCAGCAGCCGCTCGTTGCGCTGGCGCTTCTCGGCCGCCCGCGGATCCTCGTCCTCGAGCTCGAGCGCAACCTTGTAGCGGTCGGCGAGCAGCTCCAGCGCGCCCTTGAAGTCGACCCCCTCGGTCTCCATGACGAACGCGAACGCGTCGCCGCCGGCCCCGCAGCCGAAGCAGTGGTAGACCTTCTCGGCCGGGTTGATCCCGAACGACGGGGTGCGCTCGTCGTGGAACGGGCACAGCCCGGTGTAGCGGTTGGCGCCCGCGCGCCTGAGCTCCGTGCGCGAGGAGACCAGATCGATCATGTCGACGGCGTCGCGCACGCGCTCCTTGGAGTCGTTCGTGTAGAGGGCCACGGATGCGCTCTTACAACGCGAACGACGCCGGCACGCTGAGCGCTTCGAACGCGCGCACGGCGTAGCGGTCGGTCATGCCCGCGAGGTAGTCGGTGACGCGCTGCGCCTGGTCGGCCCCGGGGGCGCCGCCGCCGTCGGGCAGCAGCGCGGGGTCGGAGGCGTAGTGCTCGAACAGCGTGCGGATGACGCGCTCGATGCGGGAGTGCTCCTGGCGCGCGACGTCGCCGAGGTAGACGCGCTCGAACATGAACCGGCGCAGCTCGGTCATCGCGGCGGCGGCCTCCGCGCCCTGGACGATGTCGCCGTCCTGCTCGGACGCCTCGACGAGATCGTGCACGAGCATGTCGATGCGCGCCGACCCGGTCGCCCCGAGGACGCCGATCGCGTCGGCGGGCAGCGCAGCCTCGTCGAGGACGCCCGCGCGGAGCGCGTCGTCGATGTCGTGGTTGAGGTAGGCGACGCGGTCGACGATCCGCACGATCCGCCCCTCGAGCGTCGCCGGCCGCGATGCGCGGCCGGAGTGGCAGAGGATCCCCTCGCGGACGTCCTCGCAGAGGTTCAGGCCGGCACCGTCGCGCTCGAGGACGTCGACGATCCGCAGCGAGTGCTCGTAGTGGCGAAAGCCGCTGCCGAAGCGCTCGGCCAGGCACGCGTCGAGGGCCGCCTCGCCGATGTGCCCGAACGGCGGGTGGCCGAGGTCGTGGCCGAGGCCGATCGCCTCGGCGAGATCCTCGTTGAGCGCGAGCGCGCGGGCGACGGTGCGGGCGATCTGCGTGACCTCCAGCGTGTGCGTCATCCGCGTGCGGTAGTGGTCCCCCTCGGGGGCGACGAAGACCTGCGTCTTGTGCTTCAGGCGCCGGAACGCCTTGCCGTGGACGATCCGGTCGCGATCGCGCTGCAGCGGGGTGCGCAGCGCGCAGTCGGGCTCGGGGCGGACGCGCCGCGCCGGGTAGGAGCGCGCCGCAAGGGGCGAGAGATGCTCGTCCTCCCACGCGGTGCGGCGCGCGGCGAAGCGCTGCGCGACGAGGCCCGGAGCGGTGGCGGCATCCATGGACCGATTCTCGCACCCGTGTCGTACGCTCCGGCGCGTGCTCGCCCTGACCGTCACGGCCGATCCGCCGCACGTCGCGCTCGCGGAGGTCGCGGACCCCGAGCCGCTGCCGTTCGAGGCGCTCGTGGAGGTCAAGGCGTTCTCCCTCAACCGCGGCGAGACGCGCCAGCTTCCGGACCGGCCCGCCGGCTCGATCCCGGGCTGGGACGTCGCCGGCGTCGCCGCGCGCGCCGCCGCCGACGGCAGCGGGCCGCCGGAGGGCGCGCGGGTCGTCGGGATCGTCCGCAACGGCGCCTGGGCGCAGCGCGTCGCGGTCCGGACGCAGAACCTCGCCGAGCTGCCCGACGGCGTCAGCTTCGAGCAGGCCGCGACGCTGCCGGTCGCGGGCATCACGGCGCTGCGCGCGCTCGAGATCTGCGGCTTCGTCCTCGGCAAGCGCGTGCTCGTCACGGGGGCCAGTGGCGGCGTCGGCCGCTTCGCCGTGCAGCTGGCCGCGCGCGCCGGCGCGCACGTGACCGGCGTCTCGCGCAACGAGGAGCGCGCGCGTGGCCTGCGGGAGCTCGGCGCCGGGGACGTCGTCTTCGACGTGGGCGACGTCGCCGCCGAGCAGGAGGCGATCCTCGAAGGCGTCGGCGGCGCGAGCCTCGGCACCGCGATGAGCAAGATCGCCGGCCGCGGCACGATCGTCTCCTACGCGTCGAGCGATCCCGACCCCGCCTGCTTCGACACGCGCACGCTCTTCGGGCGCGCCCCTGGCGCGATCCTGCGCGGGATATTCGTCTTCGAGGAGATCGAGCGCACCGGCACCGGTGGCAGCGATCTCGCCCGGCTGGCCGCGCTCGTCGCCGCCGGCGAGCTCGAACCGCAGATCGACTTCGAGGGCTCCTGGCGCGACCCGGCTCCCGCGATCGACGCGCTCCTGGAGCGGCGCGTCGCCGGCAAGGCCGTCCTACGCGTGGACTGAGAACGCCGTTTGCGCCGCTCGGCGGCGGGACACACTCGACCCACGATGTCGACGACGCCGCCTCCCGACCGGCCGACCGAGCGCCTGCAGCCGGCGCCGCCTCCGCCGCAGTACGAGCGCGCCGTCGACCCCCGCGCCCCGATGACGACCGACGCGACGCTCCTCTTCACGCGGCTCGAGGACGCGATCTCGTCGCTGCGAACCTGGCTCGCCCTCGTCGGGGTGGTCGCCGTCGCGGCGCTCGGCCTCGCGCTCTACGCCGTCCTGCGCAACGACAACGGCACGACCCGCGGCACCGCGAGCGCCGACCGCGTCACGCGCCTGAACGACCGCGTCGACCGCCTCAGCCGCGAGGTCCAGCAGCTGCGCTCGGCCTCCGGCGGCACGAGCGCGCTGTCCCGGCGGGTCGACGCGCTGTCCAGGCAGATCGCCGCGCTGCGCAGCCAGGGCGGCGCCAACGGCTCATCGCCGACCGACCCCACACAGGCGATCCAGGACCTCAACAAGCGCGTCGACGACCTCAGCCGCCAGGTCCAGCAGCTCGGCCAGACGACGACCACACCGTAGCTCTCACGTCGACCGCCGCGCCCGCTCGCAGTGCGTCCGGCGGTCGAGCCGGTCCATCACGACGCTGTCGCTGCGGCCCGGACCGCAGTCGACACGGTCGCTGCTCCCGCCGGCGGCTTCGATGCGGTCGTTGCCCGACCCGCCGAAGAGCCGGTCGCGGCCGCCTCGCCGAAGACGGTGTCGTCGCCCGCGCCCCCGCGGTCGCCGATCCATCGATCGGCGCACGCGCACCGCCGGCTACCAGCCGCCGTCGTCGCCCCGGCGGATCGCGGCCTGGGCGGCGGCCACCCGCGCGACCGGCACGCGGAACGGCGAGCACGACACGTAGTTCAGCCCCGAGTTGTGGAAGAAGTCGATCGAGTCGGGATCGCCGCCGTGCTCACCGCAGATGCCGAGCTTGAGCTCGAGCTTCGTCTTGCGCCCGAGCCACGCGCCCATCCGCAGCAGCTGGCCGACGCCGGGCGCGTCGAGCGTCTCAAACGGCGAGCGGTCGAAGACCTTGTTCTCGATGTACGGCGCCAGGATCCTGCCCTCGATGTCGTCGCGGCTGAAGCCGAGCGCGGTCTGCGTGAGGTCGTTGGTGCCGAACGAGAAGAAGTCGGCGTGGGCGGCGATCGTGTCGGCGAGGAAGCACGCACGCGGCAGCTCGATCATCGTGCCGACGAGGTAGTGCTCCCGCAAGACGCCCTCCTCCTGGGCCACACGGAAGATGAGCTCCTCGATGAGCTCGAGCTCGCGCTCGTAGTCGACGAGCGGCACCATGACCTCCAGCCGGGGCGGGTGGCCGAGGCGCTTCGTCATTGCGCACTGGGCACGCATGATCGCCCGCACCTGCATCTCGTAGATCTCGGGGTGCAGGATCGCCAGGCGGCAGCCGCGCGTGCCGAGCATCGGGTTGACCTCGCGCAGCGCGTGGGCGCGCGGGTCGTCCTCGTCGGGCGGCAGGAACTCGTGCAGCGGCGGGTCGAGCAGCCGGATCGTCACCGGCAGGCCGTCCATCGCCTCCAGCAGCTCCTCGAAGTCCTGCTGCTGGAGCGGGAGCAGCTCGGCGAGCGCGGCGCGGCGATCCTCGATCGTCTCGCTGAGGATCATCTCTCGCATCTTCGGCTGGCGGTCGGCCGCCATGAACATGTGCTCGGTGCGGCACAGGCCGATCCCCTCGGCGCCGAACGAGCGCGCCTTGCGCGCGTCCTCGGGGGTGTCGGCATTGGCACGGACGCCGAGCTTGCGCAGCTTGTCGGACCAGCGCAGGACGGCCTCGAAGTACTCGCCCATCTGCGGCTCGACGAGCGGCACGTCGTCGATCGTGACCTGGCCGGTCGTGCCGTCGATCGCGATGCGGTCGCCCTCGTGCAACTCGGTGCCGTCGACGGAGATCGTGCGCGCCTTGAGGTCGATCACGAGCGCATCGGCGCCCACCACC
>DASWQM010000041.1:0-14371 GCA_036403675.1 Solirubrobacteraceae bacterium | reverse complement strand
GCGGCAACGCTCTGCTCTTCGGGAATACCATCCGATCGATGGCGCTCGCTCTTTGGAACACGCTCACGCGCGGCAAGCAGCCCTTCGAGCCCCTGGAGCCTCCGCGCGTCCGGCTGTTCGTCTGCGGGCCGACGGTCTACGACCGCTCCCACCTCGGCCACGCCAAGACCTATACGCAGTTCGACCTCATCGCACGGTACCTGCGCTATCGCGGCTACGACGTCGAGTACGTCCAGAACATCACCGACATCGACGACAAGATCATCGCCCGCGCGAACGAGCGCGGCATCTCGTCGGAGGAGCTGGCGCAGGAGTTCGAGGCCAAGTTCCTCGCCGACATGGAGACGCTCGGCAACACGAGCGTGACACGCTACGCCCGCGCCAGCGAGTTCATCCCCCAGATCGTCTCCCAGGTCGAGCGGCTGCTCGAGGGCGGCCACGCATACGAGCTGCCGGACGGCTTCTACTTCGACATCGAGAGCTTTCCGGACTACGGCAAGCTCGCCCGCCGCACCGACCTTGCGCGCGAGGACGCGGTCTCGCGCGTCGACGAGAACCCGCTGAAGCGCAATCCGGGCGACTTCGCGCTCTGGAAGCGACGCAAGCCCGGCGAGCCGTACTGGATCACCCCGATCGGCGAGGGCAGGCCGGGCTGGCACATCGAGGACACCGCGATCACCGAGTCGCTGCTCGGCCCGCAGTACGACATCCACGGCGGCGCCGTCGACCTCATCTTTCCCCACCACGAGGCCGAGATCGCGCAGATGGAGTCGATCTCCGGCCGCGCGCCGCTGGCGAAGTACTGGCTGCACACCGGCTTTCTCAACCTGCGCGAGGAGAAGATGTCCAAGAGCCTCGGCAACTTCTTCACGATCGCCGAGACCATCAAGACGGTCGAGCCGCGGGTGCTGCGGTTCTTCCTGCTCAGCCACCACTACCGGTCGCCGATCGACTTCGACCCCACGCAGTTCGACGCCGCCGCCGCGGCGCTCCGGCGCATCGACAACTTCTACCTCCGGGCGCCGGGCGACGCCGACGCCGGGCTCGGGCCGGAGGCAAGCGCCGTCCGGGACGCCTTCATCGAGGCGCTCGACGACGACTTCGACACGCCGCGGGCGCTCGCGGTGCTCTTCGAGTTCATCCGCGACCAGCACCGCGGCGCAGAGCCCGCGCCGGGGTCTCGGCGCCTTCTGGACGAGCTCGACCAGGTGCTCGGAGTCCTGCCGGCGCTCGAGGCGGCGGAGGAGGGCAGCGACGACTGGATCGCCTACGAGGTGGAGCGACGCGAGCACCTGCGGCGCGAGCGGCGGTTCGCCGAGGCCGACGAGATCCGCGACCAGCTGCACAGGATGGACGTCATGCTCGAGGACACGCCGAACGGCGTGCGCTGGTACCGCGCGTCCGTCTGACAGCGCATGCAGTGAGTCGTCTGTTCCAGTAAATACCCACGATTCCAGTCCATCACCGTGTGCTGTACTGCTTCACCATGCATACGGAGTCACCTACGTCCACATCCCCGCCCGTGACGTCTGTTCCCGCCGCTCCGGAGACGTCGGCCATCGATCCGTCGGCCGCGATCCCGCTGGCGGACTGGGCCAGCCTCGCGCTGCGGGCCGGACGGGTCGGGCCCAACCTGCCGAACATGGCGTGGTTGCTGCGCTTCCCGGACGCGCTCTCGCGCGAGACGCTCGAGGAGGAGGCGCGCCGCCTGGCGGCGACGCCCTACGGGTTCGGCAGGCGCATCGCGCCGCCGCGGCTGCCGGGCGGGCGCCCGCGCTGGGTCCCCGCGCCCGAGCCGCCGCCCGTCGTGCTCGCCGAGACGCCGGCGAACGGCCCCGCCGGCCTCGCCGCCTGGCTCGACCGCCAGCTCGGCGTCCCGCTCGACCCGGAGTACGACGCCGGCTGGCAGCTCGCCGCCACGCCGCTCGACGACGGCGGCACGGCGGTCCTCGTCTCCTGCCATCACCTGTTCGGCACCGCCCGCGGCGTCGTGGGTGCGCTCTACGCCGACGAACCCGACCCGACGATCGGGACGACCGAGACGCCGTTCGAGAGCACCAGCAGGTTCACGGCCAAAGACGAGGCCCGCGGCATCGGAGAGCGGATCAGGCTCGGGCTACGGGGCCTGGCGGAGCTGCCCGGCGAGCTGGCGGCGGCACTTCGCAAGCGCCCGCAGGACGACGGCCCGCAGGTCGGTCCGGCGCCGCTGAAGCCGCCTCGCGGGCGCGACCGTACCCGCCGGCCGAGCTCGGGCCTGCGCGTCGCCGCGGTCGCGTCGATGCCCGCGGCGGCGTGGGACGATGCCGCGGCCCAGCGCGGCGGCACGGGCAACACGCTGCTTGCCGCGGTGTCCGCGAACCTCCTGCGGCGCGCGCGGATCGCCCGCGGCGGCCCGGCCGAGCGGACGCTCCGCGTGTCGATGCCCGTCGACCTGCGCGATCGCGACGCAGCGGACATGGGCCTGGGCTCGACCCCGAGCGCACAGCTCACGACCGCCGCCGTCCTGCTGCCCGGCGGCCCGCCCGCGCACGGCGATCTGCGCGAGCTGCGTGCGCGCATGAAGGCCGCGTTCGTGGCCGACACCGGGACGGCGCCCGTGGTCCGCGGAGCGGGCGACGCCGCGCGGCTGCTGCCCGAGCCCGTCACGTTCCAGTTGGCCGCGCACGCGGCGAAGGCGTTCGACGGCTGCGCGTCCAACATCGGTGCGGTACCCGAGCGAATGCCGACGATCGGCTCGCACGAGGCAGCCGACGTCGCGTTTTTCGGCTTCCCGATCGGCAACGAGGCGCTGACCGCCCTGATCCGCTATCGCGACCGCGTGACGATCGCGGTGGTCACCGACCCCGACCGGCTCGGCCCGGCCGCCGACCTGCGCGCCTGGCTCGCCGAGGAGCTCGAGGGCTGGGGCCTCTCCGACGCCGTGTGGTGAGGACGGCGGTCGGCCCGGCAGCGACGGCCCCACCGGCCGTTCGTCAGGCAGCCAGACGCTCGGAGCCGTAGTCGCCGTAGTCGCCGGCGAAGGTGTACGTGCCGGTCTGCGCGACCGAGGTCATGATGTCGCGCACGCGGTGGATGTACGCGCTGACGTTCTTCTCACCGACGTCGGTGCTGGGGCAGCGGTAGGTCACGTACAGCCCCTCCAGCGTGCGGTTGAGCCACATGTAGACCTCGTCGCCGTAGGAGACCTTGCCGAACGCGTGGGCGTTCCACTCCGTCCACTGCTGCGCGCCGGGAACCATGCGAGCGTCGATGTAGGACATCACGGACAGCGGCCGGACCGTGCCCTCCAGGAGGCCGAAGGCCTTCGGGAACGGGGCCTGAGCGACCGGCTTGGCGGCCCGCGCGGCGTGCCGCGCCATGCGCACGAGCTCGTGGAAGTCGCCGGCCTGCGCCGTGGCGATCTCGAAGGGCCCGAGCCCGATGTACCAGCCGAGCGACGTCAGCCACTGGAGGTCCGAGCGGGTGTGGAACGGCAGGACCGTCCGGTAGACGGGCTCGTCGCCGAGCTCGTAGGCGGCGGCGCTCGCGGCAGCCATGACGCCGGCGGCGAAGTTGCCGCCCATCGCCTTGCACGCAGCGTCGAACGCATCGGCGTCGGCCGGCGACATCAGCCACTCGCAGCCGCCGGTCTGCATCGGGTACTCGCCCGGAGCGACGCCGAGGTCCAGCGGGAACCGCGGCATCTCGCCGCCGCAGCTGTCGACGAACTCGCGCCAGCGGGTGACCGCCGGATGGCGCTCGTCGACCTCCTGGGCGGCGTCGCGCTCGATCTGGCTGAAGTCGACGTAGCTGCCGGTCGCGACGAGCTGCGCCGAGCGTCCGTCGAGGGCCGCGGCGTAGAGCTCGTGGATCTCGTGTGCGATCAGCGCGATCGAGTAGCCGTCGACGTTGGTGTGGTCGAAGGCGAGGTAGACCGTGAACGCGTCCTCGCGAGCGACGGTCACGAAGAGGTAGGCGGGCCACTGCAGCGGATCGGCCGCCTGGTCGAACCGCTCCTCCAGGTAGCGCGCGAGCTCGGCGCTGTCGGTGAAGTCGTCGACGACGGTCCGCTCGAGCGACACGTCCTCGGCGCTGAGCGTGAAGCGCTCCAGCTCGTCGCCCGTCAGGCGAAGCTCGCTGCGCAGTGTCTCGTGCCGCGTGATCCAGCCGAGGAACGTCTCCTCCATGGCCGCGGAGTCGAGGACGCCCGGGATGTCGAACGCGGTCGCGAGCCAGGTCGGAGCCTCCAGGCCGACGCCGCGGAGGAAGGCGGTCGTCTTGACGTGGGCGTCCTGGGTGAACGACGGCTGCCGAGCATCCGGCGCGGCGTTGGCCGCGGCGGCGACCGTCGTCGGATGCAGCGTCCACTCGACCAGCTGTCCCGGCTGCGCCGCGTACTTCGAGATCTCGGTGAGCTTCAAAGCAGTCTCTTTCAGGTGAATGGGGAGTGACCGGTCCCGTTTCAGGTCCGACAGGTCGGTCTCTTCGTGCAACACGCATCGGGCGCGGGTCCGTCGGACTTGAGCGCGGCCGAGTCGGCTGGCCCGATATGCACCGTTTATGAGGGAAAATCTGTCCAAGGCGGCCTAAACGTGTAGGCACACGACGCGAGGTGGGGCAACGAAGCGCCCCGTGTTCCGGGCGACGCGCAGGCGGAGGAGGACCCTTGACAACTTATTTTGTCAACGCTACGGTCCCACCCCACCATGCTGGACGTCGACGTCATCGAGGACCCCGCCGTCGCGGCCGTGGCGCTGGATCCGCTGCGCGCACGAATCCTCGCCGAGCTGCGCGAGCCGGCCTCTGCCGCGGCGCTGGCGCAGCGGCTCGGGCTCGCGCGCCAGAAGGTCAACTACCACCTGCGCGCCCTCGAGGCGCACGGCCTCGTCGCGGTCGCGGAGCAGCGCATGCACGGCGGCCTCACCGAGCGCCTGCTCGGCGCGACCGCCGCGTCCTACGTCGTCTCCCCCGCGGCGCTCGGCAGCAGCGCGCCGGATCCGGCCCGCATGAGCGACCGCCTCTCGGCGCGCTACCTCGTCGCGATCGCGGCGCGCATCGTGCGCGAGGTCGGCCTCATGGCGCGCGAGGCGGACGCCGAGGACCGCCGCCTGGCGACGATGACGATCGACACGGAGCTCGGCTTCGCCACGCCCGAGGACCGGGCCGGATTCGCCGACGAGCTGACGCACGCGGTCACGCAGCTGGCCGCGAAGTACCACCACGACGGCGGCCGGCCACACCGGCTCGTCGTCGCAGCCCACCCCGTCCCGAAGGAGATGACATGACCGCCGAGCGCCGCATCGAGGTCGAGATCGAGGTCCCCGCGACGCCGGAGCAGGCCTGGGAGGCGGTCGCCACCGGGCGCGGCATCACCGCGTGGTTCATGCCCGCGGAGGTCGAGGGCCACGTCGGCGGCTCGGTGATCCACCACCACGAGACCGACATGGAGACCTCCGGCACCGTGATCGCCTACGACGCGCCGCACCGCTTCGCCTACGAGGAGTCGGGCTGGATGCCCGACGGCGAGCACGCCGCGCGGCCCACGGCGACGGAGTTCCTCGTCGAGGCGCGCAGCGGCGGGACGTGCGTCGTGCGCGTCGTCATGAGCGGCTTCGGCGACGGCGAGGCATGGGACCGCGCGATGGAGTCGTTCACGGCGGGCTGGCGGCAGGCGCTGCTCGCGCTGCGGCTGTACCTCACGCACTTCCGCGGCGAGCCCGTCGCGACGATCAACGCGGTCGGCACGGCGGACGGGGCCCAGGACGACGTCTGGACGGACCTCACCGCCGCGCTCGGCGTCCCGGCCAACCCGAAGGCCGGCGAGCGGATCTCCGCCAGCGCGCCCGGCGTCCCCGCGCTCGCGGGCACCGTCGAGCGGGCCGGCGACCGGATGGTGACCCTCGTGCTCGACGAGCCCGCGCCCGGCCTGGGGATCGTCGCCGCCGGCGGACCCGGCGAGCAGGTCTACGTCTTCGTGCGCGCGCAGCTCTTCGGCGACGACGCGGCGCAGGTCGCGGAGCGGGAGCAGGAGGCCTGGACGCGCTGGCTCGCCGCGCGCGCGCTGCCGGCCGCGTGACGGCGGCGCGGCCGCACGACCGTCGGTTCGTGTTCAGCCCGCCGTAACGCTCTGATAACCGGCGGGCTGGGGCTCGCGGCAGATGCTGATGCGATGCGCATCCTTCGCAGCGCCACGGTGGTCGTCGTCGCGCTGGCGCTCGCTGCGATCGCCGCGGTGCCCGGCTGGGCGCACGACCAGCGATCGCCCGCCGCGCAGCACGTGCTGCTGCTGTCGGTCGACGGCCTGCATCAGTCCGACCTGGACCTCTACGTCCACAGCCATCCGGACTCCGCGCTCGCGCGGCTGACCGGCGCGGGCGTCCGGTTCACCCACGCGCGCACGCCGGTGCCATCGGACTCGTTTCCGGGGCTGACGGCACTCGTCACCGGCGGCAACCCGGCGAGCACCGGGATCTACTACGACGACTCCTACAACCGCGCGCTGCTGCCGCCGGGCACGACGAGCTGCGCGACCGCGACGCCGGGCACGGAGGTCACGTACTTCGAGGCGCTGGACCGCAGCCCGCTGGCCCTCGACGGCGGCCAGGGTCTCGCCGGCCTGCCCGACTCGATCCTGGGGATGACCGGCGACCCGCGCCTGGTCATCGATCCGGCGCAGCTGCCCGTCGATCCCGCGACGTGCACGCCGGTGTACCCCCACAGCTACCTGCGCGTGAACACGATCTTCGAGGTCGCCCGCGCGGCCGGCCTGCGCACCGCGTGGACCGACAAGCACCCCGCCTACGAGCTCGTCAACGGGCCCTCCGGAAGCGGCGTGCAGGACCTCTTCACGCCGGAGATCAACAGCGATGCACCGACGCCGGGGTCACCCGGCGACTGGACGAGCGACAACGCGCTGACGCAGCGCTACGACGCCTACAAGGTGCAGGCGCTCGTCAACGAGATCGACGGCTTGGACCACAGCGGCACGGCGAAGGTCGGCACCCCGGCGATCTTCGGCATGAACTTCCAGACGGTCTCGACCGCCGAGAAGCTCCCGACGTCCAACGGCCTCGAGGGCGGCTACGAAGCCGACGGCGTCACGCCGGGCCCACTGCTGCGCCGCGCGCTGGACTTCGTCGACGCGCAGCTCGGCGCGCTGCAGGCGTCGATCCGCGCGCAGCACCTCGAGAACACGACGACGATCATCCTGACCGCCAAGCACGGACAGTCGCCCGATACGCCGTCGGCGCTCACACGGATCCCCGACGGACCGATCATCGACGCCGTCAATGGCGCGTGGCGGGCCGCGCACCGCGCCGCGACGTCCCCGCTCGTCGCATTCTCGATCGACGACGACGCCATGCTCATGTGGCTCAGCGACCGCTCACCGGCCGCGACGCGCTTCGCGAAGGACTTCCTGCTCGCCCGCGCGGGCGTCGGCAACGACATCGCGGGCAACCCCAAGCCGTACACGAGCTCGGGCCTGCAGCACGTGCTCGCCGGTCGCGACGCGGCGCGGTACTTCGGCGTCTCACCGCGTGACGCGCGCGTGCCGGACCTGTTCGGCATCACGCAGTACGGCGTCGTGTACACCGGCAAGCAGGGGAAGATCGCCGAGCACGGCGGCGCCGCCCCGCAGGACCGCCGCGTGCCGCTCGTGGTCTCGGGCGGACCGATCGGCGGCGACGGCGAGATCGCCGACGAGCCGGTCGAGACGACGCAGGTCGCGCCGACGATCCTGCGGCTGCTCGGCATCCGGCCGGACGAGCTGCAAGCGGTGCAGATCGAGCACACGCGCGCATTGCCGCTCGGGTAACGCGCGATGGCGCCACGCCGCGCCCGCCGCCGTCCTCACCCCCAGGACCGCAAGCAGCGACGCGAACGAGACGAACCTACCGCCACGACGGCAGTGTCCTCGAACGAGCCGCCGCGTTGACATGTGACTGTTTGGTCACGTATGCTGGCTCACGTGACCGACGACGACCTCGTGTTCAAGTCGCTCGCCGACCCCACGCGGCGCTTCCTCCTCGACCGGCTCTTCGCGCGTGACGGCCGCACGCTGACCGAGCTCGAGTCCGAGTTGGAGATGACGCGCTTCGGCGTCATGAAGCACCTGCGGGTGCTCGAGGACGCCGGGCTCGTGATCACGCGCCGGTCTGGCCGGGAGAAGCTGCACTACCTCAACCCGGTCCCGATCCGGCTCATTCACGACCGCTGGATCGACAAGTACACCGAGCGTCGCGTATCGGCGCTCGCCGAACTGAAGAACGAGCTGGAGGGAACGACATGACGACGACGATGACGGAGACGAACGTGACGACGCAGGTCTACCGCGTCTACATCAAAGCGGCGCCGCAGGCGATCTGGGACGCCATCACGCAGCCCGAGTGGACCGAGCGCTTCGGCTACGGCGGGCGATCGGAGTACGAGCTGCGTCCGGGCGGCACGTACCGCGGGTTCACGAGCGAGGCGATGCGGGCCCACGGGGCACCGGACCTGGCCGTCGACGGCGAGGTCGTCGAGGCCGACCCGCCGCACAAGCTCGTCCAGACGTTCCGCATGCTCATGGACGCGGACATGGCCGCCGAGGGGTTCACCCGGCTGACGTACGAGATCTCCGAGCGCGGCGGCGGCCTCTCACGGCTGACCGTCGTGCACGAGCTCGAGGGCGCGCCGCGGCTGGCCGCGCTCATGGCCGGCGAGATGGAGGACGGGGGCGCCGGCGGCGGCTGGAGCTTCATCCTCAGCGGCCTCAAGACGCTGCTGGAGACGGGCGACTCGCTGGTGCACTGAGCGCCGCACGCCAGGTCGCGGCCCGCTCCGGCGGGCCCGCGGCCTGCGCGGGCCCGAGCCACGCGCTGACGACGCGGATGCCGTGCAGCGCGCTCGTGAGCCACACCTCGCGGCCGGCGAGCTCGCGCGGCAGCGGCGAACGGACGTGCACGGCGATCCCGCGCCGGCGCGCGACGTCGAGCAGGAGCGCACGCGTGACTCCGGGGAGCGTGTGCTCGTCGGGGGTCGTGCAGAGCGTTTCGTCTTCCCACCACAGCAGGCTGCTGAGCGCGCCCTCGCGCAGCGCGCCCGCGTCGTCGCACAGCAGCAGCTCGTCGGCGCCCGCGGCGCGGGCGCGCTCGCGCAGGCGGAGCAGCAGCGCGAGGTCCGGGCCCTTGCGGCGCGGGCAGCGGCGGGGGTCGCCGGGTGCGGCGACGAGGACGCGCGCCTCGCGGGCCGGCGGCGGCGCCGGCCGCACGCGCAGCGCCAGACCGCCGCCGGTGAGCTCGACGCGGGGAAACCAGCGGCCCGCGGCCGGCACGGCCGCCGTCACCGCGGCACGGAAGCGCGCGAGCTCATCCGTCTCGACGCCGTGGACGCGGCAGGCATCGCCGAAGCGAGCCCAGTGCGCGTCATGAGCCCGGACCGAGCCGCCGTCGACGAGCCAGGAGTCGGCGGCGAGCAGCGTCTCGCCCGCCGTGCCCTCCTGCAGGCCGGCCGGGGTCCAGCGCAGGACGCTCTCTGGGGCTGCCTCGGCCAATGCCTAACCTCTGCCGTCCGGTGACGACGCTGCTGATCGACAACTACGACTCGTACACGTTCAACCTCTATCAGCTCGTCGCCGCGATGACGGGGGAGGAGCCGGTCGTCGTGCGCAACGACGAGCTGCCGTGGAGCCGGCTCGCGCGCCACCGCTGGGACCGCATCGTCATCTCTCCGGGCCCCGGCAGGCCGGAGCGCGAGCGCGATCTCGGCATCTGCGGTGACGCGCTCGCGCAGGACGAGGTGCCGGTGCTCGGCGTCTGCCTCGGCCACCAGGCGCTCGCCCACGTGCGCGGCGGCAGCGTCGTGCGCGGCGCGGACACCGTCCACGGCCGCATCAGCTCCGTCTTCCACCACGCGAACGGGCTCTTCGCCGGCATCCCGCAGGGATTCCGCGCCGTCCGCTACCACTCGCTCGTCGTCGAGCCGGCCCTGCCCGCCGGCCTGGAGGCGCTCGCCTGGGCCGACGACGGGACGCTGATGGCGATCGGCGACCGCCGGCGCCGCGCCTGGGGCGTGCAGTTCCACCCCGAATCGATCGGGACCGAACATGGCGAGCTGCTCGTCTCGAACTTCGTCGCGCTCACACCCGCACGGCAACGGCGTCGTGCGCCGCGGCCGGCACCGCGATCCCCGCGCCCGAGCGCCGCGCCGGCCGGCCCCGTGCGTGTTCACCACCGCGTCGTCGACGGCACACCGGACGCCGACAGCGCCTTCGCCGCGCTGTTCGGCGGCTGCGTGCACGCCTTCTGGCTGGACTCGAGCGTCCGCGACCCCCGCCGCGCGCGCTTCTCGTTCATGGGCGCGGCGCTCGGCGGCCTCGGCGCGACGGTCCGCTACCGGGTGCATGAGCGGCGCGTGACGGTCTCGCGCGGCGGGCGCCAGAGCGTCCACGACGAGACGCTCTTCGCGTACCTCGCGCGGGAGCTCGAGCGCCTGCACACCGTCAGCCCGCAGCTCCCGTTCGACCTCAACGGCGGCTTCGTCGGCTACCTCGGCTACGAGTGCAAGGCCGACTGCGGCGCCGCGGCGGCGCATCGCGCGGAGCTGCCCGACGCCGTGCTGATGCTCGCCGACCGGATCGTCGCGATCGACCACGAGCTCGACGAGACCCACGTGCTCGCGCTCTGCGACGACCGCGACGGCGCCGAGGACAGCGCGGCGCGGCGCTGGATCGACGAGACGGCGGCCGCGCTCGCCCGGCTGCCCGTGCTCGACGAGCCGCGGCTGTCCGACGACGAGCACGCCCCGCTCGAGTTCCGCCTGCACCGCGGCCGCGAGCACCACCTGGCGAACGTCGAGACCTGCAAGGCGCTGCTCGCGTCGGGCGAGAGCTACGAGATCTGCCTGACGAACACGCTCGCCCTGCCCGCGCCGCGCGATACGTTCGAGCTCTACCGCGTCCTGCGCCGCATCAACCCGGCGCCCCACAGCGCGTACCTGCGCATCCCGGAGGGCGCGGTCCTGAGCTCCTCGCCCGAGCGCTTCCTGCGGGTGCGCCGCGACCGCTCGATCGAGGCCAAGCCGATCAAGGGCACTGCCCGCCGCGGGGCCGACGAGGACGCCGACGCGCTCGCCCGCGACCGCCTCGCCCGCAGTCCCAAGGACCGCGCCGAGCACCTCATGATCGTCGACCTGCTGCGCAACGACCTCGGCCGCGTCGCCCAGGTCGGCAGCGTCCACGTCCCGAAGCTCATGGACGTCGAGAGCTACGAGACCGTCCACCAGCTCGTCTCGACGATCCGCGCGCGCCTGCGCGACGACGCGAACCTCGTCGACTGCATCCGCGCGACGTTCCCCGGCGGCTCGATGACAGGCGCGCCGAAGCTGCGGACGATGGAGATCATCGACGCGCTCGAGGGCGCGCCGCGGGGCGTCTACTCGGGCGCGCTCGGCTACCTCGCGCTGAACGGGACGGCCGACCTGAGCATCGTCATCCGCACGCTCGTGGCGACGGCCGCGGGCGCGACGATCGGCTCCGGTGGCGCGATCGTCATGCTCTCCGACGCCGAGGCGGAGTACGACGAGATGCTGCTCAAGGCCCAGCCGCTGCTGGACGCCGTGAGCATGGCCGCCGAGGGTGCGGCTCAGCTCGCGCGGTAGAGCGTCGGCGTCGATCTTCAGACAGTCGACGGGAAGGTTCTTCAGATGGCCGAAGCCGCCGTAGCCGGTCCCGAAGTCGTCGAACGCGAGCTCGCAGGGCGAGCGCCCCGATGCGTTCGACGAAAGGCCGTCGTAGAGGCGGGGATCGCCGAGGGACGCCGCCGAGACGTTGAGCTCGACGCGATGACCGTCGCCTGCGAGCCGCGCCGCCGGCCCGATGACCCAGCGGTCGAGGTCGCGGACGAGGCCGCTGCGCTCGGCGGCCGCGAGGAACGTCCCGGCCGCGCGCAGCCGCCCGTCGCGCTCGCGCTTCCGCAGCAGCAGCTCGTGCGCCCTGGTCCGATGGCTCGGAATCGAACCCCCGGAGGGTCGTCGTTGCCGCTCCCCGCAGGTGGCACGGTTACCCCGGCTGCCGCGAACGTCAACCGGCGGTCAAGCTCTGCGCAGCCTCTGCGCGGTCAGCCGATGAACACGGGGGTGCCGATCGGGACGCGCTTGTAGAGCGCGACGACATCCCCGACGTGCATCCGGATGCAGCCGTGCGACGCGCGTGTGCCGATCGAGTAGTCCTGTCCGGTGCCGTGGATGCCGACGCCGTTGGCGATGCCCATCCAGCGCGCCTTCAACGGGTTCGCGGCCGTGCCGCCCACGACCGTCGAGCCCGCGAGCTCCCCAGCCCAGGGGCTGTTGGGGACCGACCACGTCGGGTTGACCTGCTTGCTCATGATCGAGAAGCGCCCGCGCGGCGTCGGGTACTGCGGCTGGCCGACCGCGACCTTGTACGTCTTGCGGACGCGCTGGTTCTTGAAGAGGCGCAGGGTGAACGTCGACTGCTGGATCGTGATGACCGTGCGCGGCAGCTTGTCGACGGTCACCGTCGGCCGGACCGTGCGCAGCGCGGGCTTGAACACCCGCGTCAGGTGCGGGTCGTCGAGCGCCGCGCCGACGTCCCTGGCGAGCGTCGTGGAATCGACGTCGCGGCCGGTCGCCGAGTGCACGACACCGACGCGGCGCAGCGTGATGCGCAGCTGCGCGTCGCGCGCGGGCCGCGCCAGGCGCCGGTCGATCCGTGCCGCGAAGCGCCGCACCGCCGCGTGGTCGTGGCTCACGGCGAGCGGTACGTCGGTGCCGGGCGCCGCGGCACCCGGAGCGGGGGCCGGCGGCGGGACGGCGGGGCTCGCGTAGAGGGCGCGCTTGGCCGTCCGCAGCGGGTCGAAGGTCGCCTTCGCGCCCTTGGCCGTGAGGCGGAAGGTCAGGTCGGCGACCTGAGCGATGATGTCCTCCTTCAAGCGCGCGCCGTAGGCGCCGTCCAGGCGCTGGGCGGCCTCGTCGATCGTGAGGCCGGAGACGTCCACGCCGCCGGCGCTGACACCGGCCGCGATGCGCTCGTCGGGCAGCGGCGGCACGGCGGCCGCGGGCGCGGCGAGCAGCGCCAGCACGGGCGCGCAGCAGGTCAGGACGAGCCGGGGGGTCATCGCCCGCTGACTGTACCCGGCGACCAGGCTGCGTCATGCAGATCGCCGGAGCATTGGAGGCCCGGTGGTCTACGCGCGCCTCACGTGCGCCGGCTGTCGAAGTCCGTTCGCGTCACGACGCGCAGCGCCGCGCCGGCGACCTCGAAGTCGGCGGGGATCCTGCCGCGGATCTCGCCGTCGAGCGCGACCTCGAGGTCGCGGTCGCTGTGGACACGAAGTCGCGGCACCTGCAGCGTGTGGATCCCGCGAAGCGGCCTGGGCGTGCCGAGGATCGGCTGCAGGGCGGCGAGGATGAGCCGGTGCAGCGGCAGGCGCTCCACGGCGATCACGTCCAGGACGCGGTCGGCGAGGCTCGCGCCGCGGACGCGCAGCCCCAGAAAGCCGCCGAACACCGGGGCGTTGACGATCGCGAGGTGAACCGTCTCCAGTCCTTCGACCCGCGAGTCGTACTGCAGTTCGCAGCGGAACGCGCTCTGCTCGCGAACGGCCTCGGCGCCGGCCACGGCGTAGGCGAGCCGCCCGAGGCGCCGACGCAGCGACGCCTTGGTCGCCAGCCTGGCGAAGCTCACGTTGAGGCCGACGGTGGCGGCGTGGGCGAAGTGGCGCGGCGGCTCGCCGGGCACGACCAGGCGCCCGGCGTCGATCGTCGTCACCTCGCCGGTGGCGAGCAGGCACGCCGCCTTGACGGGGTCTGTCGGCAGGCCGAGCGAGCGAGCGAAGTCGTTGGACGTACCGAGCGGCAGCACGCCGAGCACGGCGTCGGTGTCGACCACGTAGCCGGCGGCCGTGCCGACGGTTCCGTCGCCGCCGGCGGCGACGATCAGCAGCGGTTCCTCGGACGCGCGCGCCACCCAGCCCGCCAGGCGCTCGTGATGTTCGACGGGGATCTCCCCGACGACCTCGATGCCCGCCCGGATCAGTGCGTCGCGGCTGCGCGGCAAGCGGCCCGCCGTGCCCGCATTCGGACTGATGAGCAGCACCGCTCGCGTGGGCGGCGCGCTCGTCGGTTGCGCGGGAGTCGGCTCGCGCGAAGCCGCCGCGCCGACGGGGAGGGGCAGGCGCGCGACGGCAAGGCCGGCCGCGATGCCGACCACCGCGCCGCCGAGCACGTCGCCGGGATAGTGGACGCCGGTGTGCACGCGCGAGTAGGAGACGGCGGCCGCGAGCGCGCCGAGCGGGACGGCGAGCCGCGGACACTCCACGCCGACGGCGGTGGCGAACGCGCATGCCGACGCCGCGTGCCCCGACGGAAACGACGACGTCCGCGGGGTCGCGATCAT
>DASWQM010000040.1:0-21097 GCA_036403675.1 Solirubrobacteraceae bacterium | reverse complement strand
GCAGCTGCACCGGCTGGCCGACGCGGCGTCCATATGGACGGGGCGCTACGGCCAGCGGGCGTGGGTGCGTCAGCTCGAGGGCCCGATCGAGCGCCGCCACGAGGACCGCCTCATGGAGGTCATCGAGCGCCTCGACGGCCGGGCATTCCCGACGACGCTCGGCCTCGCCCGCCAATGGATCACGGGACGGGTGCGGCGCGCGTCGACGCGCGAGACGATCTACTGCGCGGAGCTCGTCGCGACGACCTACCAGCACATGGGCCTGCTCCCGAGCCGGCGGCCCGCGAGCTGGTATGACCCCGGCCGCTTCTGGAGCGGCGACCGCATCGAGCTCGTCGCGCCGTTCGCGCTCGCCGGCGAGATCGCAGTGCGTTGAGCCGAGCGCAATACTGCGCCCGTGGCCGCCCGGATCGAGAAGGCGCAGACCCAGCCGCCGCCGGACCGCGAGCAGATCGAGGCGATCTACGCGCGCGAGGGCCTGCGCCCGTACGCGTGGGGCAACGAGCCCGGCGATCGCTACGGCTGGCACAGCCACGGCCACCGCAAGATCCTCTACTGCGTGCGGGGCAGCATCGTCTTCCATACGCACGAGGAGGGCGATCTGCCGCTCGTCCCCGGTGACCGGCTCGAGGTCGACGCCGGCACCGAGCACGCCGCGACGGTCGGACCCGACGGTGTGCTCTGCCTCGAAGCCGCGGGCTGAGCCTGCGGGCGCCGGCGGCTCAGGCGGCGGCTTCGTCCGCGGCCGGATCCTCGACCGTGCCAAGCGAGACGGCGAAGACGACGTGCTGGCGATGCACGGCGATGAAGTCGTGGCGCTGGATCGCCCCGTCGCCGTTGAGCTCCTGCACGATGGCGGCGCTCAGCGCGATGAAGTCGCGCTCCGGAGCGTTGAGGAGATCCGACAGGCGGCTGCGGTAGCCGTCGGCGGCGAGCGTGACGTTCCCGATGATGCGGTGGCGCGGCGTGTCGATCGAGATGCGCTCGTGACGGTGGGGCATAGGACGCCTATCGGCCGGACGAGGGGGCAACTCAAGAATTGCCGCGATTTGTCGTCGCACGGCGCCGACTGGGCGGCGTGAGAGAGCCGGCGCACGTCTATCGCCGGCGCCGCGCGACCGCGCTCGGCGGGCTGGCGGTCGCGGTGCTCCTCGTGATGCTCGCGGTCCGCGCCTGCGGTGGGGAACCGGCGGCCACCTCGGAGTCCGCGGCGCCGCTGCGCGCCGCCGCGGCACAAGCCGTGCCGGCTGAGCTGCCGCGGGGCGGGCGGCGGGTCTTCCCGGACTATCGCGTCGTGGCGTTCTACGGGGCGCCGCAGAGCCCGCGCCTCGGGACGCTGGGGATCGGCACGCCGCGCCAGGCCGCGGTACGCCTGGGCCACGTCGCGCGCGGCTACGCCAAGAAGACGCGGCCCGTGCTCCCTGCGCTGGAGCTCATCTCGACGATCGCGGCGGCGCATCCGGGCGACGACGGGATGTACCGGATCCATCAGGCCGACGCCGTCATCGCCCGCTACCTGCGCGCCGCCCGGCGGCTGAAGGCGCTGCTCGTGCTCGACATCCAGCCAGGTCGCGGCGACTTCCTCAGCGAGGCCCAGCGACTCGAGCGCTGGCTGCGCGAGCCGGACGTCGGCATCGCGCTCGATCCGGAGTGGCACGTCGGCGCCGGCGAGATCCCCGGCCAGACGATCGGCTCCGTCACCGCTCCTGAGGTCAACGACGTCGCGACCTTCGTATCGGAGATCGTCCGCCGCCGCGACCTGCCCGAGAAGCTCTTCGTCGTCCACCAGTTCACGGCCGGCATGATCAAGGACAAGGCGGCCGTCCAGCGACCGCCCGGCCTGGCGGTCACGATGAACGTCGACGGCTTCGGCGACCGCCCGAACAAGATCGTCAAGTACGACCAGTTCACGTCCGAGGTGACGCGCTTCAACGACGGCTTCAAGCTCTTCTACGAGGAGGACACGAACCTCATGGGCCCGCGCGAGGTGCTCGCGCTGGGCCCTCCGCCGGATTTGGTGGTGTACGAGTAGGGCGGCGGTCGGACGGCCCGCTGGGGACGGGCTGAACTGCATCACCGAGGGAAGGAGGGTCGGGGCGCTCGCGGCGCGTCGCGGGACGCCCGTCACCCCAGCACCTTCTCCATCCAGATCTCCACCGGCTCGCCCGCGCGCTGACTCCGCTCGACCGCCCGGTAGCCCTCGGCGTCGTAGAGCGCGATCGCCTCGCTGAGCACCTCGGTCGTCAGCAGGCGCACCCGGCGAAGCCCCTGCGCCGCAGCGCGGCGCTCGAGCTCGCGCAACAACCGCCGCCCCAGGCCGACACCGCGCGCGCGCTCGACGACGAACATGCGCTTGATCTCGCCCACGCCCGGAGCGAGCGTTCGCAGGCCGCCGCAGCCGACCGGCTCGCCGCCCGCGTCGTAGGCGACGAGCCAGGCGCCCCCGTCGCGCCCGAACACCTCCTCGCTGGCGAAGATCCGCTCGCTCGGGACGAAGCCCGGAAGCCGCTCGCAGACGAGCGCCATGTACTCCTCGTGGAGCTGTCGCGCCGCCGGGCCGTCGGCCGCCTCCGGGCGGATCTCGACGCGCCCGCTCATCCCGGACGCAGCGCGATGATCGCCACGTCGTCGGTGAGCTCGAGCGCCCACGCCTCGGCCTCCGCGTAGGCGAGCTCGACGAGCGCCTGGGGATCGAGCGCGGCGGCGTGCTCGGTCACGAGCGCACGGACGCGCTCGTGACCGAACAGCTCGCCGTCGCGACGCGCCTCCGACAGCCCGTCCGTGCTCGCGAACAGCAGGTCGCCCGAGCCGAACCCCAGCTCGTGCTCGCGAAAGCTCACGCTGTCGGTGATGCCGAGCGGGACACCGGTCGCCGGCAGCTCGCGCGCCCCCTCGGCGCCGACGACGAGCGGCGGGACATGGCCGGCGTTCGCGTAGCGCAGGACGCCGTCGTCGATGACCGCCAGGAACGCGGTGACGAGCGCGACGCGCCCGGGCAGCCGCCGGCGCAGGATCGCGTTGGTCTGCGCGAGCACCTGCGCGGGCCCCTCGGAGTCCCACGTGCGCGCCTCGACGAAGAAGCGGACCATCGCGCTGACCGCCGCGACCTCCAGGCCCTTGCCGCTCACGTCTCCCACGAGCACCGCGAGCGCGCCGGACGGCAGGCGCCAGACGCCGAACACGTCGCCGCCGGAGACCTCGTGGCCGACCGGCTCGTAGACGAGGCCCAGCGAGTAGCCCTCGAGCTCGGGCGGCGTGCCCGGCAGGAAGCCGCGCGTGAGCGCCGCGGCGACCTTGCGCTCGTGCTGGAACTCGAGCGCGTTGGCGATCGCCGCAGCCGCCGGCCGCGCGAGCGACTGCAGGAGCGCGAGCCGGCGCTCGTCGAGCGCGCCCTCCTCGGGATGGGCTACGGTGAGCATCCCGAAGCGCCGCGGGCCGAGCAGGAGCGGGACGTGCGCGAACGATGACACGCCCTCCTCGCGCACCCAGGCGACGAAGCGGTCGCGGTCCTGCGGGCGGCTGACGTACGGCTCGCCGGTCTCGAAGGAGACGCCGATCATGCCCTCGCCGCGGGTGAAGCGGTGGCTGGCGAGCCGTTGCGACGCGCCGATGCTCGCCACCGTGCGCAGCGTCTGCGTGACGCTGTCGAGACGCAGCAGCATGACCGTCGGGGCGTCGGCGACGATCGCGGCCTGCTCGACGATCGCCGTGTAGACGCTGTCGAGGTCCAGCGACGCGGTCATCGCCTGCGCGGCGGCGTGCAGCAGCTCCTCGGCGCGCGCACGGCGCTCCTCGCGCTCGAGCAGCTCCGAGCGCTCGAGTGCGAGCGCCGCGAGGTTCGCGAAGACCTCGGTCACGCGCAGCTGCTCCTCGCCCAGCGGCGCGCGCGGCGGACTCGATGACAGCGCGAGCACCCCGAGCGTGCGCCCGCCGGCCGTCCGCACCGGGCAGGAGATGAACGACGAGGTCCGGTACCACTCCCAGGCCGCGTCCGCGGTCGCCTCGTCGAGCTGCGCGCGCAGGCGCGCACGCAGCGCCTCGCCGCCCTCCCACTGCTCGACGTCGTCGAGCAGCAGCGGCCGGCCCTGCTCGATCGCCGCCTCCGTCACGCCGCCGCGCGTGGCGTCGTAGGTGCGGTCGAGGACGGGCCGCAGCGTGGCGCGGATCTCGGGTGTCTCAAACCACGCCGCCGCCGCATGGATGTGGCCCTGCTCCCAGTCGACCGTCTGGAACGCGCAGCCGTCGACGTCCAGCAGCACGCGGACCTGCATGAGGATCTCCTCGAGCGTGCGGCGGAGCCAGGCTTCGGAGGACGCCGCATGCTCGATCCGGGGCTCCATCCGAACCTGCTTCATCGTGTGACGATAGCCCGGTGCACGGATCCTGCTGGACGGGCTGTCGCACGTCCGCATGCGAACCTGTGCAATCCTGGCCGTACGTCTGTCCTTTTCGTTTGATTGCGACAGCCGCGGGAACCACAATGACCTGATGATGGTTGCGGCCAACGCCCTGCTCTACGTCTTCGCGTTGACGCTGGCGGTCGCGGTCATCAGCCCACAGCCGGAGGGTGCGTCGCGCCGGAGCCGAGCGGCGCGCTCGGCGCTCACCTGCGGCGGCGGCCTGACGGTCACGGCCGCGATCGCGCTGGCGTTCGTCGGCCTCTGGTTCGAGTCGGCCCTCGCCGGAACCGTCGCGATCGTCGTCGTCGGCACCTGCCTGTGGTTCGGCCTGGCGCGCCAGCCCTGGCGGCCGGACGAGGACGAGGACGACGACGACGACGGCGGTGGACGGCGCCGCCCGATCCCGCCGGAGCCCACCCATCCGGTCGGCGGCCCGCCCGAGGACGTCTGGACCGACTTCGACAGCGTGCGCGCCGGCTGGGAGCGCGACCGCGAGCCCGTCTCGGCCTAGCCGGCCTCGGCGCGCGCCTTGAGCTGGCCGGGCAGCCGCGTGACGAGCAGCTCGCGCAGCCGTTCCTCGACCGCCCCCCTGACGAGCATGTTCAAGAAGCCGCCCGGCTCGACGTCGAGCAGATACGTCGCCCTCGTGCGCTCGCCGCCGAGGTCCTCCAGCCGCCAGGAGCCGTGCAGCGACTTCAGGCTCCCGCTCTCCTGCGAGAAGGCAAGCGACAGCGGCGGCTCGTAGCGAATGCGCTGGACCGTGCGGATCGTCTGGATGCCCGCGTCGAAGATGACCTCGCAGAGCGACGGCCGCCCCTCGGCGTCGCGCTGCTCGACGTCCACCGCGCTGAGCGTCTCCTGCCACTCCGGCCACGCCTCGACGTCAGCGACGATCGTCCAGACGCGGTGCAGCGGCGCATCGATGTCTGCGCTTGCGGTGCCTCCGAGCGTGGCCATGCCCGCGCCTACCCCGCCTCGACGCGGGCCTTCAGCTCACCCGGCCGGCCCTCGATGAGGATCCCCCGGAGCTTCTCCTCCAGCGCGCCCTTGAGGAAGCGCGCCATCAGCACGCCGGGATCGCCGTCGAGCGTGTAGGTCGCGAGCGTGCGCCCGCCGCCGGCGTCCTCCAGGCGCCACGATCCGTCCATCGACCGCAGGTCGCCGCGCTCCTGCGTCCAGTGCAGCTCGCTGGGCGAGGCGTAGGTGAAGCGCACGCGCGCCGTGAACACCTTGAGCTTCGCGTCGGTCGTCGTCTCGCACTGCACCGCGCGGCCCTGCTCGTCGCGCTCGAGCACCGTCATCGCGTCCAGGCCCCGCTGCCACTCCGGCGCGGCCTCGATGTCCTGCACGACCGCCCACACCGCCTCGACCGGCGCGTCGATCTCGGCGCTCGCGCTCCCGCTCATCGCACCCATGGCATGACAGACACTAACCCAGACCGCAGACGGCGACGAGCCGCTCGACGGCTTCGCCGATGACCTCCCGGCGCTTGCAGAAGGCGAAGCGCACGAGCGTGCGGCCGGCGTCGGGATCCGCGTAGAAGGCGCTCGTCGGGATCGCGACGACACCCGCGCGGGCGGGCAGCGTGCGGCACCATGCGGCCGCGTCGGCGACGCCGAGGGGTGCGAGGTCGGCGTTGACGAAGTACCCGCCCTGCGGGACGCAGACGCCGAAGCCCGCCTCGTCCAACCCCGCGCAGAGATGGTCGCGGGCGGCCTGCAACGAGCGGCGCAGCGGCGCGACGTGGCGCTCGGCGTCGGCCAGGGCGGAGGCGACGGCGTGCTGGAGGGGCGTCCCGCCGGCGAACGACAGGAACTGCTTCGCCGCGCGCACGCCGGCGACGAGCTCGGGCGGGCCGCTGCACCAGCCGATCTTCCAGCCGGTGAACGAGAACGACTTGCCGGAGCTCGAGATCGTCAGCGTGCGCTGCGCCATCCCCGGCAGCGTCGCGAGCGGCACGTGCGCGCCGTCGTAGACGAGGTGCTCGTAGACCTCGTCGGTGACCGCCACGAGATCGTGCTCCACGCACACGCGCGCGACCGCCTCGAGCTCGGGCCGCGTGAGCACGCGGCCGGTCGGGTTGTGGGGCGAGTTGAGCAGCAGCATCCGCACGCGCCCGCCGCGCGCTGCGGCCGCGAGCTCGTCGAGGTCGAGCGCGAAGTCCGGCGGGCGCAGGGTCACGAGCCGCCGCGTCGCACCCGCCATGGCGATCGTCGCGGCGTAGGAGTCGTAGAAGGGCTCCAGCACGACGACCTCGTCGCCGGGCTCCAGCAGGCCGAGCATCGTCGCAGCGACCGCCTCCGTCGCCCCGAAGGTCACCTGAACGCCGCTCTCGGGATCGACGTCAAGGCCGTACCGGCGCCGCTGATGCTCGGCGATCGCCGCGCACAACTCCGGCACGCCGGGCAGCGGCGCGTACTGGTTGGCGCCCGCGCGCATCGCCGCCGTCACCGCGTCGACGATCTCCGCGGGCCCGTCGGTGTCCGGGAAGCCCTGGCCGAGGTTGATCGCGCCGGTGCGCACCGCCAGCGCCGACATCTCGCTGAAGATCGTCGTGCCGAAGGGACGCAGGCGCGCCGCGATCATCCAGCGTGGGTCTGCGGCAGGCCGTCGCAGGCGAGGCTGCGATTGGCGTACGCGGGCTCGCCGGTGAGCTCCGGCCCGAACCACGGCGGCGGGGCGAACGCCCGCGCGGCCTGCTCGTCGCCGAACTCGACCTCGGCGACGACGAGCCCGGCGAGGTCGCCCGTGTACTCGTCGACCTCGGCGTCCACGCCGTCGATGCGCATGAGCCGCCGCGTCTTCTCGACCCGCCGGCCCTCGGTGAGGTCCCACAGCGCCTGCGCGTCGCCGCCCTCGACGGGCAGCTCGACCTCGGTGCGCACTTCGCCGCGGCCCGACTTGACCGTGAGCCGGGGCGGCGCAGACCCCGTCCGGACCCGGACCTCGGTGTCGCCGTCGAGGGCGAGATACCCCTGCTTGATCGCCTCGCCGCGGGCGAGCCTCAGCGTCGGCGGGAGCTCGCTGAGGAGGAACTTGCGCTCTATCTCCTTCGCCATGGCCGCATCTTCTCCGATCGCCCCAAACGCGTTAGCCTGGCATGGCGCCACGAGGCGCGACGGCAGTTCATCTATCCCGGGAGGAGCACGATGTCAGACGACGGCGAAGACGCCCTCAAGGACGCTGAGGTCAAGAGCGGTACCGAAGAGGGCGAGCCCGTGCACAGCCCGACGATCCCCGAGGACGAGGGCAACCCCGGCGAGGGGACCGGCGAGGGCGTTGCCGGTCCCGCGAGCGGCACGACGACCTCTGACGGGGACGAGGACGACCTGACCTCCTGATCGGACCGCGAGCCGTCGCCGCCGGCGACGAGCTTGCGTCAGCGCCGAGCAACGATCGACCCCGGCGTGCAACAACGCCGGGGTCGATGTGCGTCAGGCCGTGCGCGCGCGCCGGAGGTGACCGGCGGCGCAGCACTCGCCAGGCGCTAGCGGCTCCCCATGTCGCTCGGGGTCCGCGGGTGCTGTTGCTTGGTCTCCGTGTCGGTCGCGTCCTGGTCGCCGTGCTGGCCGAAGCCCTGGCTGTCCGTCGCCGCGCCGGGCGCCGCGTTCTGCTGGTCGGGCGCGTCCTCCATGCGGTCGACGTCGCCGGCGCTCGCCGACGGGGTCGCGTTGTCGCCGGCCCCCCCGGCAGCGTCGCCCTCGCCGGTGATCGTGTCGACGGTGCCCGCATCGGGCGAGTCGTCGGCCTCCTGGCCGCCGAAGCCGCCTGACTGCGCCGTGCCCTGCTCGTCGGCGCCCTCGGGCAAGCGCGACTTCTGGACGCCCGCTCCGCCGGTGTCGGCGCCGAGCGATCCCTCCTGAACGTCCTCACTGCGTCCGGACTTGTACGCCTGGTCCGGTGTGTCCTTGATCCCAGGCCCGCTCTGCTTTCCTTCCTTATCAGGCATGTGGTCCTCCCTTTTGGATTCCAAAGGGGCGCGTACCCGGTGAAAGCGTGTGACATTCCTCGCCGATCCGGAGTGCGCGAGCGCAGGTATTTCCTCGCGTTCTCGAACCGCTGGCAGCGGGTATGCGCCACGTTGGCCAGTGGTATTCGATCAAGGGAGGACGCATGACCGACGACGAGAAGCCGGACCCTGCCAACGCCCGTAGTCCGGCCCCGGACGCGGCTCCCGAGGACAACCCGGAGCCCGACGCCCTCAAGGACACTGACATCAAGAGCGGCACCGGCGACACGGACGAGGTCAACCCGACGCGCGAAGGCGAGGCCGGCCCGGCCTCGGGCTTCACTCCGGAAGCTGGTGGCGGGTAACCGCCAGCCCAACTGACACATTAGCTGTCGATCGCGACGAGTCACGGTAAGCCGTGGCTCGTCGACGGCTGCCTGCGGGTGAGGTATAACATCAATCGGGCGTGCACGTTCTACTCATTTGTCGGGTGGTGGGTGTTGATCGCGTCGTATCGCGAACTACACGCACGATGCACCACATTCGACCCAACGTCCGACGATGAGCGAGCTACGAAGGCGATGACGAGCGTGCCCCTGCAGCCACTGGTGGCGCTGCCGCGCAGCGGCGCCCCGCGTGCGATCGGCATCTGCGGCTCCTACGGGGGCCTGAACCTCGGCGACGAGGCCATCCTCACGGTCGCCCTCGAGCAGCTGCGCATCGCCGTGCCGGGCGTCGAGCTGACGGTCTTCACGCGCGACGTGTCGCACACGCGCGCGCATCACGATGTCGACCGCGCGATCGACGCGCGCACGGCGTTCCGCGACGAGCTCGTCGCTGAGATCGGCCGACTGGACCTCCTGCTGCTCGGCGGCGGCGGCATCCTCTACGACCGCGAGTCGGAGTGCTACCTGCACGTCCCGCGGATCGCGCAGGCGCTGGGCGTGCCGACGGCGACGTACGCGATCGGCGTCGGGCCGCTCGAGCGACACGTCGAGCGGCGCGCCGTCGCCGACGTCCTCAACGGGATGGTGGCGATCACCGTCCGCGACCTCGGCACCCGCCGGCTGCTCGAGCAGATCGGCGTGACCAAGGAGATCGCCGTGACGGCCGACCCCGCGCTGCTGCTGCAAGCGGCGGACCCGCCTGTCGCGGAGCTCGAATGGCAGGGCCTGGACCGCAACCGGCATCTCGTCGGGATCTCGGTGCGCGAGCCCGGGGGCGGCACCCACGGGCTCGAGGACGGCGTCTATCACCGCCTGCTCGCCAACGCCGCCGACTTCGTCGCCGAGCGCTTCGACGCCAATCTCATCTTCGTGCCGATGGAGCGCCAGGACATCGGCCATGCCCACCGCGTCATCGCGGAGATGGGCAGTCCCGACCGCGCGTGGGTCCTGAAGGGCACGTACGGGCCGCGCGAGGTGCTCGGGATGATGGCGGGGCTCGATCTCGCGATCGGCATGCGCCTGCACTTCGTCATCTTCGCCGCGCTCGCGGGCGTGCCGGTCCTCGCGCTGCCGTACGCGGCGAAGGTCACGGGGTTCCTCGAGCGCGTCGGGCTGCCGACGCCGCAGATGGTCCAGCGCGAGCACGCGGGCGTCCTGCTGGCGGCGATCGACCGCATGTGGGACCTGCGTGAGGAGCACCGACGACTCGTGGATGCCAGGATGCCGGGGATGCAGGATGAGTCGCGCATGACCGCGCCGCTCATCGCCGGCCTGCTGGCCCGCGAGGTTCCCCGTGCCGCCGCTCGGCCGGCCTGAGCGCAGTCGCAGGATCCAGCTGCCCCCGCGGACCGCCACGGTCGCGGGGCAGACCGACGTGCTCGTCGTCGGCGGCGGGCCGGCCGGACTCGGGGCCGCGATCGGCGCCGCGCGCGCGGGCGCCGACGTCGTCCTCGCCGAGCGCTACGGCTTCCTCGGCGGCAACGCGACCGCGGCCCTCGTCATGCCGCTCATGTCGTTTCACAACGAGGTCCGCGCGGCGCGCGACATCGGGCCCGGCGAGCTGCGGCTGCTGCCCGACGACCACGGGCCCGGCGAGCCAGTGGTCGCTGGGCCGCTGTCGGACCTGCTCGACCTGCTCTTCAACAGCGGCGGCGCGGTTCCGCCGACGCAGGAGACCGGCTACACGGTCCCCTTCGACCCCGAGTGCTACAAGCTCGCGACGCTCGACCTGCTCGACGAGGCCGGCGTGCGCTTCCTCTTCCACGCGTTCGCCAGCGGGGTCGTCGGCCCGGGCGGCGCCGGCGGGGTGGTCTTCGAGACGAAGTCCGGGCCGATCGTCCTCGATGCCCACGCGATCGTCGACTGCAGCGGCGACGGCGACGTCGCCGCGGCCGCCGGCGCGCCGTATGCGGTCGGACGCGACGCCGATGGGCTGACCCAGCCGATGACGCTCATGTTCCGCATGGTCGAATTCGACCGCGGGCGCTTCGCCGGGTACGTCAAGGAGTACCCCGATCAGTGGCGCGGCGTCCACGGCCTGTGGGAGCTCGTGGCCGCGGCGGAGGCCCGCGGCGAGCTCGACCTTCCGCGCGAGGACATCCTCTTCTTCGCCACGCCGCACGAGCGCGAGCTGAGCGTCAACAGCACGCGCGTGTCGGGGCGCGGCCACGACGTCTGGGACCTCACGAACGCCGAGTGGCGCAGCCGCATGCAGATGCGCCAGATCGACCGCTTCCTGCGCGCCCACGTGCCCGGCTTCGAGGAGGCCTACAACGCGCAGAGCGGGGCGGCGGTCGGCGTGCGCGAGACGCGGCGGATCTTCGGCAGATACGTGCTGACCGGCGAGGACGTGCTGCGCGCGCGCAAGTTCGACGACGCGATCGCCCGCGGCTCCTACCCGATCGACATCCACGCGCCGGAGGGCAAGGGCACCGTGCTGACCCGGCTGCCTCTGCGCGACGCCTACGACGTCCCGCTGCGCTGCCTGCTGCCGCGCGGCCTGGACCGGATGCTCGTCGCGGGGCGCTGCATATCGGGCACGCACGAGGCCCACTCGTCCTACCGCGTGACCCCGATCGCGATGGCCACCGGCCACGCGGCCGGCGTCTGCGCGGCGCTCGCGGCGCGCGACGGACGCGCGCCCCACGCGGTGCACCATCGCGAGGTGCAGCGCGAGCTCCTGCGCCAGGGCGCGAGCCTGCGGCCCGACCTGCGCGAGGTCATCGAGGCGTGCGAACCCTCCGACGGGGTAGCCCAGGACGCACATTGAGTGCGACCGAGCAGCACGGACGACCCGCGTTCGACGAGGCCTACGAAGCAGACGGCAGCCCGCGGGAGCACTACGCGCCGGTTCTCCAGGCGCTCGAGGACGCCGATCTCCCGGCCCTGCGCGACGCTGCCCAGGAGTGCGTCGACGCCGAGGGCGCGAGCTTCGGCGACGATCCGTTTCGGGTCGATCCGGTGCCGCGGCTGTTCACCGGGGCGGCGTGGGACGAGCTCGCCGCAGGCCTGGAGCAGCGTGCCCGCGCGCTGAACGCCTTCGTCACCGACGCCTACGGGCCGCGGGAGATCGTCGCCGCCGGCGTCGTCCCGGAGCAGCTCATCGAGGACGCGGAGGACTACGAGCCCGAGCTGCGTGGGCAGCTGCCGACCGCGGCCGCCCCGATCGCGATCGCCGGGCTGGACATCGTGTGCGACGAGGACGGGACGCTGCGCGTGCTGGAGGACAACTGCCGGACGCCGTCAGGCTACTGCTACGCGGCCGCGACCCGCCGCGCCGTGACCGCCTCGCTGCCCTACGACGGCCCGGGTCCGCGCGAGCTCGGCGACGCCCTGCGCGAGCTGCTCAGCGGCGTGGTGCGCGACGCCGCGGTCGACGGCGTCGCCGATCCCTACGCGGTCGTACTGAGCGACGGACCCGGCACCCCGACCGCCTGGGAGCACGAGCAGATCGCGCGCCTCGCCGACGCGCAGCTCGTGACGCTCGACGACCTGCAGCTGCGCGGCGGGTGGCTGGTCGCGCGCGGGGAGGACGGCTCCACGCGGCGTGTCGACGTCGTCTACCAGCGCTCGGACGAGGATGCGCTGCGCGACGAGCAGGGCGAGCCGACGCCGATCGCGCGCATGGTGCTCGAGCCCTGGCTCGCCGGTCGCCTGGGGCTCGTCAACGCCTTCGGCACCGGAATCGCCGACGACAAGCTCGCCCACGCCTACGTCGACGAGATGGTGCGCTTCTACCTCGGCGAGGAGCCGCTGCTCCCCTCCGTGCGCACGCTCGACCTCGGCAACCCCGAGCTCGCGTCCGAGGTCCTCGACGACCTGCAGGGGTACGTCATCAAGCCGCGCCACGGCTCCGGCGGACGCGGCGTCGTCGTCTGCGCCCACGCCGGCGAGGAGACGCTCGAGAACGTGCGCGAGGACCTGCGGCGCGAGCCGGAGTGCTACGTCGCGCAGCGCACGGTCCGGCTCTCCGAGCATCCGACGATCAGCGATCCGGGATGCCTGGAGCCGCGCCACGTCGACCTGCGTCCGTTCATCTTCTCCGGCGCGGGCTGGACGCGCGCCCTGCCGGGCGGCCTGACCCGGGTCGCGCTCGAGCCGGGGACCCTCGTCGTCAACTCCTCGCAGCACGGCGGCGGGAAGGACACGTGGGTGATCGCCTGACGTGACGGGTGCGGCACGGGCGTAACCTGCCGCCCCGATGGCCCAACGCCGGCTCCAGGGCCTCCAGCGCGTGCTGGGGGTCAACGCGCTCTTCGCGACCGCCTACGGCAACGTCGGGTCCTCGATCTACTACGCGCTCGGCCTCGTCGCGGCGCTCGCGCTGGGCCTCACGCCGGTCGTCTTCGTCATCACCGGCATCTTCTTCTTCTGCACCGCGGCGACGTACGCCGAGGCCACCGCGATGTTCCCGGAGGCCGGCGGATCGTCGAGCTTCGCCCGCCACGCCTTCAACGAGCTCGTCTCGTTCTTCGCCGCCTGGGCCCAGATGCTCAACTACGTGATCACGGTCGCGATCTCGGCCTTCTTCGTGCCGCACTACCTCGGCGGCCTGTTCTGGGATCCGCTGCGCTCGGCGCCCGGCGACATCATCTTCGGCGTCGTCGTCATCGCGCTGCTGTCGTACGTGAACGTCATCGGCGTCAAGGAGTCCGCGGGCCTGAACATCGTCCTCGCGGTCGTCGACTTCTTCACCCAGGTGCTCATGGTGGTCGTCGGCGGGCTGCTCGTCTTCTCGCCGCAGACGCTCGTCGACAACATCCATCTCGGCGTGGCGCCGACGTGGACGGAGTTCCTCCTGGCGATCCCGCTCGGGATGATCGCCTACACCGGCATCGAGACGATCTCCAACATGGCCGAGGAGGCCAAGGACGAGGCCGTCACGATCCCGAAGGCGATCGCGCGCGTGCGCACGGCCGTGTACGCGATCTACTTCACGCTGCCGGCCGTCGCGCTGTCGGCGCTGCCGGTGACCTACAACCCGGCGACCGGCGACTATCAGACGCTGCTCGGGGTGCCCGAGGAGAAGGGCGGCTTCGCCGGCGACCCGATCCTCGGCGTCGTCAAGCAGCTCCACCTCGGGTTCCTGCAGCAGCCGGGAGAGCTCTACGTCGGCCTGCTCGCCGCGACGATCCTGCTGATCGCGACGAACGCCGGGATCATCGGCGTCTCGCGCCTCGTGTACTCGATGGGCATCCACCGGCAGGTGCCCGACCGCCTGCGCCAGCTGCACCCGAAGTACGGGACGCCCTGGATCGGGATCCTCGTCTTCGGCGTCATCGCGTGCATCACGCTGCTGCCCGGAAAGGCCGAGTTCCTGGCCAGGATGTACGCCTTCGGGGCGATGCTGTCGTTCACGATCGCGCATGCCGCGGTCATCCGCATGCGCCTGACCGAGCCCGATCGCGAGCGCCCCTACCGCGGGCCGGGGAACCTGCGCATCCGGGGGCGCGACCTGCCCGGCTTCGCGGTGTTCGGCGGCGCCGCCACCCTGCTGTCGTTCCTCGTCGTGACGTCCAGGTACCCGGCGGTCGCGGTCGCGGGCACGATCTGGCTCGTGCTCGGGATCGGCATCTACACGCTCTACCGCCGCCGCCACGGCCTCGACCTCGTCACGACGGCCAAGATCGTCGTCCCGCGGCCGGTCACCGCCACCGAGGCCGAGTACAAGTCGGTGCTCGTCGCGCTCGAGGTCGACCACTTCACGCCGCAGATCCTCGCCACCGCGGCCAAGCTCGCGGCGCGCGGAGCCCGCGGGATCTACGTCATCGTGACGATCACCGTGCCGCAGTCCTCGCCGCTGGACGCGGAGCTGCCCGAGCGCGAGGCCGCGGCGCAGTCGGTCATCGAGCACGCGCGGCTGCTCGTCGGCCGCCGCGTCGCCGGGCGCGTCATCAAGATCCGCGCGGGCCAGGGCGGCCGGGTCATCATCGACGCGGCGCGCACGATCCGCTCGGAGGCGATCGTCCTGCCGCTGCCGCCCCGGACGGGCACGACGCTCTTCGGCAAGACCGTCGAGACGGTGCTCGCCGAGCGGCCCTGCCGCGTGATCATCGAGTCCGAGCCGACACGAGCGTCGGCGTGACATCCGTCGTTTACGCCGTCCGCGTGTGGGCAGCCCGGAAGAGACCTTTCGTCCACGACGCAAGGAGGATCTAGATGCCTTGGGATGAGCTGAAGCCGCGCAACTTCGCCGCGTTCGACCGTGAGCTCGACGGGATCTCCCGGCAGACGATGGAGGAGCACTACAAGCTGTACGAGGGCTACGCGAAGAAGGCCAACGAATGCCGCGCGATCCTCAACGACTTCGACTACTCGCAGGTCGAGGGCAACCAGGTCTACTCGCCGCTGCGCGCGGTCAAGGTCGACTACACGTTCGCCCTGCTCGGCTACAAGAACCACGACCTCTACTTCGGTCACCTCGGTGGCGAGGGCGGCCCGCCTCAGGGGCGCTTCGCGGAGCTCGTCGACGCCGAGTTCCCCGGCGGCGTCGCGGCCTGGCAGGAGGCCGTGAAGAAGGACGCCTCCGCCGCCCGTGGCTGGGTGATGGTCGGATACGACCTCAACGACGGGTCGATCTTCAACTACATCATGGACAGCCAGAACCTGTGGGCCGTCTACAACATGGTCCCGATCCTGGCGATCGACGTCTACGAGCACGCCTACGTCCGTGACTTCGGCGCCACGCCCGACGGGCGCAAGCAGTACGTCGAGGCGTTCTTCCGCAACCTCAACTGGGACCACGTGAACCGGCAGCTCGCGCAGGCCGAGGCCGCGCGGCAGGGCGCGGACGCCAGCGGTGCCCGCGAGCCCGAGCCGGCAGGCGCCGGCGGCTGACCCGCGAACCGCGAACGAGCGCACACCCGGCAGTACCGCGCGACGGGCGGGCCGATCGGCCCGCCCGTCGTTGTGCTCGGGTCGCCCGCGGCGGCACGAACTGCATCGCTGAAGGGAGGCGGGCGGGAGCCTCGCCGGCGCCCGACCCGCCACTCACACGACGTCCACCCGCGTCGTCTGCGTCCCCACGACGGCGCCCGTGATCCAGTGCAGGAACTCCACGGTCACCGGGAACGAGTCGCCCGAGCGCGCGCCCGCGGGCGGGCGCAGGCGCATGTCATAGCGCTCCGCCGTGCCGACGCGGATCACGTCGGTCAGCACCGAGATCGGCGGGCTGGGGCGCTGCGTCGTGTCGCGGAAGGGCCGCCCGTCGTGGGCGATCAGCTCGGCCCGCAGGCCGCCGCCGAAGCGCACGACGGTCGGGAAGTACTGGGCGTCGAGGATCCGCAGCAGCCCGGGCTGCTCGCCGGGCGGGCGCGCGAGGATCCGGCTGCAGATCTGCACCGCCGGCGCGTTCTTGGCGGGAACGCGCCCCGTGCCGCCGCTGAGATCGCCGCCGAGCAGATAGAAGTTCGTCGGCTCGAAGCGGTTGAGGCCCACGTCCTCGCCGCCGAGGCCGGCGGCGTGGTCGAGCTTGTGCCAGCGCGGGTCGACGGCGAAGGGCACGAGGATCGCCTCGCAGGTGCGGTCGTAGCCGACGGGATCGTCGATGAACGCCGTGCCGCGGCCGGTCGGCGGGTCGAAGATCATCGGCCCGAACATCCCCATCTGCACGTGCAGCACCGTGTTGACGTGGCAGTGGTAGAAGTAGCTGCCGGCGGACCCGAGGTTCGGGTTGCCGGGCTCGCCGACCTGCGGTCGCCACTGGTAGGTGTACTGGCCGGTCACCTCGAACGACGTGTGCCCGACTCCGTCGTTGCGCGGGTCGGGCTCCATCCCGTGGTGATGGATCGTGTGGACCCGCTTGGACGGGCGCACCGTGACGTGGACGATCTCGCCCTCGTTGGCGCGCGTCAGCGGGGCTGGGAAGCGCCGGCCCGAGGTCGCGTCCTCGAAGCTCCAGATCTCGGTCCGCAGGCCGTCGGGGAACGTGAGCTTCGCGTTGTAGAACGTGCGCACGAACGATCTGTCGGGCGTCCGCTCGAACTCGGTCGCCGGCGAGCCCTCGTGAGGCTGTGAGGTCGCGAACTCGACCTGCGTCTGCTCGTGGTGCTCGGTGCAGCCGGAAAGGGACGTGGCCATCTCGATCCTCCTAGCGCCGCAGCCGCCAGCCGGTGACCTGGCCCCCGGGATAGAGGCCGCCGGCCGCGGTCTGCGACATCTCCGCGTGGCAGTGCATCGGGTACTCGTACTCGCAGGCCTGGGCGTCGAGCACCTCTTGGAGCACGTCCGGCGGGCGCTTGACCGGCAGCATCACGGCCGTCGTCCCCATCGGGTCGAGCTGCACGACGTCCTCCCACATCTGCAGGCGCGGGTGGCCGTCGCGGCCCATCGTGATCTGCCCGCGCGGCTGCACCGCGTTGTCGACGGCGATCGTCCAGACGTGGTTGCCGTGCCAGTGCGGCTGGTGCGCCGCCACGCCCGTGTTGGCGAGGCGGATGAGTTGCCCCGTCCCGGTGCTCGGGTCGCTGAAGTCGCGCACGTCGATGCGGCGCATGTGGCCGCCGGCCAGGAGGTCCTCGAGCGTGCGGCGGTTGATCGCCGGATCCGGCGACGCCGCCACCGCGTAGACGCCGGAGCGGTCGTTGATCGTGAAGTAGCGCGGCAGGGCGGGCGTTGCCGCGGGGTCGACGATTCCCCCGGCCTGGATGCGCCGGCCCCAGTCGGGATCGATGTCGTGGAAGATCCACAGCCACTGGCGCTCGAACTCGCCCTCGCGGCCGTCGAAGCTCCAGGGATTCTCCGCCGGGACCACGACGAGCACGCCGTGCAGGCCGAGGACGCGGTTGACCGGCGCATCGGTCGGGTCGTGGTAGATGTAGGTGCCCGGCGCGGGCGCGGGGAACGCGACGTCCTTCGTCGCCGTCGGGGAGCCCGCCGGGCCGAACGTCTCGTGCACGACGCCGTCGATCGCGAAGGCGTGCTGCTGCGGCAGGCGGTTCGTGATGCGCAGGCGGATCTCGCTGCCGGCCTCGGCCACGATCGTGCGGTCGGGGAAGAAGCTCGCCCAGTGGCGGCGGGAGATGAGGTTGCCGCCGGCGGGGTCGGCGCCCGCGGACGCGGGGACGCCCTCCTCGGGCAGCCGGTCGGGTCCGACGAGCGGATGGAAGCGGCTGGCGACCGGGCCCGCGGCGCCCGCCGCGAAGACCGTCGGAGCGATCGTCAGGCTCGGGCGCGGGTCGCTCGCCGGCGCGTCCCCGAAGCCGCGCATGTAGACGAGCGCCCCGTCGACCATCGCGACGTGGCCCTCGTTGATGAACATCTCGAGGCGGTCGCTGCGCACCCCCGCCCGCGCGGACGCCGGCAGGCGGCTCAGGCCGACGCCGGCGGCGCCGGCGCCGGCGAGCCCCGCGGCACCGTAGCCGACGAACGCGCGGCGGGTGACCGCCGGCGGTGCCGGCGGCGATTCGCTCGCGGGGGGCGCCGCGGCGGCCGGGGCGGCGCTCGCGCGCGCGCCGACGGCCACGAGCATCGCCGCCAGCGGCAGCGCCGCCGCGAGCGCGACGAGCGCGTCGCGGCCCAGGTGCAGCCCCGCGGGCAGGCCGCCCGACGCGGTCGCGTCGAAGAGCAGGCCGTGCAGCGGGTTGCCGGCGGCCATGACGACCGAGCTGGCGCAGGCGGTCGCTGCGGCGACGACCGCCGCTTCCCAGCCGGGTGTCAGCGGCGTGCGCGCCCGCAGCCGCTCGACGAGCGCGACCACGAGCCAGACGGCCGCGAGCACGCCCGGCAGCGCGAGCGTGCCGTCGCGCAGCACGTGCACGACGAGCGACGGCTCGTGCCGCTCGTGGCCGCCCTCGGCGACGTGGACGGCGACGAGCCACAGCGTCGTGCCGTAAGCCAGCCAGGCGCCGAGGCCTGCGACGGCCGCCGGTGGGGTTCGCGTCAGTGATCTCATGTCCGTGTTCACCGTCCTTGCACGGTCGAGTCGGTCTACGTGGGCGGGGCCGGAACGACCCCGAGCGTGATGCGCAGCGACCGGGCCGCGAGCGCGTCGTCGAAGACGAGCGCGAACACCCGGTGGTCCGCGGGAACGAGGAATCCGATCCGCGCTCGCAGCGTCGTGCGCGCGGCGATCGACGCAGGCGGCGCAAGCGGCCGGATCGGCGTCACGGTCGTGCCGCGCCCGATCGCCTCCAGGCGGAACTCGCCGGGCGAGAACGGGACCGCGTGCGCCAGCTGGTTGCGCAGGCGCACCGCGACGACGACCTCGTCGCGTCGCGCGCTCGTCGAGCCGTGGTGGGCGTCGAACGTGTGCGCCGGCGAGCGCTCGATGCGCTCCGCGGCGATCGGGCCGAAGCTCGCGCGGGCGTCCCAGGCGACGCCCGCCGGCGGCGCGAGCACGACGCTGCGATGGGCGTCGAGGGGACCCGAGACGATCGTGAGCACGCCCAGTCCGAGCCCTGCGGCGGCGAGCGCCGCGATGATCGCGAGCATCGCCAGGACGCTCCGTGGCGGTGCCGTCAGCGGGTCCGCGGAGTGCCCGACGGCATCGGCCGTCACGCCGCTCAAGCCCGATGCCCAATCTTCCTGTACATCGCGCCGACGGTAGCTTCCGAAGTGAGATGAGACCGATCGGTCTTGCGCGAACCGCGAGCAGGTCTGCGCAATTTCGCAGAAACTGGTAGATCGCCCGTGCACCTGGGAGGCGTTGGGCCGTCCGCCGCGCGGGTAGTGCTCGTCCCCATCTGTCAGTCTTGACGTCTGTCCGGTCCGGGTGCGAGGGGAGCTGATGCCGCGTGGCGCGCTGTGAGATGTGCGGGAACGACTACGACAACGCGATGGAGATCACGCTCGGGGGGGCGACGCACGTCTTCGACTCCTTCGAGTGCGCGATCCACGCGATCGCGCCCCATTGCGACCACTGCGACTGCATGGTGATCGGCCACGGCCTCCAGGTCGGCGAGCAGTTCTTCTGCTGCGCGCACTGCGCGCGCGAGAAGGGCGTTGACGTCTTCAGGGACCGGGCGCCGGCGTAGGGCGACTGAAGTCGCGGCCGCATCGCGCGCCCGTCGGCGTCGACGAAGGCGTCGTGGTCATGCGTTCGCGGTCGAAGGTGGCGCGCGTATGGGGGGCGATGAGCCGGGTTCGTCAGTCCTCCGCCGGCCCCTCGCGATCGCTCGAGCCGATCGCCTGCCCCGTGCGCGTGAGCGTGACGAAGCCGAGTCCGCCCACCATGTTCCCGGCGGCGGCGACCACGAAGTTCTGCGCGACGTCGAGCGCGCCGATGTCGGCGCCGGAGCCGATGCCGAAGATCATCTCGAGCGTGACGACGATGACGTGGTTGATCGAGGCCAGCGCCAGCAGGACGCCGGCGATCCACGCGCAGACGATCCGCCCTCCGATCGAGCCCACGCCCTCGACGAGCCAGGTCATCGCGGTGATGAGCGCGCCGCCGATGATCGCGCTGCAGAAGGCCGTCAACACGCTGTTGGCGGCGAACTTCTCGGCGATCGTCGCGAGCGTCGCGCCGGTCCCCGGCGGCAGCACGCCGTGGACGCTGGCGACCAGGATGAGAGCGGTGCCGCCGATGAGGTTGAAGACCGGCGAGATGATCCACAGCTCCGCGAGCTTGAGCTTCGTGATGTGTCCATGCGCCAGTCCGGTGACCGGGACGAGGAAGTTCTCGGTGAAGAGCTCCGAGCGGCCGACGACGAGGAAGATGAAGGCGATGCCGAAGCCGAGCGCGCCGAGCGCGTGGGCGGCCTCCTCGCCGAGGAGCGGCTTGAACGCGGCCACGATCGCCGCGAGCGCGATGACGCCGAAGACGACGTCGAAGCCGGCGACGAGCGCCGTCGACGCAAGCTCCAGGCGCGAGCGCTGCAGGCGGCGCCGGCCCTCCTCGCGCGTGCGCCGGAAGATCTCGTGGGGTTCGGGTGGAGTCGTGACCTCGGTCGCGATGCCAGGCCTCTACCCGCGCGCCCGCGCCACTAGCCCGAGCCGTCGGCCGCTCCCGACGTCTCGGCCGCGGGCGCGGGGCCGTCGAGCGGCCTCGGCGCCGGCTGCGTGATCCGGATCGAGTTTCCGAACGGGTCGCGCAACGCGCAGTCGGTGCCGTAGAAGTGCTCGACCGGCTCCTGCGTGAACTCGACGCCCTTCGCGAGCAGCGCCTCGTAGGTCGTGCGGCAGTCGGGCGTGCTGAAGATGACCCAGCCGCCGGAGGCGCCCTTCGTCACGAGCTCGCGCGCCTCCTCGGCCGTCGCCTCGTCCATCGCCGGCGGGCCGGGCGTCGCGTGGACGATCTGGCGCTCCGGGTCGCCCGGCACGTTGACGGGCAGCCAGCGCATGAAGCCGAGGTCGGCGTCGGT
>DASWQM010000039.1:0-6356 GCA_036403675.1 Solirubrobacteraceae bacterium | reverse complement strand
GCGCCGACGTAGCCCGCGACGTAGAGGATCCAGTACCAGCCGCCGCGGTCGCCGATGAGCAGCAGGATCTCGTCCTTCGAGAAGAAGCCCGAGAACGGCGGCACGCCGGCGAGCGCCAGGCCGCCGATGACCATGCAGCCGAACGTGAACGGCATGGCGCGGCGGAAGCCGCCCATCCGGTCGAGGTTCTGCTCGCCGGCCATCGCGGCGATGACCGAGCCCGCGGCCATGAAGAGCAGCGCCTTGAAGAACGCGTGCGTCATGAGGTGAAACAGGCCGGCCGCGTAGGCGCCCGCGCTGACGGCCATGAACATGTAGCCGATCTGCGACATCGTCGAGTACGCGATGACGCGCTTGAGGTCCGTCACCGCGATCGCGATCGTCCCGGCGACGAGCAGCGTCAGGCAGCCGATGACCGCCCCGACGTCGGCGGCCGTCGGCGCGAGCTCGAACAGCGGGTGCATGCGGGCGATGAGGTACACGCCGGCCGTCACCATCGTGGCGGCGTGGATCAGGGCGCTGACCGGCGTCGGCCCCTCCATCGCGTCCGGCAGCCACGTGTGCAGGGGGATCTGAGCGGACTTCGCGCACGCGCCGACGAGCAGCAGGATGCAGCCGGCGGTGAGATCCGCGTCGCCGGGATGAAAGGCCGTCTTCGCCTTCGCGAACGTGGCGAGGAAGTCGACCGTGCCGACGTGCTTGAAGATGAAGAACGTGCCGAGGACGAGGCCGACGTCGCCGACGACGTTGATGACGAACGCCTTGATGCCGGCGCGCGTCGCGGTCTCGCGCCGGAACCAGAAGCTGATCAGCAGGTACGACGCGGCGCCGACGAACGCCCACCCGATGATGAGCACGAGGAAGTTGCCCGCCAGGACGAGCAGCAGCATCGAGAAGACGAAGTAGTTGAGGTACGCGAAGAAGCGGACGTACCCGCGGTCGGACGCCATGTAGCCGATCGAGTACAGGTGGATGAGCGTCGAGACCCCGGCGACGACGAGGATCATGAAGACCGACAGCGGGTCGACGAGCAGCGCGAGCTTGGCGTCGACGCCGACCGTGTTCGCGTAGTCCCACGCGACCGCGACGACCTGGCGCTCCTCCGCGGGCAGGCCCTGCAGCGAGACGAGCGCGCCGATCGCCGACGCGAACGACAGTGCGAGCGCGCCCGTGCCGAGGTAGCCGGCGCCGCGGCCCGGCAGTCGGCGGCCGATCAGGCCGAGCGCGATCGTGCCCGCGAGCGGGAACAGCAGCGTCGTCCAGGCGAAGACCTTCAGCGCTGTCATCGCGAGGACCAGCCTTCCGCTGCCGCGCGGGCGACGGTCGAGCAATGGCGCGCTGTCATCCCTGCAGCTCCCGCAGCTCGTCGACGTCGATCGGCAGGCGCCGGCGGTGCATCGCGACGATGATCCCGAGGCCGATCGTGACCTCGCAGGCCGCGACGACCATGACGATGATCGCGAAGATCTGGCCGTCGGCGTTGGCGTGCATGCGCGCGAACGCGATGAGCGCGAGGTTCGCGGCGTTGAGCATGAGCTCGAGGCAGAGCAGGATGACGAGCGGGCTGCGGCGCGTCAGCACGCCGGCGGCGCCGATCGTGAAGATGAGGGCCGACACGGCGAGGTACCAGCCGATGTTCATCAGGCGTCCTCGAGGGGGCTCGCCGGTGCCTGCGCGGGCGTCGTGGCGCCCGCCCGCTCGGTCACCGAGGGCAGCCGCCGGCGCCCGCCGACGGCCTCCGCCATCGTGCCGGTGTAGGCCGGGCGCAGGAGGTCCATCGCGCTGTAGCGCGCCTGGTCCTCGGCCGCCGTCAGGCCGCCGCGCCGGCGCGCCAGCACGACCGCCCCGACCGCCGCGATGAGCAGGAGGAACGACGCGACCTCGAACGGCAGCAGGAAGCGCGTCAGCAGCAGTTCGCCGATCTGGCGCGGCGACCCGAAGGCTGGGGGCACCGGCTTGCCCTGTGTGTCGATGAGCTGCAGGCCCGACCCGAGCGTCGCGGCGCACAGCTCGATGAACAGGACCGCGCCGAAGACGACGGACACGAGCCGCAGGCCGCTGCCGGCGCGCGGCCCGAGCGGCTCGTCCTGGCCGCCGACGTAGGCGACGACGAAGACGTAGAGGACCATGACGGCGCCCGCGTAGACGACGACCTGGGCCGCGGCGACGAACTCGGCGTGCAGCAGGAGGAACAGCGCCGCGAGGCACAGCAGGTGCGAAACGAGCGCCAGGACGCTGAAGAACGGGTTGCGGACCGCGACGACGCCGATCGCGCCGGCAATCGCACCGATTCCGGCCAGGAAGAACAGCACCTGCACCATGAAGGCGGGAATCTATCCACCCTGGCCTGGCGGGGAACCTCCGATGAGCCTTTGCACGGACGCTTCGACGGTGTCCCCGCCGGACAGCGGGTACTCGCGATCATGGGTCGCGAGTCGGCCGGCTACCACCTCCAGCTGCCTGCCGACCTCGAGGACGCGGTCGTCCTCGCGCTGCGTGAGGGCGGCGCCGAGCCCGGCGACCCGGACCACACGTGGATCGAGCTGCGCGTCCGCGACCCGCACCGCTGCTGGATCGATCTGCGCGTGCACCGCGGACGCGAGCCGCTCCTCGAGATCCGCATCGCTCTGACGAACGACGAGTGGTCGCCCCGCTGGAGGAGGCGTTCACCGCGCTGCCGCCGGGCGCGGGGCAACGGCCGCTGCGCGACGAGGACGGTCGCGAGCTCGGCCCGCCGGTCGAGGACGGCTGGTCGAGATCGATCGCACGCCCACGCGCGTCCTCGTGGAGCAGACCTCGGTCGTCGATCCGCAGTGCTTGGGCGCGTCGGCGGGCCGGCTGGGCGGCGACGAGCTGCGCGCGGTAGACGACGCGCTGATGCTGGTCCTGGGGCTTCGGTGAATACCCCGGAAGCACGCGCGCGGGAGCGTCGGTGTGGCGGTCAGCACGGGCACACTCCTCGGCGTGGTGATCGCGATGTGCGCCCTCGCGATCGCCTGCGTCGGCTGCAAGCGGTGTGCGGCCCTGCCTCGGCTGCCGGCCGGGCTTGGCTGCGTCGCGTGCGTCGGTCTCCGGCGCGAGGCCGGAAGGGTCGGCCCCGTCGGGACGACACGCTGCGCGCTGACGCCCGCTAGCGCCGGTCGAAGCTCAGGATCCGTATCCCCGAATCGAGCTGCCGCAGGTCGGTCGGTCGGAACTGCTGCGGCTGGAACGGGCCGTCGAACAAGGGGATGCCCGACCCGATCACCGAGGCGTGCTGCTTGAGGACCAAGCGGTCGATCTCGGGCAGCAGCGCGTATGCGAGCTTGCCTCCGCCCACGATCCAGATGTCGAGGCCATCCTCGGCCTTGAGCGCGCGCGCCTTCTCGAGTGGGTCAGACGCCACCAGCTCCACCGTCGGATCGGGAATGTGCCCCATGGTTGTCGAGAACACGAGGTGACGCAGGTGCGGATAGGCGTTGGTGACACCGGCGGCGAGTCCGACCTCGTAGGTGGCCCGGCCCTCCAGCGCTGTGTCGAAGTGTGTCCCCGGCGCATCGATTCCCATCGCCTGCCGGGCCGCGCGGGGAAGCGTCTCGGGATACTCGGCGACGATGAAGTCGATCAGATCCTGGTGCAGCGGGAAATAACTCTCACCGGTGGGGTCACCGCCGTTTGGACCGGCGATGAACCCGTCGAGGGTGACAGCGACGTAGTAGACGAGCTTGCGCACGATATGTCCTCCCGTTGGGGCACCGGCCACGTGCTCTACATCTTCCAGTGGCGAAGGACGTACGCGATGAGTCCCACGGTACGACCGACGTCACCCTCGCGACGGCGCCCCGGATTTCGGGTATCCCTTGGCGCATGGCGGATCCGCGACGCGTCGACGCGGCCCCGGGCATCGCCGGGCGGCCGGCGGGAATGCAGGCCGACATCGAGGCCATCGCGCAGACTGACGCCTATCGCCAGCTCGTCGCGCGCCGGCGCCGATTCGTCTTGGTCGCGGGTGGCCTCTTCTACGGGATCTTCGCGGCCTTCGTCGTGCTCGCGGCGTGGGCCCACGAGTGGATGGCGACGCGCGTCGTCAGCGGGCTGTCGGTGGGGTACCTGGCGGCGCTCCTCGTGGTCGCCGCGGTGTGGGCGGTCGTCTTCGCCTACTCGCGCGCGAGCGTGCGCGCATTCGATCCGCTGGCGCAGGACGCGCAGCGGTCGCGTCAGCCGTGACCGCGGCGGCGACAGCCCATGGTCTGACCCTCGGGGTCTTCGCGGTCATCCTGGCCGTAACGCTCGCGATCACGTACTGGGCTGCGCGCCAGACGCGCGGCGCGACGGGATTCTGGGCGGCCAATCGTGGCATCAGCGGCGCCCAGAACGGGCTTGCGATCGCCGGGGACTACATGTCCGCGGCGGCGTTCCTGGGTACGGTCGGGCTGATCTACCTGTTCGGCTTCGACGGCTTCGTGACCGGCGTCGCGGCGCTCGCGTCGTTCGTCACGGTGCTGCTGCTGCTCGCGGAGCGCATGCGCAACGCCGGCAAGTACACGATGGCCGACGTGCTCGCGTTCCGGCTCGACGCTCGACCCGCGCGCACCGCGGCGGCGATCGGGACGCTCTTCGTCGTCGGCTTCTACCTCGTCGCGCAGATGATCGCGGCGGGCGCGCTGTTCGAGGCGCTCGCCGGCATCGCCTTCCCGGTGGCGGTCGTCATCACCGGCGCGTTCATGCTCGTCTACGTGCTCTTCGGCGGCATGATCGCCACGACCTGGGTGCAGATCATCAAGGCCGTGCTGTTGATGGCCGGGGTGATCGTGCTCACGGTGCTCGTGCTGCACCGCGTCAGCTGGAACCCGCTCGAGGTGATGGCGCGCGCGCCGGCGCACAGCGACGCGGGCGACGCCTTCCTCGGGCCGGGGCTGTTCTTCCACAAGCCGCTGGACACGGTCTCGACCGCGCTGGCGTTCGTGCTCGGCACGGCCGGGCTGCCCCACATCCTCATGCGTTTCTTCACCGTTCCCGAGGGCCGTGCGGCGCGGCGGTCGGTCGCCTGGGCGGTTGCCGTGATCGGGACGTTCTACATCCTCGTGTCGATCATCGGCTTCGGCGCGCGCGACATCCTCGGCGCGGCGGGCGAGGAGGCGACGGGCAAGGGTGGGAACCTCGCCGCGCCGCTGCTCGCGCAGAACCTCGGCGGCGGCGCCGGCAGCTTCGGCGGCGACGTCTTCCTGGCGGCGATCAGCGCCGTGGCCTTCGCGACGATCCTCGCGGTGGTGGCGGGCCTCGTCATGGCCGCCGCCGGTGCGGTCGCGCACGACGTCTACACGAACGTGGTGCGGCGCGGCAGTGCGTCCGAGCCCCAGGAGCTGCGCGTCGCGCGCGTCGGCGCCGTCGCCGTGGCAGCCGTCGCGATGGCGCTCGCGATCCTGGCGGGGAAGGGCTTCAACATCCAGTTCCTCGTGTCGCTGACGTTCGCGGTCGCCGCGAGCGCGAACTTCCCCGCGCTCCTGCTGGCGCTCACCTGGCGGCGCTTCAACACGACCGGTGCGCTCGTCGGTGTCGGCACGGGCCTCGTCAGCGCGATCGCGCTCATCATCCTCAGCCCGGCGGTCTGGCCGGGCCCCGACAGCCACGGCAGCCCGTTCGAGGTCGTCAATCCCGCGATCGTCTCGGTGCCGCTCGGCTTCCTGGCCTGCTACCTCGGCACCGTCCTCGGCCGCCCCGACGCCCACGAGCGCTACACGGAGCTGCGCGTGCGCGCCGACACCGGCTTCGGCGCCGAGAGCGCCTGAGTTACTCGCCCTCCGTCCGCAGCGGCGTGCGCTCGAGCGGCTCCTCGAGCAGCATCTCCTTCGTGAAGATGAGGTCCGAGCGGTTGTAGTCGGACAGCTCGTAGTCGTGGCCCATCGTGATCGCGTCGAACGGGCAGGCGACCTCGCAGTAGCCGCAGAAGATGCAGCGCGCGAGGTTGATCTCGTAGACCGCCGCGTAGCGCTCGCCGGCGCTCACGCGGTTCTCGGGCGTGTTCTCGGCGGCGACGACGCGGATGCAGTCGGCGGGGCAGGCGGCCGCGCACAGCGAGCAGCCCACGCACTTCTCCAGGCCCGTGTCCTCGAAGCGGTGCAGCCGGTGGCGGCCGCGGAAGCGCGGGTAGACCGGCACCTTCTCCTCCGGGTAGGAGATCGTCGTCGGCCCCTCGAAGACGCGCGCCATCGTCGTCTTCAGGCCGCGCAGCGTCTCTCCGAACACGCGGTAGGCGCCACCGGCACCACCGGGATGGGGCGCGTGCTGAACGGTGACGACGTCGTCGCCCGGATTCCAGCGGCCTGTCATCGCGAGGACCTGCCTTCCGAGTGACGATGGACGACGGTCGAGCAATG
>DASWQM010000038.1:0-2140 GCA_036403675.1 Solirubrobacteraceae bacterium | reverse complement strand
GATCCCGACGATCGTCGAGCAATGGCGCGCTGTCATCGCGAGGACACGCCTTCCGAGTCGATCCCGACGATCGTCGAGCAATGGCGCGCTGTCATCGCGAGGACACGCCTTCCGAGTCGATCCCGACGATCGTCGAGCAATGGCGCGCTGTCACAGGATCCCGATCTCCGAATTGTCGCCGACCATGAAACGGTAGGCGCGGGGCTGGCGCACCCCGCGCGAGATCGTGACGTTACGACCCAGCAGCGAGGACTCCATCCGTCCCTCGAGGTGGCGCACGGTGCAGCCGGCGAGGAGGATCGAATGCTCGACCTCCGCCTCGCAGATGACGCAGTCCTCGCCGATCGCGGTGTACGGACCGACGTAGCAATCCGTCAGCTGTGCACCGGCGCCGATGATCGCCGGACCGCGCACCGTCGTGCGCTCCAGCCGCGCGCCCGGCTCCACGATGACGCGCCCGTCGCATTGCGCGTCGACGAGCTGGCCCTCGACGCGCGGCTCGATGCGGTCGAGCACGAGCCGGTTGGCCTCGAGCATGTCGTCCAGGCGGCCGGTGTCCTTCCACCAGCCGCGCACGACGTGCGGCTCCACGCGCGCGCCGTCGTCGACGAGGCGCTGGATCGCGTCGGTGATCTCCAGCTCGCCGCGCGCGCTGGGCTGGATCGCGCGCGATGCGTCGTGGATCCCGGCGGTGAACATGTAGACGCCCACGAGCGCGAGGTCGGTCGCCGGCTGGGGCGGCTTCTCGACGAGACGCACGACGCGCTCGCCGTCGAGCTCGGCGACCCCGTAGTTCTGCGGGTCGGGCACGGGCGTGAGGAGGATGAGCGCGTCGGGTGCGCTGGTGCGGAAGGACTGCACGAGGTCTGTGATGCCGCCTTGGAGCAGGTTATCGCCGAGGTACATGACGAACGGCTCACCGTCGAGAAACTTCTCCGCCGTCAGCGCGGCGTGCGCGAGGCCGCGGGGCTCGTCCTGCTCCACGTACGTGATGTGCACGCCGAAGCGCGATCCGTCGCCGGCGGCGGCGCGGATCTCGCCACCGGTCTCGGGAGCGATAATGATCCCGATCTCCTCGATGCCGGCCTCGGCCATCGCCTCGATGCCGTAGAAGAGCACGGGCTTGTTGGCGACCGGCACGAGCTGCTTCGCGCTCGTGTGCGTGATCGGGCGCAGGCGGGTGCCCTTGCCCCCGGAGAGGATCAGGCCCTTCATCAATAGACGCCGGAGGCGAGCTTGCGGTGGTCCCACGTCGCCCGCCCGCGCTCGGTGAACTGCAGCGCGACGCGCTTGGGAGCCTGTGCGAGCACCATCTCGCGCACGTCCTCGTCGACCCCGCCGGCTCGATACCGCCCGAACAGCTCGAGGCCCAGCTCGATCACCTTGTCCGTGTCGCGATGGATCGTCACGTCGCACTTGAGCATGACGCCCCGCAGCTCGGCGTAGTCGGTCCCTGTCTCAACCTGGAGCGTGGCGCGCGGATCGCGCTCGAGATTGCGCACTTTCTGGGACTTCGCGAACGTCCATGACCACAGCTCGCCGTCGCGGACGACGTACCACAGCGGCATGAGGTGCGGGAAGCCGTCACGGCCGATCGTCGCGCAGATGACGGTGCGCTCCTCGTCGAGAAACGCACCGACCTCTGCCGCGGACATCTTGATCGCGTCGCGCCGGCTCACGGCGGGGACTGTAGCCAGCCCCCGCCGCGAAGCCACACGGCTACGTCCTACTTGTCGCCGGTGTTGAAGACGGCGACGCGCTCGCAGTTGCGGACCCGCTTGCGCTCGTTGCGGTTGATGCGTGCCACGTCCGGGCCGGGCCCGCAGTCCGCCGACGCCGGCGGACCGGCCGTCGCGATGTTGATGAAGTCGCGGCCGGAGCCACCGAACGTGCGGTCACGCCCGAACGCCGCGTTGATCGTGTCGTTGCCCTCGCCGGCCGACAGATAGTCGGTGCCCGGACCGCCGTTGAGGTGGTCGTTGCCCGTGCTGCCGTAGATCTTGTCGTCGCCGAGGCCGCCGGACATGTTGTCGCCGCCGCTGCGGCCCTCGATGCAGTCGTTGCCACGGCCGCCGTCGAGCTTGTCGTTGCCGCCGAGGCCGATGATCCGGTCGGCGATGTTCGTGCCGGTGATGCGGTC
>DASWQM010000037.1:0-2770 GCA_036403675.1 Solirubrobacteraceae bacterium | reverse complement strand
CGTCGGCGTAGATGTCCTCGATCGCCGCCGGCTCGCCGTTGAGCATCGACCAGCCGCTGCTGCACGTGCTGAGGGGGAAGCGCTTGCCCTTCCAGAGCGGCTCGATCGCATCTTCGTCGACGTAGAAGCACTCCTCGGCGTCGCGCAGGACGAGCGTGGCGCCGTCGGCGGCCGTCAGCCGTCGCGCCGCGCTCCGGACGATGCGCTGGACGTCCTGCATCGTCGCCGCGCGCGACAGGTCCTGGGTCGTCTCGGCGAGCGTGTTGAGCGCCTCGCCGGCGGGCACCTCCTCGACCGGAGCGCCTGCGACGGGGTGCTCATCATCGTCGGATGCGCTCGAGTCCGGCTCGCCGTCGCGGTGCTCGAGCGGGTCGGGCTGAGCGCTTCGAAGCGGTACGGAAAACGGACGGTGCGACACTGCCTTCCAAAATACCCGCCGTACCGGCAAAGTGCGCTCGCCTGGACCGATGGTCGGGCGGGCGGCGCCAGCGGCGGCGCCATGGACTAGCAGGATCTACCTGCTCCCGTGCTCTTTGCACAGCAAAGGCGTGAAGTTCGTGCGCCGCAGTGGACATATTTTGTTCACGTTGCTTGAGCGCGCCCCGGCTCGCGGCTAGCGTCCGCGCACAGCCCATCGGAGGTTCGGTGGAGGGGGAACCACCGACCGGGAAGGGCTGGTGCCCGGGCCCGGGCTGACGCGGGGAGGCGTGGGACGCGCCGACTCGCGCGTAGGCGCGCGGGCGGCCCGCGAACCGTGAGAACCGCGCCGCCCATCGGGAGATCGCCCGCGCGCTGCGCACGGGGAGATCGACAGCGCGCCCGGCTCCTAGGTCTGGCGCGCCGCCCCCACGGGGCACGTCACGCCCGTGCCGCCAAGCCCGCAGTAGCCGCCGGGGTTCTTGGCGAGGTACTGCTGGTGGTAGTCCTCGGCGTAGTAGAAGTCGGGCGCCGGCAGGATCTCCGTGGTGATCTCGCCGCGGCCGGCGGCCGTCAGCGCCTCCTGGTAGCGGTCGCGCGAGGCCTCCGCCGCCGCGCGCTGCGCGTCCGACGTGGTGTAGATCCCGGAGCGGTACTGCGTCCCCACGTCATTGCCCTGGCGCATGCCCTGCGTCGGGTCGTGGCTCTCCCAGAAATGCGCCAGCAGCTCGTCGTAGCTGATCTCGTCGGGACGGTAGACGACGAGCACGACCTCGTTGTGGCCCGTCCGCCCGCTGCAGACCTCCTCGTAGGTCGGGTTCGGCGTCATCCCGCCGGCGTAGCCGACGGCCGTCGTGAAGACGCCCGGCTGCGTCTCCCAGAAGATGCGCTCGGCGCCCCAGAAGCAGCCGAGGCCGAAGATCGCCTGCTCGGTGTCGTCCGGGAACGGGCCGCGCAGCGGGGCGTCGAGGACGAAGTGGCGCTCGGGCACCCGGATCGGCGTGTCGCGCCCGCGCAGCGCGTCGGCCGGATCGGGCATCGCGGTCTTGTGCTTGCTGAGGAAGTTGAGCATGGGGCCTCGTCGGGTTGCTTGGTGGCGCACTGTCCACGGTAGCGCCCCGCCGTTACACCGCCCTCACGTCAGGGCGCGGGCTACCCTCCGCGGATGAGCGACGCCGCGGCGGGAGCAACGGGCCGCAAGCCCGACGTCGGGATCCGCACCCTGCTCGCCGGTGACGGGATCCGCGGCGTGGGGATGCTGCTCGTCTTCTTCACGCACCTGTTCCTGCTCGCCGATCCCGACCCCGATTCGAACATGCGGGCCTTCGGCTCGGCGGCGCCGGTCCTCGGCCACATCGACCTCGGTCTGGCGGCCTTCTTCGTCCTCTCGGGCTACCTCATCGCGCGGCCGTTCGCGCGCGCGTACGTCGCGGGCACGCGGCGCCCGCCGCTGCGCGACTACGTCCGCAACCGCGTGCTGCGCGTCGTGCCGGCGTTCTACCTCTTCACGGTGCTCGTGCTCCTGCGCTTCGGCCTCGACGGCACGCTTGCAAGCGGCGCCCACAACGCGAGCAGCAGCTGGCTGCAGGTGCTCGGCCAGTTCCTCTTCGTCCAGGGGCAGGCCCGCGGCCCGGCGGCGGTACCGATCGGCCCGGCCTGGTCGATCGGCGCGGAGGTCGGCTTCTACGTGCTCATCCCGCTGTCGGCGTTCGTCGCCTATCGCGTCGGCGCCCGCCTGGGCGGGCCGCGCTCCCGCGCTGCGGTCGCGCTGGCGGCGATCGCCGTTCTGACGTTCGTCAGCATCGCGGCGCGCGCGTACGACAAGTTCGACTTCGCCTGGCTCACGAGCCCGCCGGCGATCATGTACGTCTTCATGCCGGGCGTCGCCGTCGCGATCGTCGAGCCGTTGCTCGCCGGGCGCCTGCGCGGCAGCGCACGGCTCGCGCGGCCGATCGCATGGGCGGCGTTCGCCGCCGCCGCGACCGCGGCGGTCGTGTACGCGGCAACCGACTACGACGTCCGCCAGACGCCGATCCATCACGCGCTCGGCCAGCGCGCGCTGCTCGCCGCGCTGTGCACGGGCGCGCTCATCTTCGGGCTCGTGGTCCTGCAGCTCGGCACCGACCGCGCGCCGCGCCTGTTCGCCAACCGGCTCATGCTGTGGATGGGCGCGCGCTCGTACTCGTTCTACCTCGCGCACTTCTGGATCCTGCTCGAGATCGACCACGCGCTCGGCAGCGGGCAGAGCATCGCCGCACGGGCCGCGATCATGACGGCCGTCGCCCTGCCAGTGACGACGGCGATCGCGGCGCTGTCGTACCGCTTCGTCGAGCGCCCGTTCCTCGAGCGCAAG
>DASWQM010000036.1:0-3776 GCA_036403675.1 Solirubrobacteraceae bacterium | reverse complement strand
CGCGCAGCGACTCCTCGATCGTGCAGAAGCGACAGCGCGTCTCCTCGTCGCCGTAGCGCACGCAGGTCTGGACGACGGTCGTGGCGAGCACGTGACGGCCGTGCAAGCGGGCGATCTGCTCGTACGGAATGCCGTCGGCGGTCCGCAGGTCGTAGAAGCGCGGGCGCTGCACCGGCGCGAGCGTCGCGTCGACGACGACGCCGTCCCGCGTGAGCTCGCCGTCCGCGGACCGCTCCCACGGCGAGTCCGGTGCGACCGGCACGCTCGCCGGGAGGCCGTCGAGCAGCCAGTGCCCGTCGTCGGTCGGGCCCGCGCCGGCCCGCCGCCGCACCGGCGGGTCAGCCCGCAGGCCGCAGACGGCGAGCTCGGAGCGCAGGGCGAGGTCGAGCACTCAGAACATCCAGGTCGTGTTGATGATCGCGCCCTTGCGCGCGTATTCGATCATCGCGTCCTGCATGTCGAGCGGGTGGCACGGGATGACGCCCTCCATGAGGTCCTCCTCGCGCGCGCCGTGCAGCGACAGCCCGAGCCGGCAGGCGTACACCTTGCCGCCCTCCTCGATGAACTTCCCGAGCTGCGAGTTCTCGTTGCGCATGCCGGGGAAGAGCTCGGCGCCGATCGTCGGGAAGCCGCGCGTCTCGAGGCAGTTCAACGCCCCGATGCCGAAGAAGTACAGGGCGGAGTCAAATCCCTTGCGCAGCGCGCGGAGCCCGAGCAGGACCGCGACGAAGCTCACCGAGGACTCGTGGGTGATGCCATGGACCATCCCGAGGTACGTCTCGCCGGGCTCGGCCTGGTAGTCGGGGAAGACCTTCGTCGCCCCGTAGATCGATTCGCCGATCCCCTTGGACGGGTGCGGGATCTCCATCAGGCTTGCGATCTCCTGATCGCTCAGCTTCGGCTCGACCGCCATGGCAGCTCCTTTTTCGGAATGGTCATCAGCCCGTCGGCGCGGACGCCGACGACTGTCGTTCTGCATCGTCGGACCGCCGCCGGTTCTCCGGTATGGACTCGCTGCAACAAGATGCAGCGCGGCCGATGGCCCGGTTGTCGAGTCAATCTGTGCCAGAACGGCCGCGGCCGCGGCCTCTGCCGCCGCCGTCGTCCCGGCCCCCGGCGGCGGCCGTCACGAATGCGGCCAGCGCCTGCAGCTCGGGGTCGTCCAGGCGTGTGCCGAAGTCCGCCGGCATGAGCGTCTCCGGGTAGCCGTGGGCGATGTCGTGGCGCGGCTCGACGATGCTCTCGAGGTTGTCGTGAAGGTCCGCTTCGAGCGTGTCCAGGCGCGGGCCGAGCTTGCCGTTGGCGCCGACCGCAGCGATCAATCTGCGCATCGGCGGCAACCTAGCGCGGCGGTGCGGCGGTCAGTGCCGCCTCGAACGTCCAAGACCGCCCTGACAGGGCGGCCTTGGGGTCTCGAATCGGCCTTCGTCGCCTTGCAGCCGGTCAGGCCGACTCTTGATGCACGGACCGGGTCGCGACTCCCGACCGAAGCGCTGACATCTCCGCCCGTGCGCGACAAGGGAATGTAGCGATCGTTACAAATACTGTCAACCGGCGCAGGTGCCGCCGGCGGCCTGCGGCGCTAGCGGTAGAACTGCTCGCGCACGCCGCGCCAGGCGGCGAAGAACTTCGAGCGGAACTGGAGATTGCACGCCGCGATGTGCGGCTCGCCATCGCGGCGCTCGAGGCAGATGCAGTCACGCTCGACAGGTTGAATGGGGTGCCCGTGGGTCATTGTGCTTCTCCTGATCGTCCGTTGATACCCATCGACAAGACCATCGATGTACGCTGCTCGTGCGTGACCCTGGACGACAGTGTGCACGGTGGACGGCGGCCGGCTCGCCGAGCCCTGACGAGAACGTGAGGGGCTGCGGCGCAGACGCTCGTGAACGGCGGGCATTGACGAGCGGGGCAGGCGGGGGTGGCAGGCGCGAGACCGCGGTAACGTCCCGGGCACGCGGTCCGTATCGCAGTGGCTGCCAAGCGCGCTCGCGCCGTGGACGAGATCGACGACACCCTCTTGTTTGACGTCAACGACATGCGCCGGCATCGCGCCGACGTACGCGAGCGCCTTGGGCACATCGCGTACAGCGACACCGAGGCCCTGATCACCTACGACGGCCGCCCCGTGCAGCTGCTGCAACGCCACGACGACCCGGCCGATGAGGAGGCCAGCGGCTGGCTGCTGTGCAGCATCGGCGACCAGAGCGACGCCCAGCCACTCAGCGGGCCGCCGGTGCCAGCCGAACTCGAGGCCGCGCTGCTCGCCGCCACCGGCGTGTACGCAGACGACGAGCACGTCGCGGGCGTCGACGCACCACGGACGATGGCGCTCGCCGCAGCCCTGGACCGCGTCTGCGATCGCATCGCCGGCGACGCCGCGAACGGCTGTCCGCCCTTTGCGCCGGGCGGCATCGCCGGGCCGCTGACCTCCTGACGACGCACCACCCGGACTGGGTGAGTGTGCGCAATTCCACGGTCGTGTCGTCCAGCACGGTGTAGCGTCGGCCGGGCCCATGGCCGTCCGCCACTCGCCGTCTCGCAGCGCGTTTCCCGCCGGCCCGAGCGCGCCACCGATGCTGCAGACGCTGCACTGGTTGCTGCGCCCGATCGCCTTCCTGGAGTCCTGCCGCCAGCGGTTCGGCGACACGTTCAGCGTGCGGTTCCTCGGATCCCCGGGGCCGCTGGTGATGCTGTCGGATCCCGAGGCGATCCGGGCGCTCTACGGCAACTCGCAGCACGGCCTGCCGCCCGGCCGGACGCTCGCCTTGCTACCGATCGTCGGCCCGCGTTCGCTCCTGCTGCTCGAGGGCCGCGACCACCTGGCCCGCCGGCGGCTCATGCTGCCGCCGTTCCACGGTGAGCGCATGCGCGCCTACGAGTCGACGGTTCGTGACGTCGTCGCGCGTGACGTGGAGTCGTGGCCGGAGGGCGAGCCGTTCCCCATCCACGAGCGCATGCAGCGCGTGACGCTCGAGGTGATCCTCCGCGCGGTGTTCGGCGTGACCGACGCCGAGCGCCGGACGCGGCTGGCCGACCACCTCAGCCGCATGCTCGCGGATACCGGGACCGCCGGCCTTCAGTTCGCCGTATTGCTCTCGCGGCGCTTCCGCGCGCCCGACCCGCTGGCGCGTCTACAGGGGCTGCGGCGTGAGATCGACGCGATGCTGGACCTCGAGATCGCCGAGCGTCGCGCAGACCCGCGCGAGGACATCCTCTCGATGCTCGTGGCCGCACGCTTCGAGGGGGGCGAGCCGATGACCGACGCCGAGATCCGCGATCAGCTCATGACGCTGCTGATCGCCGGCCACGAAACCACGGCAACGGGCCTCGCATGGACGTTCGACCTCCTGGTGCACCACCCGGCCGTGCTCGAGCGGCTCGTCGCCGAGGCGGACGCCGGAGAGCAGGCGTATGCGCGGGCCGTGGTGAGCGAGTCGCTGCGATTGCGGCCCGTGGTCCCTCTGGCGGGGCGGCAGCTGGTCTCGCCGCTGCGCATCGACGGCCACGTGCTACCGGCCGGAACCGCGGTCACGCCGGCGATCTGGCTTGCCCACACCCGCGCCGACCGCTATCCCGAGCCGCTCGCCTTCCGTCCCGAGCGCTTCCTCGACGGCGCGCCGGAGCCGTACTCGTGGATCCCGTTCGGCGGCGGCGTGCGGCGATGCATCGGCGCGGCGTTCGCGGAGATGGAGATGCGCGTCGCGCTCGCGGAGGTCCTGCGGCACCGGACCCTGCGGGCGGCGTCCGGGAACGCCGAGCGCGTCGCTCGTCGC
>DASWQM010000035.1:0-10292 GCA_036403675.1 Solirubrobacteraceae bacterium | reverse complement strand
CGTCGCCGCCACCGCAACCCGTCTGGGTCCTCGCCGGCCCGATCGCCATGGGCGACGCGACCGAGCTCTGCGAGCGTCTGCGCGTCGTGCTGGAGAGCACCGACGCGGCGGTCCTCGTCTGCGACGTCCGCGGCCTGCAGGCGGACGTCGTCGCCGTCGATGCACTCGCCCGCCTGCAGCTCACCGCGCGCCGCCTCGGGCGCCGGATCGAGCTTCGCAGCGGGACGCGCGAGCTCTGCCGGCTGCTGGCGTTCGTCGGGCTGGGCGACGTCCTAGGGCCCGGGCTTCTCCGGGAGGCCGAAGAGCGGGAACAGCCGCGCCGTGTCGAGGAACGAGTTGATCGCGGTGATGCGGCCACCTGACATCTCGATGACCTGCAGGGCCCATGGCTCGAAGCTGCCGCCCGGGCCGCTCGCCCGGTACTGCCCGAATGCCGGCAGGCCGTTGGCGCCGCTCGCCACGAGGCGTGAGCCGCGGCAGTGCCTGCCCGTCCCGAGGTACCAGCCGCGCAGCACCTCGCGGCCGCGCAGCCACAGCTCGTAGGGCGGCATCGAGAGCGTCGCCTCCTCGTGCAGAAGCGCGACGAGGCTGTCGATGTCGAACTGCTCGAAGGCGTCGACGTAGCGCGACAGCAGCGCGCGGTCCTCCTCGCCCATCGGGGCAGTCGATTCGGTCGCGCCGACGTCCCGCGCCGCGAGCGTCGCTCGCGCGCGCTGCAGCGTGCTGTTGACCGACGCGACGCTCGTATCCAGCAGCTCGGCGACCTCGCTCGCCTTCCAGCGCAGGACCTCGCGCAGGATGAGCACCGCCCGCTGTCGCGCCGGCAGGTGCTGCAGGGCGGCCACGAAGGCGAGGCGCAGGGTTTCGCGCGCCATCGCCAGCTCCGCCGGATCGCCGTCCTCAGGCAGGACCCGGCTGTCGGGGATCGGCTCCAGCCACGTCACCTCGGGCTGCGTCGTGAGCGCCCCATCGATCGTCCCCGCGGGACCGAGGTCCATCGGCCGGGCGCGCCGCTGGCGCCCGTCGAGCATCGTGAGGCAGACGTTCGTCGCGATGCGATACAGCCACGACGAGAGCGCGGCCCGCCCCTCGAAGCGATCGAGGTTGCGCCAGGCGCGCAGCAGCGTCTCCTGCACGGCGTCCTCGGCCTCGAATGCGGAGCCGAGCATGCGATAGCAGTAGCCGGTCAGCTGCCGGCGATGCTGCTCGAGCTCCGCCTCCAGCTCGGCGGTCGAGGGCCGGCGCGGAACTGTGGTCACGTCGAGATCGGCCATCTGCGCATGGTAAGCGCACCTGCACCCAGCCGTCGTAGGACCGATGTCCCCTATGGCGGGTGAGTGACGCGCCGACGACGCCGGTGTCTGAAGCGGGCCCCGCCGAGCGGCGACCGGCCCGCGGCTCCTGCGAGCAGGTTTCGGCGCAAGGCGCCGCGCGGGACCTCCACAGATCGCGTCGTTCATGGCAAATGAACGACGTTCCCTCTCAGCTCACGCCCTGAGGGAGACGACAGGCAGGGATAAGCCACCCGAATCATCGAAGCTCCCCTGACGCATCCGGAGCTTCGCGCCTACCAGAAGAAAGGGCGCCTCTTCCCCGTGGCGTCCTTTCTTCTTTCTGCGTCCAGCCTGCTACCACCGGCGCGCGCGACGGGCATCCGCGCAGCACCCTGCAGCGTGCGTGCGACGCGGACGCGGGCGGCGTAGACGGAGCCTGCTACGCGGCGGCGTAGACGGCCAGCGGCGCGGCGACGTCCCTGAATCTGCGGGGGCCGCGGTCGGCGATCGTCAGGCCGGCGCCCGTCGCGAGGCGGTCGCGGGTCTCCACGCTCATGAGGACCTCACCGGGGCCCGCGGACGCCGCCAGACGCGCCGCGACGTTGACCGTCGAGCCGTACCAGTCGCCGTCGCGCTGGACAGCGGTGCCCGAATGCAGGCCCATGCGCACCGGCGGGCACCAGCCTTCCCCGGTGAGCTCGTGCGCGAGCCGCAGGGCGAGCATCACGACGCTCACGGCGTCGCGGCCGTGGATCATCACGCCGTCGCCGAGGTCCTTGACGACCTCGCAGCCCGGCATGTCCGCGGCGTGCCCGGCCGCGGACTTGAAGGCGACGGCGACGTCGGCGGCGGCGTCATCGCCGACACGCTCGGTGAAGGCGGTGAAGCCGACGATGTCGGCGAAGAGGAAGGTGTGCTCTGCCCAAGCGTCCATGCAGACGGGGCGTGACGAACGCGTGAACGGTGTGCGTCCGCAGTGAACGGGCCCGTTCAGACCGGAACCGCCCGTCAGCGCGGCGTGCCGTCCTCGATCCGCCAGCGGCGCGGTCGGCGCGGATCGGGCTCGTAGGCACAGAAGGCCCCGGTCCGCACCGCGGCCTTCAGCTCGGCTCCGAGCTCCGCGTCGTAGCCCGCGATCCGCTTGATCGCCGAGCGGATCGCCCGGGTGACGTTCACCCGCGCCCGCTCGGCGTCCGAGTTGGCGTCGCGGTCACGCCCGCGGATGCCGAGCGCTCGCTCGAGCTCCCGGGTCACGAACTCCCGTTCCGTGCGCGCGCGAGCAGCGCGCTTCTCGTCGCCGCGCCGCGTCGCCTCGGCGATCTCGTCGCCGAGCGCGGCGATCCGCGCACGGTAGGAGCTCTTTGCCGCGGCGTCGAGCACCGGCCCGGTGCCGCGCTGCAGGCCCGACCCGCCCGCGGCCTCCTGCCCGGCGGATGGCGCGGGTCCGGATGGCTCCGCCGACATGCGGTCGACCGCGGCGACGAGCTCGAGGCTGTGGACCTCGCGGCCGGGCCGCTCGAGCAGGAGCGCGAGCAGCCGGACGCCGCGGGCGTCGCTGATGTGCAGCGGGCCGCTGCCGTCGTCGATCATCCAGACGTCGCCGATCCGCCGCAACGTCGTGACGCGCTCGACGTTCGCGGCCGGCGTCGGCGCCAGGGCCGCGGCGGGCGGGGCCGCGGCGACTCGCGCCTGCAGCGGCGCGATCCGCGCGAGCATGGCGTGCAGCCGCATGTCCTCGCACGACGCGGCGGTCTGTTCGAGCAGCGCGGCGGCCCGCTCGCGCTCCTCCGCCCTGTCCACCGCGAGCAGCGCGGTCGCCTCCTCGACCGCGATCCGCATGAGGCACGTGCGCGCGCCGTTGCGGGTCGCCGACGTGCGCGCGGCGGCGAGGTGCTCCAGCGCCTTGGCGTGGCGGCCCTGCACCCGCGCCAGGATCCCGAGCCACATCTCGGCCGGCCCCAGGAACGCCGACGTCGGCAGCACGATGTTGCGCGCGGCGAACGGCGCGAGCTCGGCGTAGATCGCCGCCGCGCCGCCGCGCAGCTCCAGCGCCGCGACGGTCTCGGTGAGGAGCGCCATCGTGGCGAGCCAGAGGTTGTCGCGCGGCACGGTCGCGAAACCGTCCGCCGCGAGGCGCTCGTACTCGAGCCGGGCCTCCTCGGCGCGGCCGCCGGCGGCGAGCGAGGCGGCGAGCCCGGCACGCCAGCACGGCTGCGCAGGCGCCCCGTCGGCATACGCGCGCACCTGCTCGCCGATCGCCGCGGCGCCCTCCTGCAGCCACTTCAGCACGACCCTCTGCGACGCGATCGTGATCGGGATCGTGGTTGCCGACAGCTCGTTGCTGATCGCCGCGACCTCGTCGACGAGCGCGTGCGCGTCCTCGAAGCGGCCCTCGAGCGCCGCCCGCCGCGCACGGTGCAGCGGCACGAACGCCGCCGCGAGGCGGTCGCGCGCCTCGTCCGCGAGACGCTCGAGCGTCTCGATCGCCATGTCCGCCGCGGCGAGCTGGTCGAGCTCGAGCAGCACGTCGACGTAGCGGCTGCGCGCGGCGAGCGTCATGACGTTCTCGCCGGCGCGGTCGCTGATCGAGAACAGCCGCTTCAGCCAGCGCGCCGACTGCGCGGTGGTGTCGGGGCCGGTGGTCGCCAGCTGCGCGCAAGAGAACGCGAAGACGAGCGTCGGGTCGTCGCGCAGCCGCCGCGCCATGTCGAGCGCCTCGCGCGCGAGCTCGGCCCGCCGCGGGCCCGTGTCCGACCAGTACAGCGCGACTGCCAGCGAGCCCAGCAGGCGCACGCGCAGCGGGCTGTCGCCCGGGCCGACGCGCTCGAGCGCCTCGCCGAGCAGCGCGATGTGCGCGTCGTCGACGTATCCCGGCGTCAGCGCGAACGGCGCGATCCCGAGCGCCGCGCGCGCGAGGATCTCGTCGGCGCCGATCGTGCGCGCCGCCGCGACCGCGGCCTCGAACGTCGCCCGCGCCGTCGGCCGGCCCGCGCGTGACTCGGCGGTGCCGAGCCCGAGCAGCAGCGCCGCCCGCCGCGGCACGTCCGCGGGAAGCAGCTCGAGCGCCTCGAGCGCCTGCCCGAACAGCGTCGCCGCCTGCTCGTAGGCAAGGTCGTCGAGCGCGCGCTGCGCCGCGCGCTCCGCGTAGTGGACCGCCTTGGCGAGGTCGCCGCGCGGCGCCGCGGCGAGGAAGTGGTGCGCGAGCTCGGCGAGGTGGGACTCGATCGCCCCGCGATAGACCTGCTCGAGCGCCTCGCCGACCGCGCGGTGCGCGCCCATCCGGACCGCCGCGGGCGTGCCGGCCAGCAGCGTCTCGCGGATCAGCCCGTGGCCGAAGCGGTACTGGCCCAGCGTGGACGGCACGGCGACGACGAGGCCGAGGTCGGTGGCGGCGTCGAGCGCCGCCAGCACGCTGTCGCGGTCCAGCGGCGACGCGCGCTCGAGCGCCGGCAGGCTGAACGTGCGGCCGATGATCGCCGCGAGCCCGAGCGTGTCGAGCGCGTCCGGCGCAAGCGGCTCCAGGCGCCGGCGGATCGTCTCGCGCACGCCGTCGGGCAGCGGCAGCTCCTCGGGCGGATCGTCGAGGCGCCCCTCGGCGAGCAGCAGCGCGAGGACCTCCCGCGCGAAGAACGGGTTGCCCTCGGTGACCGCGTGGACGGCCTGCGCGAGGCGCGCGGGTGCGCTCGCGCCGCTCGTCAGCTCGACGAGCTCGGCGATCGCCTCGCGCGTGAGTCCGCCGAGCACGAGCCGGCGCCCGGCGCGCGCGATGTTCGCCAGCGCCGCCTGCACCCCCGGCGTCCGCCGCGGCGTCCGCTCATGCATCGTGGCGACGATCAGCACGGCGGCGTCGCGCAGCATCCGCGAGACGAAGTCCAGCGCCAGCAGCGAGCTCTCGTCGACCGACTGCAGGTCGTCGATGAGCACGACCACCGGGCGCTCGGCGCTGCGCGCGCGCAGGAGCGCGACGAGTGCGTCGAAGAGCGAGAAGCGTGCGATCTCCGACGTCTCGGGGCCCGCCGTCACCGAGAAGAGGCGCAGCGGGGGCGGGAGCCGCTCGATGAGTTCGGGCGCGAGACGCAGGAGCTCGTACACGCTGGCGCCCAGCTCGCGTCGCAGCACGTCGCCGTCGACGCCGCGGCAGAGGCTGCGCACGACCTCGACCCAGGGCCAATAGGCGGGCGCAGCCCTGTCCCAGCCGCGGGTCCAGACGACGGCTGCGCCGGCGTTCTTGGCGTGCTCGCCGAGCGCCGCCGCCAGGCGCGTCTTGCCGACACCGGGGTCGCCGATGACGAGGTGCACGCCACCGTGCCTGCGCATGGCATCCGCCAGGGACTCCAGCAGCTCCTGCAGCTCGCGCTCACGTCCGACGAGCGGGCCGTCGCCCGACGCAGTGCCCATGGTCAGCTTCTCAGTCGCAGCGCTCCACTCCCAGCCCGAGCTCACCCTAATGGCTGGTACCGGCTACGGCTAGCCCCGCACCTCCCAGTCGAGCGGAACGCGTGGATCGGGCTCGTACGTGCACGAGGAGCCGGTACGGATCGCGCTGTCCAGGAGGTGTCCCAGCTCGGGCTCGTGCTCGGCGATCCGCCGCACGGAGGCGCGGATCGCACGCGTGACGTTCAGGCGGGCGCGCTCGCCGGCGGGACCCGTGCCCGCGGCCGTCTCCGGCAGCTCGGCGAGCAGCGCCTCGAACGCTTCGGTCGCCCGCGCGATGCGCTCCGGATCGTTGAAGGCGCGCGCCTCATCGAGCTCCTCCTCCAGCTCGGCGGCCCGCTCGCGCTGCGCCGCGCGGACGCCGGCGGGGTTCGCGCTCGGCGCGCCGTTGGCGAGGCGCACGGCCGCGATCGGCGTGCCCGGGCTCGCGAGCAGCGCCGCGAGGTGGTGCAGTCCCTTCGCGTCCGGCAGCCAGACGCTGCGTCCCGCGTAGTCGATCCGCCAGACGTCCTGCTCGCGCCGCAACACCGCGCGCAGCGTGTTCGCCTGCCCGTGGCCGTTGGCGGCGCCGGTGGCCGGCTCCAGGCGGCCGCGGAGGCTCGCCACTCGCTCGACCGCGCCGGCCAGCCCCTGGCGTACCGCGGCCTGCTCGACGCCGTCGACGAGCGCGCGGGCGCGCCTGGCGTCGCCGGGCGCGCCGCGGCGCACGAGCGCCTCGGCGGCGTCGAGCGCGGTCAGCACGATCGTCGGCCGCGCGCCCATCCGCTCGGCCGCCGACCGGGCGCTCTCGAGGTGGCCGAGCGCGCGCTCGGTCTCGCCGCTCGTCATCGCGAGCAGCCCGAGGTAGCGCGCGACCGGCCCGAGGTAGGCGACGCCCATCGACACCACGTTGCGGCCCTCGTAGGGAGCCAGCAGCTCGTACAGGCGCTGCGCGCGTGGGCGGTCGTCGAGCAGCGCGCAGAGCTCCGCCAGCAGCGACATCGCCACGAGCCACAGCCCGTCGCGCGAGATGTCGTCGAAGCCGGCCGCGGCGAGGTGCTCGAGCTCGCGCCGTGCCTCCTCCTCGCGGCCGAGCTCGGCGAGCACGAGCGCCAGGCCGCAGCGCCAGCGGCGAAGCGCCGGCAGGCGGTCGGCGTTCTTGCGCACGAGCGGCTCGAGCTCGCGCTGGCGTCCCTGCGCCCGGAGCACGACGAACGTCTGCTCGTCGCTGACGAACGGGACCAGCGAGCCCGGCACGTCGCGCGCCAGCGCCTCGGCCTCGGCCGTGCAGCGGGCGGCGGCTTCGAGGTCGCCGCGCAGGTGGGCGGCCATCGCGCGGTGCAGCGGATCGAAGAGCAGCATGCGCGGCTGGCCGAGCCGCCGGGCGGTACCGAGGAATGCCTGGATCTCCTCGTCGGCGCGGACCGGATCGTCGAGCTCCAGGAGGAGGCTGATGCGCCACAGGCGAACCTGCATCGCAAGCTCAGCGTCGTTCGTGCGCTCGCAGAGCTCGAGCGCCTCCATCGAGATCGGCAGCCCGCGGGTCACCGTGTCGGGCCCCCAGACCGCCACGAAGCCCTGCGCGAGGGCGAACGCGAGCGTGCGATCCGCGAGCGCGCGCTGATCGCGCGACGTCTGCGCGGCCTGCCCCGTGAAGATCGCGCGCGCGAGCGCCAGCGCTTCGTCGACGAGCTGCTCGCGCCGCTCGCGCTGCGGCGACCAGTACAGCGCGTGCGCGAGCTGCACGCGCAGGCGGCAGCGCAGCGCGTCCTCGCGCGCCCGCTGCCGCGCGTCGTCGCGGCGCACCGCGTCCAGGCGCGTGAGCGCCTCCTCGAGCAGCGTGACGAGCTCGCCCTCGACGAGGCCGGGCGACAGCGTGCCGAGCGTGCTCGCCAGCGCCGCCTGCGCGAGTCGCTGCGGATCATCCAGGCGCCGCGCATGCTCGGCGGCCGTGCGCAGCGCGCGCTGGCCACCCTCGACGTCGCCCGCGCGCATGAGCGCCTCGCCCAGCCCCTGCTGCAGCTCGCACGCGCGCGCGTCGTCCGCCGGCAGCGATGCGGCGACGTCGAACGCGCGCTCGTACAGGCGCGCCGCCTCCTCGTAGGCGAACTGATCGACCGCCCGCTGCGCGGCACGCGCCGCGTACTGCACCGCGCGCTCGGCCCCGCCCTCCGCGGCGGCGTGGAGGAAGTGGTGGGCGATCGGCGCCAGGTGCGGCTCGGGATCGTCGCGGTGGAGCTGCTCGAGCGCCTCGGCCGTCACGCGGTGCAGATGGGCGCGGCGGGTCGCGCCGATGCTCTCCAGCAGCGTGTCGCGCACCAGCGCGTGCTGGAAGGTGAAGCACGCAGGCTCGAGCACCACGACGAAGCCGGCGCGATACGGCGCCTCGAGCCGCTGGAGGATCTCGGCCGGCGGTACGCGCAGCACGCTCGCGAGCGTCGCCACCCGGAACTCGGCACCGATGACGGCAGCCGCGCTCAGCGCCTCGATCGACGCCGCGTCGAGCGACGCGAGGCGGCGGCGGATCGCGTCGCGCACGCCGTCGGGCAGCGGCAGCGGGCGGCCCTGCGCGCGGGCGTCGTGCAGCCGCCCCTGGCGGGCCAGCAGCTGTACGAGCTCGTCGACGAAGAACGGGTTGCCGGCGCTCGCCTCGTGCACGGCGGTGACGAGCCGCGGCGGGATGCCCTGGGGCTCGCCGGCGCCGAGCCCGCGCGCGCGGTCGGCCGCGAGGCGGGCGACGGCGTCGCGATCCAGGCCCTCGAGCGGCAGCCGCGTCGCCATCCGCGCCAGGCCGCCGAGCGCGGCGGCGAGCTCGTCGCGCGCGTGGGCCTCGACGTGGCGGTACGCGGCGACGACGAGCATCGGGATGTCGGGCAGCGTGCGCGCGACGAACTCCAGCGCGTACAGCGAGGACGCGTCGGCCCAGTGCAGGTCGTCGAGCACGACGACGAGCGGGCGGCGCTCGGCGGCGCCCGAGAGCAGGCTCGTGAGCGCGTCGAAGAACCGGAAGCGGGCCTGCACGGAGTCCATCGCCGTCTGGTGTCCCGGCGTAGCGAACGTGTGCGACAGCTCCGGGAGCAGGCTCGCGAGCCAGGGAGCGCTGTCGCCGAGCAGCTCGCCAAGCGTGGCGACGTCCTCGGCGCGAGCAAGAGAGCGCACGATCTGCACCCAGGGCCAGTACGCGGGCGCGCCGCCGCCGTCCCAGCATGTGCCCCACGTCCAGGACGCCCCGCGCGCAGCCGCGCGCTCCACGAACGCGCGCGCCAGCGCCGTCTTGCCGATGCCCGGCTCCCCGGTGAGCACGACGAGCCCACCACGCCCGGCGAGCGCGACGTCCAGCGCAGCGTCGAGCTCCTCCAGCTCGCGCTGACGACCGACCAGTCCCGGACCACGCCCGTCGCTCATCCCGCTCCCACGTGCTGCATGTTCCACGACGATCGGCGCCGCAGAGATAACACGGAAATTACGGTGTCCGCCGCCGCGGCGCACGCCCGCCGCACTCGAAAACCTACCTACCTGACCGGGACTGGCAGACTCATAGGCCACTTCCAGACGCGCATCATCCGGAGAAACCGATTGTCCACCAACAGCTTCGACGCCCGCGGCACGCTCACCGTCGGGGACCGCACCGTCGAGATCTATCGCCTCGCCGCGCTGCAGGACGCCTTCGACGTCGCGCGCCTGCCCTTCTCGCTGAAGGTCCTGCTCGAGAACCTCCTGCGTACGGAGGCCAACGGCTCGGTGACGGCAGCCGACATCGAGGCGCTCGCGAGCTGGGACCCCGCCGCCGAGCCGTCCAAGGAGATCGCGTTCTCGCCCGCCCGGGTCGTCATGCAGGACTTCACGGGGGTGCCGGCGGTCGTCGACCTCGCCGCGATGCGCGACGCGATGGCCGACATGGGGGGCGACCCGGCGATGATCAACCCGCTCGTCCCCGCCGAGCTCGTCATCGACCACTCCGTGCAGGTCGACGCCTACGGCTCGCGGGACGCCTTCACCCGCAACGCCGAGCGTGAGTTCGAGCGCAACGAGGAGCGCTACGCGTTCCTGCGCTGGGGCCAGGACGCGTTCGACAACTTCGCTGTCGTCCCGCCCGATACCGGCATCGTCCACCAGGTCAACCTCGAGTACCTCGCGCGCGTGGTGTTCGTCGACGAGGAGGAAGGCGTCGCCTACCCCGACACGCTCGTCGGGACCGACTCGCACACGACGATGATCAACGGCCTCGGCGTGCTCGGCTGGGGGGTCGGCGGCATCGAGGCCGAGGCCGCGATGCTGGGCCAGCCGATGCCGATGCTCATCCCGCAGGTGCTGGGGTTCAAGCTCCGCGGCGAGCTGCCCGAGGGCGCGACGGCGACCGACCTCGTCCTGACCGTCACGGAGATGCTGCGCGAGCGCGGCGTCGTCGGGAAGTTCGTCGAGTTCTACGGGCAGGGGCTCGCGTCGCTGCCGCTCGCCGACCGGGCGACGATCGGCAACATGAGCCCGGAGTTCGGCTCGACGTGCGCGATCTTCCCGATCGATGCCGAGACGCTGCGCTACCTCGAGTTCTCCGGCCGGCCGCCCGAGCTCATCGAGCTCGTCGAGGCGTACGCGCGCGAGCAG
>DASWQM010000034.1:0-24159 GCA_036403675.1 Solirubrobacteraceae bacterium | reverse complement strand
TTTCTCACCGTCAACAGCACCTCTCTCAGCTCGGGATAGTGGTAGCGCAGCATGCCGGCGAGCGTGGCGCCTTCGATCCATTCCAGGCCCGTCCGGGTGTAGACCTCCGGCGTGTAGTCCCTGGTGAAGAAGCGGTCGCTTCGCAGCCTGCGCGTCGCCATGAGCAGGAACACGCGAAACGCCGTGTCACTGAACGCGAACCCCGCCGGCTTGCGCTCTGCGAACATGCCGACGAGGAGGTCGACGTCCTCGAGCTTGCCCTCGTAGACGTCCTCGATCTCATGCGCCCACGCCGGGTTGCCGTTGGCGATGTCTTGAAAGCTCGACGCCGGCCGGAGCCGGAAGAGGCGGCGGAAGTTGTTGTAGCGCGGGACTCCGGCCTCGCGTGTCCGGAAGATGTCGATGGCGCCGACGTCCAGCTTGTCGCCGTCGACCGACGTGAACTCCCGCAGAAAGTCGGGGTAGTTGTGCAGCGTGATCTGGCCCGGATGGGCGATGCCGAGCGAGTAGTAGGCGTTGCCCGGCCCGATCGTCTGCAGCCGCTCGCGTGGTCGCTCGAGCGCGTCACGTCCGACGGCGAGATCGGCGAAGGGCATCTTCTCGAGATCGCCGCCGTCGGCAACGCTGTGAAACTTCACCTCATCCGGCAGCAGCTGATGCATGCGATACACCGCCACGAACTCCTCGGTCAGCGCGTACGGCGCGCCGTCATGGCTCAGCTGAGACCCGGGGACGCCGTGCAGGATCTCGTCAGGCACGCCGCGGCCCGTTTGCCTGCGATGGTCAGCGGACAAGAACCCCGACCACGTTGCATGGATGGCGCGTGCCGTCGCCGGATGCGCGATGACCGCCGGCGTCCACTCGACGGTATGGATCTTGGCCATGATGGCGGCGTTGACGAGCCGTGCCTTGTCGTACAGGCGATCGTCCTTCAGGCTGGGATCCTCGTGTTGGAGCCGGTCGCAGATCGCGTTGTGCTCCCGCGCGAAGAGGATGTGTAACAGCGCGGTGCCGATCCAGAGATTCGGCACCGCGGGGGCCACACCCTCGGGCGAGCGCTCCATGAACCGCTCCATCGCCTCAAGCAGCTCGAAGTCGACCTTCACCCTGCCGTCACCGTCTCGAATGGCCCGCGTGAAATCCCCGGTCGCGCCGTACAGCTGCGACGCATCCCACCAGTGCGTCTGGTCACTGATGAACGGCGCGTACCGACCGTCGGCGGCGGGGCCCCGCGCCAGCGGCGCGGGCTCGCGGCGCTGATCGTCCGGCAGGTCGTGCGTGCGCTCGAGGTACGCCGGGTTCTGGCGGTCCGTCTGGTGCACGAACCAGTCATGGACCTCGAACTGCAGCCAGGCCGCCGCGAGGAGGTTGAGACTTTCGGCCGCATAGAACGTGCCGTTGCGCGCCAGGAGCCGCTCGCTGATGACCCAAGGGCACGGGCTCTTGATCTTTTTCGCGTCTTCGAACACCGGCGGCACATTGCGCGCGAACCCCATGCCAGCGGACCCCATGCGCGGATCGTCGGGGTCGGTGCGGCTGCCATCCACCGTGCGTGCGTCCGGCAGCTGCGCAGGCGGTGCTGCCGTTGCACTGTTGGCCTGTCGAGGGGGTGACTCCGCGTCGTAGAGGTTGCGCTGGCGCAGCCGCTGGCGGAGACCGAGGAGCACGAGCATCCCGAGGTTCGGGGGGAGCCGGTCCCAACCCACCGTCTGGTCGAGCTTCTCGGCGAGCGGCGCCACGAGGTTGCCGATGCTCTCGCTCGACAAGCGCGGCGGCATGTCGCTGCGTTCACTCACGCGTCGGGGTCACCGAGTCGGCGCGGCAGTAACCGTTCGCATCATGTCATCCCCCTGGTCGTCGGCCGCGGCGGCACAGAAGGTGGTCTATCACGCACCGCACGCGGACTCAACTGAAATGTTGCAGTCAGTCGTCGCCCGGGAGCGCTGAACGTTCAGTGCCGGCGTCACGCCGCCGCGAGCCGCGGCCACTCGATTGCCGGGCAGCGGTCCATGACGACCAGCAGGCCGGCCTCGCGCGCGCGAGCCGCGGCGGCGTGGTCGACGACGCCGAGCTGCATCCAGACGGCCCGCGCGCCGATCGCGATCGCCTCGTCGACGTGGGTGCCGGCCTCGTCGGCCCGGCGGAAGATGTCGACGACATCGACCTGCGTGCCGGCCGGGAGGTCGTGGAGCGACGGGTAGGCGGGCTCGCCGACGATCGCGCGCACATGCGGGTTGATCGGGATGACGCGCTTGCCGCGGCGCTGCAGCAGCGTGGCGATGCGATGGCTGTCGCGGCGGGGATCGGGCGAGCAACCGACGACGGCCCACGTCGCGCTCTCCTCCAGCACGGTGCGGATCGCCTCCTGCATCGCGTCTCAGCGTAGCCTTCCCGGCCCGTGAAGGTCGCCACCTGGAACGTCAACTCGCTGAAGGTCCGGCTGCCGCGCGTGCTCGAGTTCCTCGCCGAGCACGCGCCCGACGTCGTCTGCCTGCAGGAGACGAAGTGCGAGGCGGCGGCGTTCCCGGTCGACGAGCTCGCGCAGGGCGGATACCACGCCGTGCACCACTCCGCCGGGCGCTGGGCGGGCGTCGCGATCGTCGCGCGCGCCGAGCTCGAGTTCGCCGATCCGGTCGTGGGGCTGCCGGGCGAGCTGCGCGGCGACGAGGCGCGCTGGATCGAGGCGACGGTCGGCGGGCTGCGGGTGGTGAGCGTCTACGTCCCCAACGGCCGTGCGGTCGGCTCGCCCACGTTCGAGGAGAAGCTCGCGTTCCTCGACGCGGCGGCGCTGCGCGTCGCCGCGCCGCGGCCAGACGGGGTGCCGCTGCTCGTGGGCGGCGACTTCAACGTCGCGCCGACCGACCTCGACGTCTACGACCCGGCCGCGTTCGTCGGATCGACCCACGTCACGCCCGAGGAGCGCTCGCGCGTCGAGGAGATCCTCTCCGCCGGGCATCTCGTCGACGCCTACCGCCGGCTGCACCCGGACGACGTGCAGCACACGTGGTGGGACTACCGGCAGGGGCACTTCCACCGTGGGATGGGGCTGCGCATCGACCTCCTGCTCGCCAGCGACGCGCTCGCGGGATCGCTGGTCGCCTGCGGGATCGCGCGCGACTACCGCAAGGGCTCCAAGCCGTCCGACCACGCGCCGCTGCTGCTGGAGCTCGAGGGATCGCCGTGAGCCCGGCCACGCGTGTCGAGACCGGCGACGGCGCGTGCGACGCCCACCTCGAGCTGCCGGCGAGCGGACGCGGGCGCGGCATGCTCCTCATCCATGAGATCTTCGGCGTCAACGACTACGTGCGTGCGAGCGCGCGGCGCCTGGCCGACATGGGCTACGTCGTGCTCGCGCCCGATCTCTTCTGGCGCACGCAGCCGGGCCTCGAGCTGCGCCCCGACCAGGCCGGCGTGCGGACGGGCAGGGAGGCGGTGGCGGAGCTGGACCTCGCAGCAGCGGTCGGCGATGCGATCGCCGCGCTGCAGACGCTGCGCGCGCTGCCCGAGGTGACCGACGGCAGGGCCGGCGTGATCGGCTTCTGCTTCGGCGGCACCATCGCCTATGAGGTCGCTGTCAACGCCGACCCGGACGTCGCCGTCGTCTACTACGGCTCGGGGATCCCGGCCGCGCTCGATCGCGCCGGCGCGATCGCCTGCCCGACGATCATGCACTGGGGCGGGGCCGACCCCTTCATCCCGCGCGAGCAGGTGGACGCGGTCGCGGCGATGGCGGCCGCACACGCCAGCATCGAGTGCCACGTCCACGAGGGCGCCGGGCACGCGTTCGACAACCACCTGGCGCCGATGTTCCACAACCCTGACGCCCGCGCCGCCGCGTGGGAGCTGACGGCGGCGTTCCTCGCGCGCGAGTTCCCTGTTAAGAGCTGAACGAGAAGTTCGCTTTTCCGGCCAGAAGAAGGGATGCTTCCCTCACCGGCCAAGGCGGGTCGCAATCGTGGGGCTGTATCAGTTCGACGCTCTACGCGCTCTTCCAGTCTGACCGAGGCAGCCCGATGGGGAGCGATGCCGTGTGGAGTCGATGGTGAACGAGGAGCTCGCGGCTCATTGCCGTGTCGTCTCGCGCCGCCTGCGCGAGGGACGGGTGGTGCCGTTTCTCGGCGCGGGCGCGAACCTCTGTGGTCGCCCGAGCGGCGCGGATTGGCGGAACGGCCGCTACCTGCCGAGCGGCGGCGAGTTGGCGGCGTATCTCGCCGAGAGCTACGCCTATCCCACGCGTGAGGCGCAGGACCTGCTGCGGGTCTCCCAGTACATCCAGGCGGTCACCGGTGGCACGGTGCTCTATGAGGAACTGCACGAGCTGTTCACCCGCCAGTACGAGCCGAACGAGCTCCACACGTTCCTGGCCGCGGTTCCGAGAGCTGTGCGAGCCTGGCGCGAGGAGGGTCACCCAGCGACCTACCAGCTGATCGTCACGACGAACTACGACGACGCGCTCGAATGCGCGTTCGAGCGCGCCGACGAGCAGTTCGATCTCGTCACCTACGTCGCGAAGGGCCCGAACCGCGGCAAGTTCGCGCACCGCCGTCCAGACGGTGAGATCCGGTTCATCGAGGAGCCGAACCGCTACCGCGAGCTGGCACTGGACGTCCGCACGGTGATTCTCAAGATCCACGGTGCTGTCGATCGGGCGGATCCCAGCCAGGACAGCTACGTGATCACCGAGGACAACTACATCGAGTACCTGGCACAGAAGGATATCTCGAACCTTCTTCCGGTCACGCTCATGGCCGCGATGAGCGAAAGCCACTTCCTGTTCCTCGGCTACAGCCTCAGCGACTGGAATCTGCGGGTGATCCTGCAGCGGATCTGGGGAGAGCTGCCGTTCGAGGAGCAGTTCACATCCTGGGCGATCCAAAGTGACCCGTCCCGGCTCGAGGCGCGGCTCTGGCGCAGGCGCAACGTCGAGATCCTGAACGTGGATCTGGCTGAATACATCGACGACCTGCGCCGTGTCTGCATCGCCCCGACCGAGGCGAGACAACCGCTGTGACCTCGCTCGCGCCGACCGCGAGCGAGCTCCTCGTCCCGACGACGCCGTACAAGGGACTGGTGCCCTACACCGAGGAAGATGCCCCGTTCTTCTTCGGGCGCGACGAGTGGCGCGAGATCATCATCGACAACCTCCGGGCCTACCGGCTCACCCTGCTCTACGGGGACAGCGGAGTCGGCAAGAGCTCGGTGCTGCACGCCGGCGTCCTGCACGAGCTGCGCCGGCGCGCACGACAGGCGGCGGACGACGCGGCCAGCCCCGGGCTGGCCGTGACCGTGTTCAGGTCGTGGCGCGACGATCCGGTCGGCGCGCTCGTCCGAGCCCTGTACGAGTCGGTCGCGGACGTGACGGGACAACCGGCGACGCCTGCGCCCGCTGCGCCGGCGGACCTCTCGGCGGCGATCGAGACGTGCGCGATGCGCGCCGGCGGCAAGCTCTTCATCGTCCTCGACCAGTTCGAGGAGTACTTCCTCTACCACCCGCGAGACGAACAGGGCGACACCTTCCCAGACGCCTTCGCGGATGCCGTCAACCGCCGGAACCTCCGCGTGAGCTTTCTCATCTCGATCCGTGAGGATGCCCTCGCGAAGCTCGATCGCTTCAAGGGGCGGCTGCCGAGCCTCTTCGACAACTACCTGCGCATCGACCATCTCGACCGCGGCGAGGCGCGCGCCGCGATCGAGATGCCGCTCGACGAGTACTCCCGCCGCGTGAGCAAGCGCTTCACGATCGAGCCGCTGCTCGTCGAGTCGGTACTCGACGACGTCGAGACCGGCAAGGTCGTCGTCGGCCGGGCGGGCGCCGGGACGATCGACGTATCTCGCGCGGCGGACCACCCACGCATCGAGACGCCGTACCTGCAACTCGTGCTGACCCGTCTCTGGAACGAGGAGATGGCAATGCGATCCCGGTGCCTGCGCCTGGAGACGTTCCAGGCACTCGGCGGCGCGCAGGGCATCGTGCGCACGCACCTCGACGCGGCGATGAGCGCGCTGCCGGCGGCCGCGCAGGACATCGCGGCCGAGCTCTTCAACCACCTCGTCACGCCCTCCGGGACGAAGATCGCGCAGAGCGTATCGGACCTAGCCGACTACGCCGAGCTTCCCGAAGCGGTGGCGAAGCCGATCCTGGAGACGCTCTCCGGCGAGGTTCGCATCCTCCGTCCCGTGGGCGAGGCGAGCTACGAGATCTACCACGACGCGCTCGCGGCGCCGATCCTCGACTGGCGCGAGCGTCGAGAGGCCGAGCAGCAGCGCAGGAAGGAGCGCCGACGGATCAGGCTGTTCGGGATAGTGGCGCTGGTCTCGGTGATCGTCGCAGCCGCCGTGACGGTGCTGGGACTCGTCGCGCTCGATGCCAAGAACACTTCGGACGCAGCGCGGCGCCGTGAGGCGCGGGTCAACAAGGCCCGCTCCAACGAGCTCGCAGACACCGCGCTGAGACGGTCGCGCGTCGCGCCCGATCAAGCCGCGAAGCTTGCGCTGAGGGCGATGCAGATGGCCCCGACGGAGCGGGCCGCGGGGGCGCTTCGAGCCGCGGCATTCCAGCCGTCGCTCAGCGCAGTGCTGCCGGCCCATGGCCACCCCGTTCCCGCCGCCGTCTTCAGCCCGGACGGACGGATCGTCGCCGCGACGAGCGGCGACGGTATGACGCGCGTGTGGCGGGTCGCGGATGGAGCATCCGTGGCGACGCTGCAGGGCCATAGCCGCGCGAAGCTGGATGGTTACGACCTTCCGATGGACGCCGCGTTCCGCCCCGGGGGGAAGCGTGTCGTCACGGTTGGCGGCGACGGCAGGACGCGCGTGTGGGACACGTCGAGCTGGCGCCTCGTCAAGACGCTGCGCGGGCACCGCGGCACCGCCTACAGCGCGGAATTCAGCCGTGACGGCAAGCGCCTCCTCACCAGCGGTCAGGACGGCACGACCCGCGTCTGGGACGCGTCGAGCTGGCAGCCACTCGCCGTCCTGGGGCACGGCAGGCGCGCCATTCGGAGCGCGGCGTTCAGCCCGGACGGGAAGCTTGCCGTCGCCGCCGAACCGGACAGCCGGCTCCGGGTGTGGGACGTCGCGAGCAAGCGCCAGATCGTCGTGCTCGGCACACCGACAAGGCCCCTGTCCCGCAATCTGTTCGTCCCACACGTCAGCGTGGCGTTCAGCCCGAATGGGCGGTCCGTGCTGGCGGTGACTCCGGACGGGCGAGCGCGGCTCTGGGATCTGGCGCGTAGACGACTGGTGAAGATCATGCGCGATGGCGGCGGGGGTGCGATCAACAGCGCGGCGTTCAGCCGCGACGGGACGCGCTTCGTCACCGCGGGCGACGACACCACCGCCAAGGTCTACGAGACGAAGGGCGGCAAGCATCGCGCCACCCTGAAGCACGGCTCCCAGGTGAGCACCGCGCAGTTCAGCCCCGACGGCGTGTGGATCGTGACCGGCGGAGCGACTGGCACGGCGAGGATCTGGGATGCCTCGAAGCCGTCGCGGGCCGTCGCCATCGTCGGCCGGCCGGAGACCGGTTCGGAGGGTTTCATCTTGACCGCGGCCTTCAGCCCCGACGGCAAGCGCCTCGTCACGAGTGGCGACGGCGGCGCCCGCCTCTGGGATACCGGTCGTCAGCAACCGGTCGCGGTGTTGCCCGCTCGGGCGAACACTGCCGGGACGACCGATGTCAGCCCAGACGGTCAGCTCCTCGTCACGTCTGGGCGCGATGGGATCGTGCGCGTCTGGCGGATGGCCGACGGGCGCAGCGTGGAGGCGCTGCGCGGCCCGAAGCCGGCGGCCGTCGTGAAGCACAGCCGGCCGGCGACGCGCAACAGACGCTTTCCCCGTCACGGCATCTTCGCTGCGGGCTTCAGCGCGAACGGCAAACGGTTTCTCACCGTCGGCCTGGACGGGGCCTCTGTCTGGGACACCAGAACCTGGCGCAAGCTCGCCGACCTCGGCGAGACGTCGCCTGGCGCGTTCTCCGCCGCGTTCAGCCCCGACGGAACGCTCGTCGTCACCAGTCATAGGGACGGCACGCTCCGTGTCTGGAACGCGACCACCGGTGCGAGCGTCGCCGCGTTGCGCGCCGGCTCCAGGACGAGCCCGGCCATAGCGGCGTTCAGCCCGGACGGCACGTTCGTCTTCGCGGCGGGGGGGTTCAGGCCAACAGCCTTCTGGCAGGTCGACAGCTGGCGGCGCGTGGGCTTCCCGGGCAAGCAGGCCGGTGCCGTGGACGTCGCTGCGTTCAGCGCGGACGGGGAGCTCGTCGCTGGTCTCGGCAAGGATGGGCGGATACGCGTCTGGAAGACATCGAGCGGCGAGCGTGTAGCCGTTCTTGGGCGAGACGACGACGTGTACGGCGTGCGCTTCAGCCCGGACCGGAGGTTCGTGGCGAGCACGAGCTTCGGCGCGAGCGGCGACGAGCTGACGCGGGTGTGGGAGCTGTCGAGCGGCACGCGCGTAGGCGTCCTGAAGGGCTACGCCGCAGACGAACCCGGTGACATCTTCAGCCCCGATGCGCAGGTCGCCGTCACCGTCCACGACAAACAGGCGCTGGTCTGGCAGGCAAGTACAGGTCAGCTCGTCTGGCAGCTTCCTGCGGGTGCTGACCGCGCGATCTTCAGCCCGACGAGCAGGCGGATCGTGACGTCGAGCTTCGACGGCCCGGTGCGGATATACGCGTGTACGGCCTGCGGCTCGACAGACGAGGTGGTGGAGCTCGCTCGACGGCGACTCAGCCGCGCGCAGTCGGCGCTGCGCGTGAAGCCCTGACCACTCACGGTCGCGCTGCAGATCTTCGGCGGCCGAGCCGTCCGGCGCGGCTGCAACCCTGGCGTGCATGCCACCGCTCATCACCCGGGAGGAGGCGCGTCGACTCGGCGAGCTGGAGGATCACCGCGAGATCGAGGCGCTCGTCGAGCGCGCGTGGCGGGTCCGGGTCGAGCGCTTCGAGGACGCGACCGACATGTGCTCGCTGGTCAACGCGAAGTCCGGCGGGTGCGCGCAGGACTGCGGCTTCTGCGCACAGTCGCGCTTCGCCGACGCCGAGACGCCGATGCACGCGATGATGGAGCCCGAGCAGATCCTCGAGCACGCGCGCGCGGCGGAGGCGGCGGGCGCGCATCGCTTCTGCATGGTCACGCAGGGCCAGGGGCTCTCCAAGCGCGACTTCGAGAAGGTGCTCGAGGGCACGCGCCTGGTCGCCGAGCACACGAACCTCAAGCGCTGCGCGTCGATCGGGCACATGAGCGTCGCGCGAGCGAAGGCCCTGAAGGAGGCCGGCGTCCAGCGCGTGCATCACAACGTCGAGACCGCCGAGTCGTACTACCCCGAGGTCTCGCAGACGGTCCGCTACGAGGGCCGGCTGCGAACGATCGAGGCGGTGCGCGAGGCGGGGCTGGAGACCTGCGTCGGCGGGATCCTCAACCTTGGCGAGACCCGCGAGCAGCGCGTCGAGATGGCCTTCGAGCTCGCGGCGATGGACCCGACCTCGGTGCCGATCAACCTCCTCAACCCGCGGGCGGGGACAAAGTTCGGCGACCGCGAGTACATGGACCCGTGGGAGGCCGTGAAGTGGATCGCGATCTTCAGGTTGATCCTCCCCGATGCGCTCTTCCGGCTGTGCGGCGGGCGCGTGGAGAACATCGGCGACCTGCAGCGGCTCGCCGTCCGCGCCGGCATCAACGGCGTGATGATGGGCAACTTCCTGACGACCCTCGGCAACACGCCCGAGGAGGACCGCGCGATGTTCGAGGAGCTCGGCCTCAACGTCGCGCGCCAGCCCGACAACGGCGCGCGACCGCGGCCCGACAACCGCTCGGGGTGGCTGGAGGGCGAGACCCCGGTGCCGGAGGAGGACGACGCGGCGGAGGCGGACTTCACGGGTCTCGAGCTGCGCCTGTGGGACCCGTCGACGCAGCTGCGCTTCGCGCGCAAGCAGCACGTTCCGCCGCGTCCCGATCGGGCGCCGAACACCACCCCGGCAGCCACGCGGGGCTGAGCCGGAGGGCAGTGCCATGATCGAGATCCAAGCCCGGCTGGCCGAGCTGCAGGAGCTCGGCCTGTATCGCCGCACGCGGCTCGTGAGCGGGCCGCAGGGACCGAGGGTCGTGCTCGACGGGCGCCCCGTGCTGCTGCTGTGCTCGAACAACTACCTCGGGCTCGCGGACAGCCCGGGCGTGCGGCAGGCCGCCGCGGACGCCGCCACGCGCTGGGGCGTCGGGGCAGGGGCGTCGCGCCTGGTGTCGGGCACGATGACCGTGCACCGGCGGCTCGAGAAGCAGCTGGCCGCGTTCAAGGGCACCGAGGCGGCATTGCTGTTCGGGTCGGGCTACCTCGCCAACCTCGGTGTCGTCGGCGCGCTCGCGCGAGCGGGCGAGGTCGTGTTCTCCGACGAGCTCAACCACGCGTCGATCATCGACGGCTGCCGGCTCTCGCGGGCGGAGACGTTCGTCTACGCCCACAACGACGTCGAGCACCTTGCGTGGGGCCTCGCGCAGGCGGGCAGGCGCGGGGCGCTGATCGTCACCGAGTCGGTCTTCTCGATGGACGGCGACATCGCCCCGCTCGAGCAGATCGTCGCGCTCGCGCGTCTGCACGGCGTGCGCGTCGCGGTCGACGAGGCGCACGCCACGGGCTGCCTCGGCCCCGGCGGGCGCGGCGCCGTCGCCGAGGCCGGCCTCGAGCGCGACGTCGACGTCGTCGTCGGCACGCTGGGCAAGGCGCTGGGGGCATACGGCGCGTTCGTCGCCTGCGACGCTGAGCTCGCGCAGCTGTTGACGAACAGCGCCCGCTCGCTCATCTTCTCGACCGCCCCGCCGCCGCCGGCCGTGGCGGGCGCGCTCGCCGCGCTGGAGCTGCTCGAGGAGCAGCCGCGGCGCGTCGAGCGCCTGCAGGCCAACGCGGCGGTGCTGCGTGCGGAGCTGGCGCGCGAAGGCTTCGACGTCGCGGGCTCCTCGACGCAGATCATCCCGCTCGTCGTCGGCGACGCGGAGACCGCGATGCGCGTCTGCGAGGCGGCGCTCGAGCGCGGCGTCTTCGCGCAGGCGATCCGGCCGCCGACCGTGCCCGAGGGCACGTCACGGCTGCGCCTCGCGGTCATGGCGACGCACTCCAAGGACGAGCTGCGCGAGGCCGCGCGCGTACTCGGGAGCGCCGCGCTGCAGGCCGGCTTTCGCCCGGCGACGGCAATGCCGGTGGCGTTCGCCCACGACGCCGCGCACACGGCCGCGGCGCCCGGCGCCTTCTTCGACGCCGAGGAGCCGCCGCGCGAGGAGGCGGCAACGGCGCGGTCGGTGCCGCGGGCGGCGTAGCTCCGTGTCGCTGCGGGGCTGCTTCGTCACCGGCACGGACACGGGGGCCGGCAAGACCGTCGTGGCGGCGGCGATCGCCGCGGCGCTGCGCGCCGACGGCGTGCGCGTGGCAGCGTTCAAGCCGGTCGTGACGGGGCTCGCCGAGCCGGACGCCGCCTGGCCGGCCGACCACGAGCTGCTCGCGGCCGCGACCGGCACGCGCGCGCGGGACGTCTGCGCGACGACGTTCGCGCCCGCCGTGTCGCCGCATCTCGCCGCCGAGCTGGCCGGCGAGGAGCTGGCGCTCGACGCGCTCGCGGACGCCGCGCGGGCGGCGGGCGCGAACACCGAGGCGCTCGTCGTCGAGGGGGTCGGCGGCCTGCTCGTCCCGTTGACGCCGCAGCACGACGTCCGCGACCTCGCCGTGGCCCTCGGCCTGCCGCTCGTCATCGCGGCGCGCCCCGGCCTGGGGACGATCAACCACTCGCTCCTGACGCTTGCGGCTGCCCGCGCCGCGGGCCTCGACGTGCGCTCCGTCGTCCTGACCCCGTGGCCGGCCGAGCCGAGCGTCATGGAGCGCTCGAACAGGGCGACGATCGCGCGCCGCGGTGAGGTGGACGTCTGGACGCTCCCGGCGGTGACGCCGGCGGTGGCGGACCTGGCATCCGCCGGGGCGCGGCTGCCGCTGAGGGAGTGGCTGGGACCGGAACGCGTCGCGGTCGGCGCGTCGCCCTAGGCGTCCCGCGCCGGCCGGTAGCGCAGGCCGTCCAGCGCCACCTCGAGGATCCGCCCGATCTGCTCGTCGTCGGCCGTGCGGATGACCGAGATGCCGCCGACCATGCGGGCGATGTCGGTGAAGTTCGTGTCGGGCCGGACGACGCCCGCATCCTGCGCGCGCTCGAGCAGCGGCCCGCCGGCCGCGTTGATGGCGTCGCCGCAGGAGCGGAAGACCTCCGAGTCGCGCTCGATGTACTCGAACAGCTGCTCGGCCAGCGCTCGCTTCGTTGCGGCGAAGCCGACGAAGCGGTGCAGCCAGCCCGACAGCGCCTCCCACGGCTCGAGCTGCGAGTAGTCCTCGGCCGAGCGGCAGATCGCCTCGACCTCGTCGACGTAGACGGCCTCGAGCAGGTGCTGGCGGCTCGGGAAGTGGCGGTACAGGGTGCCGATCCCGACGCCGGCGCGGCGGGCGATGTCCTCCAGTGACGCGGACGTGCCCCCTTCCGCGAAGGCGGCGCGGGCCGCGTCGACGAGCTTCTCGTAGTTGCGACGCGCGTCGGCGCGCTTGGGGCGCTGGGTGAGGAGGGGCGAGTCGTTCTCGATGTTCGTCATGGCACGGGTCTCCTTCGACCACTTGACAAACCGGAGTGTACCTCCGTATATTCCTCTGGGGGAAACGGAGGCGTCCTCCGTTGATCTTCTGGAGGAAGCCTCCACTTTAGCACCGCTGCACTTGCCCGAAGGGAACCTCGCCTTTCCATGACGTCCATCTCGCTCATCGCTGCCCGCAGGCGCCGGCCCGCGCGCACCACGCCCGACGCCGGCGCCGTGCTCGCGATCGTCCTCGCCTGCTACCTCATGATCATCCTCGATGCCTCGGTGGTGATCACCGCACTGCCGCAGATCCACGACGCGCTGGGCTTCTCGCCGACGGGCCTCTCGTGGGTCCAGAACGCCTACACGCTCACCTTCGGCGGGCTCATGCTGCTCGGCGCCCGCGCGGGCGACCTGCTGGGGCGCCGGCGCATGTTCGTCACCGGCATCGCCGTCTTCACGGGCGCGTCGCTGCTTGCGGGGCTCGCGCAGTCGCCCGCCTGGCTGCTGGGCGCCCGCGCACTGCAGGGCGTCGGCGCCGCGGTCGCCGCGCCGTCGACGCTCGCGCTGCTCATGACGACCTTCCAGGAGGGGCCGCAGCGCACGCGCGCCGTGTCGCTCTACAGCGCCGTCGCGGGCGCGGGCGGCAGCGTCGGCCTCGTCGTCGGCGGGATGCTGACCGCCTGGGTCTCGTGGCGCTGGGGCATGTTCGTCAACGTCCCGATCGGCATCGCGCTCATCTGGCTCGTCCCGCGCCACCTCGTCGAGACCGAGCGCCTGACGGGCCACTTCGACCTCGCCGGCGCGGTGACATCGACCGCCGGGATGAGCGCGCTCGTGTACGGCTTCGTGCGCGCCGCCGCCGGCGGCTGGGACGACCGCGGCACGATCGCCGCGTTCACCGCGGCCGTCGCCCTGCTGACGGCGTTCGTGCTCACGGAGCGGCGCGCGCAGCAGCCGATCACGCCGCTGCGCCTGTTCGCCAGCCGCGAGCGCGTGGGCGCCTACGTCGCCCGGATCCTCGTCGTCGGCGGCATGTTCTCGATGTTCTTCTTCGTCACGCAGTTCCTGCAGGGCGTCAGCGGCTTCAGCGCGCTGCAGTCGGGCATCGCCTTCCTGCCGATGACGGCCGTCCTGTTCGGGGTCGTGCGCGCCGTGCCGCGCTTCGCGGCGCGGGCCGGCGGGACGACGCTGCTGATCGCCGGCCTGCTCGTCGCGCTGGCTGGGATGGCGTGGCTGAGCCGCATCACCGCGGGCGCGGCGTACTTCCCGCAGATCGCGGTGCCGATGGTGCTGCTCGGCGCCGGCATCGGCGCCGCGCTCACGCCGCTGACCTCCTCGGGCATCGCGGGCGTCGCGGCCGGCGACGCGGGCGCCGCGTCGGGCCTCGTCAACGTCGCGCACCAGCTCGGCGGCTCGCTGGGCATCGGCATCCTCGTCACCGTCTTCGCGGCGGCCGAGCGTTCGGCGCCGACGGCCGACGCCCGCCACGAGCTCGCGCACGCCGTCGGGACGTCGGTGACGGGCTCGGCGGTCTTCCTCGCACTTGCGCTGGCGGTCGTCGTCCTCGTGATGCGGCGGCCCGCAGCGGTCCCGGCCACCATGCCCCTCGGTCAGGTCGAGGCCGCGCGATGAGGGCGGGCGGTCACAACCGCATGCCAACACGATCCTCACTAACCGGAGGCTGCCACCTGTCAGCGTCAACCCATGCATCAGCGCACCCTCGGGCGTGATCGCCCGCTCACCGTCTCCGCCCTCGGCCTCGGCTGCATGGGCATGTCCGAGTTCTACGGCCCGGGCGACGACGACGAGTCGATCGCCACGATCCATCGCGCGCTCGAACTCGGCGTGACGTTCCTCGACACCTCCGACACGTACGGCGCCGGACACAACGAGCAGCTCGTCGGCCGCGCGATCGCGGGCCGGCGCGACGAGGTCCAGCTCGCGACGAAGTTCGGCATCGTCCGCGAGGGCGGCACGCGGCGCATCGACTCGAGCGGCCCGTACGCCAAGCGGGCCGTCGAGGCGTCGCTGCGGCGCCTGGGCACCGACCACATCGACCTCTACTACATGCACCGCCGCAACCCCGACACGCCGATCGAGGAGACCGTCGGCGCGATGGCCGAGCTCGTGCAGGAGGGCAAGATCGGCCACGTCGGCCTCAGCGAGGTCAGTGCGCAGACCCTCCGCGCGGCCTGCGCGGTCTACCCGATCACGGCGCTGCAGAGCGAGTGGTCGCTCTTCACGCGCGGGATCGAGGCGGAGATCGTGCCCACGGCACGCGAGCTGGGAGTCGCGATCGTGCCCTACAGCCCGATCGGCCGCGGCTTCCTCACCGGCCAGTACTCCTCGGTCGACGACCTCGCCGAGGACGACTTCCGCCGCTACCAGCCCCGCTTCCAGGGCGACAACCTGGAGGCCAACCTGCGCCTCGTCGAGCGCGTGCGAGAGATCGCCGAGCATGTCGGCTGCACACCCGCGCAGCTCGCGCTCGCCTGGCTCCTGCACCAGGGCGACGACGTCGTGCCGATCCCGGGCACCAAGCACGTGCGCTACCTCGAGGAGAACGCCGCCGCCGCCGACATCAAGCTCACCCCGCAGCAGCTCGCCGCGCTCGACGAGGCGATGCCGGTTGGCGCCGCGGCCGGCGACCGGTATCCCGCGGCGACGATGGCGAATGTGGAGCGGTAGATCCTGCGCACGCCCGGGCGCCATTGATCAAAGGTCTATACCTAGAGGTTCACCGCGGTGATCACGACCGCGAGGGCGCCGATCGCGGCCTGGAACACAAGGCTCGTGTTTGGCGGCAGCGAGCGCCGCAGCGCGTCCTCAGACGCATCGGGACGGCCGCGGTTCGCCAGCCGGCGCGCGCGCGGCACGTAGACGTACCGACGCCACACCGCCTCAGCGGAGCCGGCGAGGCAAAAGAAGCTCGCCCCCACGACGGTGCAGGCCACGACGTTGCCCACCCGGTCACCAAAGACGAACTGCAGCGGAACGCCGATTACCACTAGCGCGAGGAACCAGCCAACGGCGAGCAGCCCCCAGCCCATGTTGATCATGTATCCCCAGTACACGCTGGAGGCGACGTCTCCCTCGATACGATCGTCTGGATCCACGCCGGCCTCACCGATGAACCGGCTGACGAACCGCACGACGGCGACGTGAATCGAATGGCTGGGCTCGGATCCGGTCACGGATGGACGGGCGTGAGGCGCACCGGCGTGGGTACGTGGGGGTCGCGGTATTCGAGCGGGTTGTGCGTCTCGTGTTCGTGCCCGGGCGTCGTCTCAGCGCGTATGGCCGCGGCAGACGCGACGCCAGCCGCCTGCTGATCCATGATGCGTCCCACTTCGTGGCTGGCCTCCGCCTTCGCGACCTTCGCGTCGATATGCGACTTCCACACGTGAGAGACCTCCCCACGGATCGACGGGTGGAGACTCAAGGACGTGCGCACGGCATCCTCGGCCTCCGCGGCCCTGAGGGCGTTCATGGCACGTGCACCCCTCAGATAGCCGCCAACGCCGGGGACGATCGCAGCGGCGTCAAACGCGAGTCCAACGTAGTCGTGGTGAGCGTAGGACTGTACCCCTGAGACGATGCCCAGCCCGATCGACACCGGAGCGAGGAACGGCGTCAGCGGCGGGATCAGCGCAAGCGTTGCGGCGACCGCCGACAGCGCACCGGCGTGCTTGTAGGTGAACTCGCCAACGTCCTTCACGGTCTTGACCACCTCGTCGCCGAGCGTCTGCAGCGGGTTGCGACCCATGTGGTTGCGGGCGGCGCGCAGCTCCTCGTCGGTGACAGGTCGCAGGCCCAGCGGGTCTGACAGGCCGATCGGGTTGTTGGCGGCGTAGTGGTAGGGGTTCGCGGCCGCCGCGGTCCCGGGTATGGACAGCAGCGGATCGGGCTGGGGGAAGGAGCGGCTGGCGGGCTCGTATATGCGGTGACGTAGCCAGGTCTCGCCGTCGAACTCGACCTCGCCGCGGTAGCCGAGGCGCGCACCCGAGACCGGGCCGCGTGGCGCTCCCCACGGATCGCGCGGAAGCTCTCCGATCGTCCCCTGCCAGTCCGGCGCAAGCCACTGCGCACCGCCGCGGCCCGCCAGCGCCCACGGCGTGCCCTCGCCGACCACCGCCTCGCCGCCGATCCACCTGAGCGGCTGTAGCGGGTGCGCGGTGTCCCACATCAGCGGCGCGCCGTCCAGCTCGGCGAGCTCGCCGAGCGCGTCGACGACGACCCGCACCCGCTCGGCCCCCTCGATCCCCGCCAGCCGGCCCAGAGCGTCCCAGATCCACAGGCGCTCCACAGTCTCGCCGACCTCGCGTACGCGCCGACCCGCGCCGTCGTACTCGTAGCGCGTTATCTCGCCACCGCCGACCGCTGACCGCGCGAGCAGTTGCCCGGCGGTGTCGTAGGCGTACTCGACGACGCCCGCGGGCGATTCCTCGCGCACGAGGCGCCCGTTAGCGTCGAAACCGAACGACCGTGCACCCTCAGCGCTCACGGCGGACACGAGCTGCCCGGCTGCGTCGTAGGCGAACTCGTGCTCCTCCCCGTCGATCGTTGCCCGCGCAACCCGCCCGGCCGCGTCGCGGTGCAACCGCGCAGTCCGGAGCGTACCGTCGGCCTGCATCTCGTACTCCACGAGATCGCCGCCGTCGTAACCCCATCGCGCGCGCATCCCATCGGCGCTCGCGCCGACGAGCCGCCCGGCCGCGTCGCGTTGCAGCTCGATCGCCCCGAGCGCCGGATGCCGCGCGGCGACCACGTACCCGCCGGCGTCGCGGTCGTAGCTCGTCGCGGTCCCGTCCGGGTAGGCGATCGCGGCAACCTCGCCGTCACCGTCGTACGTCCAGCGCATCGACAGCTTGCCGCGGACGCGCTCGACCAGGCGCCCATCCCCATCCCATCGCAGCCCGTTCGCCATCGCGCCGGGCTCCCGGATCGCGATCGGCATCCCGAGCGCGTCGTACTCGATCGTGATCGCCTCCGCATCGGCGGGACCGAAGGACACGATGCGGCCGGCGCTGTCGTAGGACCGCCGCAGCGTGCGGCCCGACGCATCGATCTGCTCCTGCAGGCGCCCGGCCGGGTCGTAGGTGATCGTCGCGCTGCGCCGGAGCTGGTCGATGTGCTCGATGATGCGGCCGACCGCGTCGTAACGGCGCGTGATCGTGCCGCCGAGCGGATCGACGATCTGCGTCGCCCAGCCGCGCTCGTTGTAGGTGAATCGCGTCGTCGCGCCGTTGGCATCCGTGGCTTCGACGAGCCGGCCGGCCGGGTCGTAGCCGAACCTGCGCGCCCCGGCGACGCGGTCGGTGATCGCTACGACGCGCCCCACCGCGTCGTACTCATACGTCGTCTCGCCGGAGCCGGGAGCCGACCGCGCCGCCAGGCGGCCTCCCTCGTCGTAGCTCAGGCGCTCGACCTCGCCAGTCGGCATCCGCGACTCGACGATCTGCCCGTCTGCGTCGTATTGCTGCTCCCAGCGCCGCCCGGCCCCATCGACGCGCGCCGCCACGCGACCACAGCGGTCGTACTCGAAGCTCTCGACCCGCCCAGAGGGGAACACCACCCGTGCGACGCGGCCGCCGGGCGTGTACTGCAATCGCGTGATCGCGCCCGTCGCGTTCTCGATCAGCGTCGGCCGATTGCAGAGGTCATACTCGGCGCGCGTCCGCGTGTCCTGGCCGCGCAGCAGCGCGACGGTCCGCCCCAGCGCGTCGAGCTCCAGGTGCTCCGACGTCATCCCGTCGCTGACGCCCACCACGCGACCGAACGCGTCGACCGCGACGCTCGTCCGTACGCCCGCCGCGTCGGTCCTAGCGACCAGCGTGCCGTTGACCTCGTACTCGTTCCGCCAGTGCCCACCCGCCGGATCGACGATCTGCGTCAGCCGCATGAGCGCGTCGTAGGCGTAGTCCCAGCGCGCGCCATCCGGTTCGACGACCCCGACGACGTTGCCGTACACGTCGTACTCGCGGACGGTGGCGTGGCCGAGCGGGTCGATCAGCGTGGCGACGCTGCCGTGCTCGCCGTAGCGGCGCTGCTCGTGCGCGCCGGTGGGGTCGGTCACGCTCGCCAGGCGCCCGGCCGCGGTGTACTCGTAGCGCCACAGGCCGCCGCCCGGATCGCGCCGCTCGGCCGGCAGTCCGCGCGTGTCATAGGAGATCTCGGTCCGCCGCCCCAGCGGTGTGATCGCGGCGATCACGCGTCCTGCGGCGTCGCGCTCCAGCCGTCCGCGGTTGCCGTCGGAGTCGGTCGCGGCCACCGGCTCGCCGTTGGCGTCGGACTCGAACTCGAAGACGACGCCGTCAGGGTCCACGAAGCGGCGCACGACGCCGTCGCGCACGGTCAGCCGCGTGACCGCACCCTCGGGGTCGACGATCTGCGCGGGAATACGCTCGTCGCCGTCGTATGACAACCGCGTCACCGCACCGGTGCTCACGGCGATCTCGACGACCCGGTCGGCGCCGTCGTATGCGAACGTCAGCTCGGCGCCGGTCGGCAGGACGCGACGCACGGGCCGCGCGCGGTCGTCCCACTCCTGGACCGTCACTGCGCCGTTGCGCTCGGTCAGCGCGACGAGGTTGCCCCGCTCGTCGTAGATCATCGACTGCTGCCGGTCCTCGCCGTCGATGATCGCCAGCAGGCGGCCCGCGCCGTCGTGCGCGTACGTGTTGACGGGCCCGTCGCCGTCGACGTCCATCGTGACCGCCACGCGCCCGGGCAGGTAGGCGATCTGCGTCCGCCGACGGTACGGGGAGAGCTGCTCCAGCACGCGGCCGTCGTCGTCGTAGCTGTTTGCGACCTCGATGACCCCGTCCGCGTCGACGATCGACGCGACCCGACCCGCGCCGTCGAGCTCATAGCGCCGGATCGCGCTCGCAACGTCCACCGCGACCAGGTCGAGCGAGGCCGCGTAGCGGTACGACACGCGCCGCCCGTCCGAGCCCGCGAGCGCGACGATGCGCCCCATCTCCTCATCCCACTCCAGCCGCATTCGACGACCCCCGCCGTGCACGAGCGCGACGAGCCGCCCGTCGTCGTGGTCGAAGCGCACCTCGGTGCCTGGCCCGGCGCTCACGCTGACGGGCAGGCCGGCGTCGTCGAACTCCCAGCGCCGGCCGTCGAACCAGCTCAGCGCCAGCCCGGACCCGAGCGGCTCCACAAGCGCCCCCATCCCGAGCACGCGTCCGTAGCCGTCCCCCATCCGCGCGAACAGCGCCTCCTGGCCGTCGGGCCCGACGTACGCCGCGCCGGCGGGACGACCGACGAGCCGCGCGGTCGCCCACGACGCCCATCCGCGCCCGAAGGCACCGACGCGATCGGAGCGGCTGTTGTAGGTCCGCGCGAAGCTCAGGCCCTCGGCGAGCCCGCCGCAGGCCAGATCCAGCTCACGCGTGACGAAGTTGCCGGTCGCGGTGTTGATCGGGTCGTTGGCGTAGCCCGTGGTCGGCGGAAAGCCGTAGGCGACCGGATCGTCGAACGTGACCGACCTGCGGCCGCGATCCAGGCCCGCCGCGCGCAGGCTGGCCTTGATGGCCACATCCGGAAGCCACGCGAGCCCGTCACCGGCCCCCGCATGCCGGAACGCGGCCGCAACGGTCGCCACCCAGGCCGCGTCGAACTCGTTCTCATGAATGTACTTTCGGTAACCCTGCAGTAACGAGCCGGCGTCGAAGTGACCCCAATGGTTCTCTGACAGAAACTCGTTGTAGATCGAGACCAACGGCGCGGCGGACTCCTGCAGCTCGCGGCTGATGGCGCGGCTCCGGCGCGCGAAGTCCTCGAGGTCGTCAGGACGGGCGGAGCTGGTGCCGGCCATCTAGGGCCTATCCCGGTTGGGATCGTGCGCCGTCAGCGTGGGAGACCAATTGGGATAGGTCCTCAGTGCCGCCCGCTCGAGGGAGGCGCCTCGGCGAGCCGCGGATGCGGCCTGATCTCCGGCAGGTTCGGAGGCTTGGGCTCGTCACTACCGGTGAACGCATCCGCGACGTCGCTCACGACCCAAATGCGGTGGCGCTCCCACTCGTCGTGCCTGGCCTTCCACTCGCGCGCGATCTCGCGGCGGTGCTGTTCCTCGCGCGCGAGATCCGCAAGATCGTCCAGCGTCTCGGCGGCGTTCTCCAGCGCGGACACGAAGCGGCGCGCGTCGCCGGTGCACTTGCTCATGTGATCGTCGAAGCGGCGCGCATACGCCCCATTCCAGTCCTGCTTGGCGTGATGCGCCGCCGCGTTCAGCCGCGGAATGGAATGGTCGAGCGTGCGCGCGGCCCTGCGAAGCTGCGCTGACAGCGCTGCGGCCGGACCCCACGCGAAGTCGACGGGTTCGTCGATCGGACCCAAATCCGTCATTTCGCGGCCTGACCCTACGGGTTCTGGAAGATCGGCTCAAGCGCGGAACGCGGCGCGCGTCAGCGCTGTCCCTCGGCTGCGACCTTCACGATCGACGTGTCGATGAGCCACTCGACGGGCGCGACGTCGTCGGTGTAGACGCGGCCGCCGGGCAGGCGAGGCTCCAAGCGCGCCGCAGTCGCCCCCGCGAGCGGGCGAAGCTGCGCCGGCAGCCCCGGCGCAGCGCGCGCCAGCCGCGCCGCCGACGCGCCCCCGCCGGTTGCGAGCAGCATCGTGTTCGTGGGCTGCGAGGGGTCGCGCAGCACCGTCCCGAAGACCGACGCCAGCGTCGCCCCCAGCACCTGCTCCAGCCGCGACGATTGCCGGGGATGACCGACGTTGATGAGCACGACGCCGCCCGGCCGTAGGCGGTCGCGGGCGAGCTCGAAGAACTCCTTCGTCGCGAGGTAGAACGGGATGTACGGCTGGCGGTAGGCGTCGACGACGATCGCGTCGTAGCGCTCGCGCGTGCGCCGCAGGTACGGCCGGGCATCCGCCGTGTGCGTGCGCAGGCGCGGAGCGCGCAGGTCGAAGTAGCGGCGCCCGATCGCCGTCAGCTCGCCGTCGATCTCGACGGCGTCGATCGCGGTCGCCGGGAAGTAGTGGCCGTACGCGCGCGCGGTCGTGCCGGCGGCGTTGCCGAGGATCGCGATCGCGCGCGGCGGGCGATCGCGCGCGGCGAACGGCAGCACGAGCATCTCGTCCCAGTAGTCGTCGGTGAGGTAGCTGCCGGGCCGCCGGACCGAGTGCACGGCGTGCCCCTCGTTGAGCTCGAGCCGGCGCGTGCCGTCGCGGTCCTCGACGACGCGGGCGTACTGGTACTCGGTGTCGGCCTCGTGGATGACCCGCGCGCCGCCGGCGGTCTCCCCCTTCACCGTGCCGACAGGCAGCGCCAGCGCGACGACGAGCGCGGCCGGCGCCAGCAGCAGGCGCCGCCGCGCGAGGCCGGCGACCCCGAGCAGGACGAGCGCGAGGCCGAAGACGATGAACGTCCGCCGCGTCCCGATGAGCGGGATCAGCAGGAGCGCTGAGAGGAACGTCCCGAGCAGGCTGCCGGCGGTGGAGATCGCGTAGAGGCGCCCGGCGACCGTGCCGGCGTGCTCGACGTCGGCGACCGCGAGGCGCAGCGCGTACGGCGCGACCGCGCCGGAGACGAGCACGGGGACCGCCACGAGAACCGTCACGCCCAGCAGCGAACCGACGAACGCGCCCGCCGAGATCGAGTCCAGCGCGTTGACGGCGGCGCCGAGGAACGGGCGGGCCAGGAACGGCACCGCGGCGAGCAGCAGGCCCGACAGCAGGACGATCCGGTACAGGCCGGCGTACGTCGGGTCGCGGTCGGCCAGCCGGCCGCCGTACCAGTAGCCGACCGACAGGGCGACGAGCACGATCCCGATCGTGTTGGCCCAGACGATCGTCGAGGCGCCGAAGTACGGCGCCAGCAGCCGGGCGGCGGCGATCTCCGCGCCGAGGATGCTGACGCCGACGACGAAGACGATGAGGCCCAGCGGGGGCTCAGGCAGGCGGCGCATGGCCAGCGAGGGTATTCGTCCGCCTCCGCACCTAGTGTCAGCCGCATGAGCACGCGCGAGCTTGCGACGGCCGATCACCGGGTGCTCTGGCATCCGTTCACCCAGCAGCGAGGCTGGTGCGACGAGGAGCCGCTCATCGTCGAGCGGGCGCACGGCTGCACGCTCTACGACACCGACGCCAACGCCTACCTCGACGGCGTCTCGTCGCTGTGGTGCAACGTCCACGGCCACGGCCATCCCGCGATCGACGCGGCGGTCCGTGAGCAGTTGCAGCGCGTCGCCCACACGACGATGCTCGGGCTCTCGCACCCGCCGGCGATCATGCTCGCGGAGCGGCTCGTCGAGCTGGCGCCGCCCGGCCTGAGCCGCGTCTTCTACTCCGACAACGGGTCGACCGCGGCCGAGGTCGCGCTGAAGATGGCCTTCCAGTATTGGCGCCACCGCGGCGAGCAGCGGCGCACCGGCTTCATCTGCCTGCGCGACGCCTACCACGGCGACACGATCGGGTCGGTCTCCGTCGGCGGGATCGACCTCTTCCACGGCTGCTTCGGCCCGCTGCTGTTCGACGCCTGGCAGGCCGAGCCGGGCGACTCCGGCGACCTGCGCCGGCTGCTCGAGGAGCACGCCGGCGAGGTCGCGGCCGTCATCGTCGAGCCGCTCGTCCAGGGCGCGGCCGGCATCCTCACGCACCCCGACGGCTATCTGCGCGCGGTCCGCGCGCTGTGCGACGAGTACGACGTGCTGCTCGTCTGCGACGAGGTCGCCACCGGCTTCGGGCGCACGGGAACGATGTTCGCCTGCGAGCAGGAGGGCGTCGCGCCGGACCTCATGTGCCTCGCGAAGGGACTCACCGGCGGCTACCTCCCGCTCGCCGCGACGCTCGCGAGCGAACGCGTCTACGAGGCGTTCCTCGGCGAGTACGAGGAGCTCAAGACGTTCTTCCACGGCCACACCTACACCGGCAACCCGCTCGCCTGCGCCGCCGCGCTCGCGACGCTCGACGTCTTCGAGCGCGAGCGCACGCTGGCGGCGCTGCAGCCGAAGATCGCGCTGCTCGGCGAGCTGCTCGACGAGCACGTCGCCCCGCAGCGCTACGTGCGCGAGGTGCGCCGCCGGGGCTTCATGGTCGGCATCGAACTTGCGGACTTCCCGCTGCACGCCCGGATGGGCCACCGCGTGACGCTCGCCGCGCGCCGCCGCGGCGCGATCGTGCGGCCGCTCGGCGACGTCGTCGTGCTCATGCCGCCGCTGGCGATGCGCGAGGAGGAGCTGCGCCAGCTCGTGCAGATCACGTCCGCCGCGATCGCCGAGGCGACCGCGGCGCCGGTGCTCCACGCCGTGGCATGACAGCGGCGGTCACCACTGGTACGGCAGGTACTTGCCCTCCATCGTGATCCGGATCCGATCGCCATCGGGATGCTCGACGCGGTCGATCCCCATGTTGAAGTTGATCGCGCTCATGATGCCGTCGCCGAAGTCCTCGTGGATGAGCGCCTTCAGCGTCGTCCCGTAGACCTGCACGATCTCCTGAAGGCGGTAGATCGTCGGATCCGCCGGCGGCACGGCGTCGAGCGAACCGCGCAGCGGGATCTCCTGCAGCGCGGTGGTGGCGTCCGCCGGCAGCCGTAGGA
>DASWQM010000033.1:0-3907 GCA_036403675.1 Solirubrobacteraceae bacterium | reverse complement strand
CGGTCGCGGCGGCGGGCTGGGCGGGGATCCCGCGCATGCCGGCGATCGAGCTGATCCTCAACGGGGAGCGCCATTCCGCGGCTCGGGACGCTGCCGCAGTCGGCTACCACTACGACGTCGGCAACGAGTTCTTCGCCTTGTTCCTCGACGCGTCGATGACGTACAGCTGCGCGATCTTCTCGCGCGGGGCGCAGACGCTGGAGGACGCCCAGCGCACGAAGCTCGCGCTCGTCGCGACGAAGCTCGGGCTGCAGCCGGGTCAGCGCGTCCTCGACGTCGGCTGCGGGTGGGGCAGCTTCGCGATCCATGCCGCCCGGGAGCACGGCGCGCACGTCGTCGGCATCACGCTGTCGCGCGCGCAGGCCGATCTCGCCCGCCGGCACGTTGCGGACGCCGGCGTCGCCGACCGCGTCGAGATCCGCTTCGCCGACTACCGCGACCTCGACGACGGCCCGTACGACGCGATCGCGAGCATCGGCATGGTCGAGCACGTGGGCGACGCGCAGATCGACCGCTACGCCGACACGCTCGCCCGGCTGCTGTCGCCGGGAGGGCGCCTGCTCAACCACGGGATCGCCGCGCTGGACTCCGACTACGACCCGACCGACGACGTGTTCTCCGACCGCTACGTCTTCCCCGACGGCGAGGCGCTGGCGCTCTCGCGGGTCCAGCTCGCGCTCGAGCGCGCCGGACTGCACACGACCCACGTCGAGGGCTTCGCGGCCGACTACTCGCGCACGCTCACCGAGTGGACACGCCGGCTCGACCAGCGTCTCGACGAGGCCGAGCGGCTCGCCGGCCCCGAGCGCACGCGGATCTGGCGCCTGTACCTGCGCGCCGCGCGCCGCGGCTTCGACGTGGGCTTGACGTCGGTGTACCAGGTGCTGGCGCACAGGCCGTAGCGCCGCGGCGCTCGCCCGGAGCACTCGCCGCCGCCACCCGTCTCCATCAGTAGTCCGTGTAGACGAGCAACCCGTTGGAGTAGCCGCCGAGCCGCGCCACTCCGCTCCCGTTGAGCTCCAGACCGTCCTCCACACCGAACAGGGCGTACTTGTCGGGATCGGTCGAGTAGCACCTGACCCGGTTCAGCAGGCCGGAACACGTGCCCAGGTTCGCCGACCTGATCTGTGCGTTCGTGTCGTTGATCGCGTTCACGAGCTGGGTTTGCGTGATCGCCCCGGAGTAGGTGTTGTCAGACGGCTGCGTGCCGACGACGGTGGTTGCGCCGCCCCAGTTCTGCGCGTACCGCGTGCCCGCCGCGGTCAGGTCCGTCACGATGGACGCAAAGCCGGTCCCGAACGTGCCGATCTGCGGGTTGAAGAACACGATCGGTGGATCGGAGGGCGGTCCGCTCCACGACCGCCACACGCGGAAGCAGTACTCCAGTCGCTGCGACGTCGTCGTGTCCTGCAGCATCGCGCAGATGTATGACCAGCCGAGGTTGCCGGAGAACGTCTGCACATGCCGGAACGCGCTCATCACGAGCTTGACCCCGGCTGGATATCCGTTCGACCACGGTCGCGTGCCAATCGCCTGGCCGGTGGAGTAGTCGTGGCGGACGCCGCACCAGTTGGAGCAGTAGTTGTTCGCCGTGTTGGCGTTCGCCCAGAAGCCCCACGTGGCGCCCTTGGCCTGGCACGCCGACGAGTCGGGCTGTGCGTTGTGACGCATCTGGTAGGGGTCGCGCGACACTCCCGGGTCGAAGCCGGTCAGGCTCCCGAGGTTGAAGGTGCTCACCGTTGCGAGCGGCGCGCTCGTCGTCGGGGCGCTGGGCTGAGCGAACTTGTACGCCGTGCAGTAGTCGCCGGCGGCCTGGTTCCACGGCTTCGGAGCCGGGTAGTCGTTGGGTAGCGTTCCCGCGCCGCCGGCGACCGAGTGTCCGGACAGCGACCATGCGCCCGCGTTCGGCGGCCCGTAGTGCGTGAACGTGCCCGCGAGCGCAGGCGATACCGTGCCCGCGAACGTGAGGATGGCAAGCCCGGCTGCGCCGAACATTCGGCGGATCCTGTTCATCCGTGAACCCCCTGGTCCTGTTGTGTTCGACCCGCCGAGGCCTCAGGGTACGCGGGGGGTGGACGAGCGGGGCTAGCCGTTCGCTTAGGTCCGAGCTGGCGCCGGCCCGTACCATGGCGGCATGTACGCCGCCTGGCGCCCGGCTTCGGTCCTCGCTCTCGCGGTGCTCGCCGCGGGCGGCGCCGCCGACGCGGCCCGGGCCGGCACCGCGTCCGGGCGGCCGGCGCAGTTCTCGGCGGCCGCCGGTGAGCGCAACGACCTGTCGGTCGACGCCGGCTCCGGTGGGGCGGTGCGGTTCGATGACGCGAGCGCGCCGATCGGCCCCGGGCTGTGGTGCGTGCCGCTCCCGCTCGGCCAGGCGACGTGTGACCCGGACGGGGGGCCGCGCCTCACGGACGGCGGCGGCGTGAGCGTCGACCTCGGCGACGGCGATGACCGCGCGATGATCCGCTGGATCCCGGGAACGGACACACACCCCGGAGCCATCCGCGTGACCGGAGGCGCGGGCAACGACCGCATCGAGAACGTGGCGAACGGCTTCGTCCAGTTCGACGGGGGCGACGGCAACGACAGCCTCGTGACGGGTCCGACCGCGAGCGCGTATCTCCTCGGCGGCGCCGGCGCAGATCTCATGGCATCCAGCGGCGGCTGTTGCGCCATCGCCAGCTACAGCGACCATGATCGCACCGGCGTGCGCGTCACGCTCGACCAGACGGCAAACGACGGTGTCGCCGGTGAAGGCGATGACGTGCGTACGAGCGGCGTTGTCGGCAGTCCGGGTCCGGACGTCATCGTCGGGGACGCCGCTGCCAACTCGCTGACCGGGTCCGGAGGCGCCGACACGCTCGACGGCGGTGACGGCGACGACTCGATCGACGCGACCGTGCAGGACCCGCAGGACGGTCCCGACGGCCCCGACACGGTGACGTGCGGCGCCGGCAACGATGAGGTCGTGGCCGACGAGAACGACAAGGTCGCCGTCGACTGCGAGCGGATCCGCGTCGGCGTCTCGGGCACTCCCGAGCTCGTGCTCGACATGGGCGGCGCGCGCGCGGGCCGCAACGGGTCGCTGACGCTGATCTACCGTGTGAAGTTCCCGAATCCAGACAACGCCCTGGCGTCGCGCAGCACGTTCCGGCTCGTCGACAGCAAGGGCCGGCCGGTCAGCTCGACCGCGCAGTTCGCGCTCGGCGGCGACGTGAACGCCGCCGGCCTGCGAGTCAAGCTCAGCCGAACGGCGCGCCGTCGCCTCGCGCGCAGCCGCTCCGGTGCGCTCCCCTTGATCGCGCAGCGCGTGAGCCGCGACGCCGCCGCGGACTCCACGGCCGCGGGCTACGAGGAGTTCAACTCCCCCGTGACGATCCGCCGCGCCGGCACGCGCTGAGTTTCGGGCGCGAGCCGCTCGGCTACGGCTCGAGCGGCGAGCCGCTCGGCCAGCGCTCGAGCGCGTCCATGTCGGCAGGCCACGGCAGGGGGAGGACGTCGCGCCACGGCCGCGCCTCGTCGACGACCCGCGCGACCGATCCACGCGCCATGAGGTCGCGGTAGTAGCGCGCGCGATGTTGCCGTGGGCGTCGTCGTCCCAGCGATGGACGGCGCGCGTGTACAACAGCGCGGGCCCTGGCGGCGCAATCGGCGAGGGTGAACGTCGCGCCGGCGGCCCACGCCCGTTGCGCGAGATGGTCGTCGAGCACCGCATACGCGGTCCCGACCGTCCTCGGGGCGCGGTTGCCGACACGAAACCTGACGTTGCTCCGAGGCGCTCCCGCGAGACGCGTGTTTCTGCGCCGCCACCCGCGGGAACGGGGGGCGCGTGAGCGATGTCGACGTGGCGCTACGGGTCAACGGGACAGAGCACGTCCTGACCGTCGACCCGCGTACGACGCTGCTCGAC
>DASWQM010000032.1:0-10162 GCA_036403675.1 Solirubrobacteraceae bacterium | reverse complement strand
CTCGGCGGTGAACGTCTTCGTGCGGTCCTCGTCGAGCGTCTGGCGCAGCGTCTTCAGCACGGCATCGCGGTTGCGCGCGCGGGCCATGTCGATGAAGTCGATGACGATGATCCCGCCGATGTCGCGCAGGCGCAGCTGGTTGACGACCTCCTCGGCGGCCTCGAGGTTCGTGGTCGTGATCGTGTCCTCCAGGCGCGCGCCCTTGCCGCGGCCGATGAACGACCCGGAGTTGACGTCGATGACCGTCAGCGCCTCGGCGTAGTCGATGATGAGGTAGCCGCCGCTGGGCAGGTCGACGCGGCGCGTCATGAGCCCGTCGATGACCTTCTCGACGCCATAGGCCTCGAACAGCGGCTGCTTGTCCTCGTAGAGCTCGACGCGGTCGACGAGCTCCGGGGCGGTGCGCTCGAAGAACGAGGTGAGCCGGTGGTGCTGCTTGGCGTCGTCGACGATCGCGCGCTCGAAGTGCTCGGAGAAGATGTCGCGCACGACGCGTACCGAGAGGTCGGCCTCCTGGAAGACGAGCCCCGGCGCGGTCGTCTCCTCGACGCGCCGCTCGAGCACCTCGTGGAGCTTGAAGAGGTACTGCAGCTCGCGCTCGAAGTCGGCGCGGGTGGCACCGCTGGCGGCGGTGCGGACGATCGCGCCGCCGCCGCGCAGGTCAAGGCCCTTGGTCTCCTTGCGCAGGCGGTCGCGCTCCTTGTCGTCGAGCCGGCGCGAGACGCCGATGCCCTCGCCGGTGGGCGCGTAGACCATGTAACGGCCGGCGATCGTGAGCTCCATGCTCAGCCGCGCGCCCTTGCTCTTCAGCGGGTCCTTGACGACCTGCACGACGATCTCCTGGCCGGGCTTGATGAGCTCGGTGATCTTCGAGCCGCCCTCCTGGCCGCCGCGGCCGCGGCGGCCGACGTCGACGCCCGGCACGACGATCTCGTCGACGTGCAGGAAGCCGTTCTTCTCGAGGCCGATGTCGACGAACGCGGCCTCCAGCCCGGCCAGCACGTTGTCGACCTTGCCCTTGTAGATGTTGCCGACGATCGACCGGGCGCCACGGCGCTCGAAGTACAGCTCCGCGACGCGGTAGCCGGCGGCCGGGTCCTTCTTCGCCCGCGACGACGCGGACGCGGGCTTCTTCGCGGCGCCGGGCTTGCCCGTCGCCTCCAACAGCGCGACCCGGGTTTCCCCGCGGTCGACGCTGACCAACAATTGCTTCTTCATGTGAAGGTGATTCCTTTGCCTAGAACGGTAGGCCCCGGCCCTTCGTGGCGGCCGCAACGCGCCCCTGCGCGTAGATCGACTGCAGGAGGCCGATGGCCAAGAGGGTGGCGATCACCGAGCTGCCGCCGTATGAGAGGAGCGGCAGTGGGATGCCGGTGATGGGCATGATCCCCACGTTCATGCCGACGTTGATGAAGACCTGGAACAGGAGCATGGCCACGATGCCTCCGGCGATGAGCGCGCCGTAGAGGTTCTTGGACACGGTGAGGATCCGTAGGCCGCGCCAGATGAGCAGCGCGTACAGCGAGAGGACGAGGCCCGCACCCGCAAAGCCCCAGCGTTCGCCGACGACGGCGAAGATGAAGTCGGTGCGCTCCTCGGGAAGGAAGTTCAGGGGGCCCTGCGTCGCGAGGTCGCCGCGGCCGGTCTTCTGCCCGGAGCCGATCGCGATGCGCGACTGGTTCTGCTGGTAGCCCGCCGTCCCCGCGACGTCGGACGGGTAGAGGAACGACGTCAGGCGCTCGGCCTGATAGCCGTGCAGCACCGTCACCCCGAGCGCCGGCGCCGCCGCGAGGACGAGCGTGATCGAGACCGCCCCCAGCGCGATCAGCCCTGCGAAGTGCCGCCAGCTCACGCCGGCGACGAACAGCGCCGCGAAGAGGATCGCGATGTAGACCAGGCCCGAGCCGAGGTCCCCCGCCATGACGACGATCGCGGGGATCATCGCGAGCAGCACGATCCGCGCGGTCGTGTCGCGCTCCCCCAGGCGCCGGGCGCGATCGACGATGAAGGCCGCGAGCGCCGCCGCGAGCAGCACCTTGCCGAGCTCCGATGCCTGGATCTCGAAGAACGGCGTCTGGATTGCGCGCCGGGAGCCGCGCGTGTTGCCGCCGACGGCCATGACCGCCAGCAGGCTGAAGAGCAGCAGGCCGTAGATGCCGTATTTCAGCTCGCGCAGCCGGGAGTAGTCGACCCGGCTGAGGACGATCGCGACGATCACGCCGAGCGCGAAGTACGCGCCCTGGCGGGTGACGTAGTAGTGCGGATCGCCCGGGACGTCTTTGCGCGTCGATGCATCAAGGGTAACGAGCGACGCGGCCATGAGCCCGACCGTGGCCAGCGCGAGCAGCGGGTCGAAGGGCAGGCGCAGGCCGGCGGGCATGCGGATACCGGGCGACTCAGTCATCGGGTCTGCGAGCTCCCCTGGACGATCTTCTTCTGCTGGTGGTAGTACTGCGACAGCAGCAGGCGCGCGATCGGCGCGGCCGTCTCGGCGCCGAAGCCGCCCTCCTCGACCGTCACCGCGACGACGATCGGGCGCTTGGGATCGGGGACGTAGGCGACGTACCACGACTGGTCCTGCTTGGCACCGCGCTGCGCGGTGCCGGTCTTGCCGTACACGGGATAGCGGTTCTGCGGCCACCCGGCGAAGACGTCCGCCGACGTGCCGCCCGGCTCGCTGGCCGCGCGGTGCAGCCCGCTGGCGACCGCTTGGCGGTTGGCCTCGTCGAGGTGGACCTTGCGCGCGGGGTCGCGCTCGATGCGCTGGATGAGCTCGCCGCGCTCGCTTTCGATCTCCAGGCCGAGGTGCGGCGTGACGACCTTGCCGTCGTTCTCGATCGCCCCGTAGGCGACCGCGAGCTGCAGCGGCGTGGCGAGCATGTCGCCCTGGCCGACGGCGAGGTTGACGGTGTCGCCGAGGTTGTAGGGGCGCAGGTCGGAGATCCCGCAGCCGGCCGCGCCGGCGGCGTAGACGTTGGCCTGCGCCGAGATCTTCTTCCTCTTGCGGCAGCGCAGCTCGGTCGCGTTGATGTTCTTGCGCCATTGGGTGTCGGGGATGACGCCGGCGCCCTCGTCGGGCAGGTCGATCCCCGTCCGGCGGCCGAATCCGAGCCGCCGCGCCCACTTCTGGATCAGCAGGCCCGGGCTGTAGAAGGCCTTGACGCCGAGCGAGTAGAAGTAGACGTCGGAGGACACCTGCAGCGCCCGGGAGAGGTCGACGCTGCCGTACGCCTGGTCCTTGGCGTTGCAGCGCTTCTGCTCGGCGACCTGGATGCAGCCGGAGTCGTTGACCGTCGTCCCCGGCGAGATGAGACCCGCGTCGAGCCCCGCCAGCGCGGTGACCGCCTTGAACGTCGAGCCGGTCGGATACCCGCCCTGGATCGCGCGGTTGAAGGCGGGCGCGCCGGCGTGGTCGCCGAAGAGCGTGTCGTAGCGCTTCTGCGTGATCGGCCGCGTCAGCAGCGCGGGGTCGAAGGTCGGGTTTGAGCCCATCGCCAGGACCTCGCCGTTGCGCGGGTCCAGCGCGACGAACGCGCCCGGATGGCTGCCGGCGTTCAGCGGGCCGCGCAGCGCGCGGTCGCCGGTGCGCGCGAGCCCGAGGTCGAGTGACAGCCGCAGCCGCTGCCCGGCCACCGGCGCGACGTCGCGCAGCCGGTTGTTGGGGATCGGGCGCCCGAAGGCGTCGACCTGCACGCGGCGGATGCCGTCGAGGCCGCGCAGGTAGCGGTCGTACGTGCGCTCGAGGCCCTGCTTGCCGACGACGGTGCCGGCCGCCACGCCGCGGAAGCGCGGCAGCTTGAGCTCCTGAGGGCTGATCTCGCCGACCGTCCCGAGGATCTGCGCGGCGAGCGTGCCGCGCGGGTAGTCGCGCAGGTACGTCTGCTCGACCTTCACGCCCGGGAACTGCTCGGGACGCTCCGAGATGTACGAGAGCACCGACGGCGACACGTCGGTCTTCACGCGGACCGAGGAGTACGGGACGAGCACGAGCGAGCGCACGACCTGCCGGTGGATCGATTCGGCGGACTTGTCGAGCAGGCGCCCGAGGCGCTGGAACCGTGCGCGCAGCTCGGCCGTCGGGATGCCGGGGATCTTGATCGCCGGCCCGCGGTCGCCCTTCAGGCGTGCCGCCCGCAGGCTCATCCTGTGCCCCCACTCGGCGGCGAGGTCGCGCTCCTGCTGGGGCAGCCGTGTGGGGTCGAGCTGGACGACGACCGCCTGGCGGTTGCGCACGATGACGTGGCCGCTGCGGTCGACGATCTTCCCGCGCGGCGCCTGGGTGCGCAGCTCGCGCACGCGGTTGACCGTCGCCTGCGCAAGGTACTTGTCGCCGGACAGCACTTGCAGGTACCAGAGGCGGAAGAAGACGATCGCGAAGAGCGCGAGCGCGACGCCACCGAAGATCGCCACCCGCAGCGCGAGCTGCGGCGTGATCGGCGCGCGGCGCTCGCTGGCGCGCTCCATCATCACCCCAGGTCGATTCCCTTGGAGAGCGGCGACAGGCCGCCGGTGGTGTACGCGCGGCGGCGCCGGCGGCGCGGGTCGTCGGGCAGGCTCGCCTGCAGCACGCGCCGGACGACGGCGTAGACCGGCACGGCGATGAGCGTATTGACGAGGAGCGTGGCGAGCGTCTGGCGCACGAGCGCCCAGCTCACCGGGGCGTCGGCGCCGAGGAGGAACTGCATGAGCGCGAAGCCGAGCGCGGCCGCCAGCGTCGCGGCCGCGCCGACGGCGAGCGGGACGAGCGTCCCCTCGGGGTCGCGCGCCTCGCGCAGGCGTCCGGCACCGTAGCCGACGCCGAGCAGCACGAGCGAGGAGACGCCGAGCGTCTGCAGCGCGACGATGTCGAAGAACAGGCCGACGCCGAAGCCGAAGCAGGCGCCCGCGAGCGAGCCGCAGAGCAGCCCGATCGCCATGACGAGCAGCGGCGTGACGTCGGCGTTGGCGCCGGCGATCGGGAGCTGCGACACCGCGGCTGTCTGCACGATGACGCCCAGGACGCCGACGGCGACGAGGCGCGCGAGCAGCTGCGGCTGCAGCTGCGTCACGGCCGGGGCCCCCTCGGCTTGGTGAGGATCTGGACGAAGTCGAGGCTGCGCAGGTCGGCGAACGGCCGCAGGTGGATCTCCTGGGTGTCGGTGCCCTCGTTGTCGATCCGGGTGATGGCGCCGATCGGCAGGCCGACCGGATACAGCGACTGGCGACGGTCCTGGGGCTCGGTCCCGCGCGTGAGGACGCGGTCGCCGGGGCTCAGCCGCGTGCCGGGCAGGACGAACTTCATGACGAGGTCCGTGGGGTTGCCCGCGCTCGCGGGCTCGACGATGCCGAAGACGCCGCGCCGGCCGGCGCGCGCCGGCACCGCCGTCGTCGTGTCGGTGATGAGCGTCACCTGCGCCGATCCGCCGATCACATCAGTCACCCGTCCGATGAGCGCCTCCTCGTTGATGACCGGCTGGCCGACGCGCACGCCGTCGTCCGAGCCCTTGTCGACGCGGATGGTCGCGTACCAGACGGTCGGAGACTGGAAGATGACCCGGCCCGTCACCGGCCCCAGGGACGTGAGGCCGAGCGCGCCGTCGAGCTGGAGGAGGTTGCTCAGCCGCTGGTTGTCGCGGACGAGGCTCTCGTCGCGCAGCGCCTCGCTTCGCAGCCGGTCGCGCTCGGTGCGCAGATCCTGCACCTGTCCCTTGGCCGCGATCGTGTCGCCGAACCAGCCGAAGAGGTCGCGGACCGGCTTGAGCGCGCGCGAGGCGCCCTCCTGCAGCGGGTTGAGGACCTCGCTCGTGCCACGCTGGACGCCGTGCAGCGCGCCGCCGCCGGATTCACCGAAATAGGCGGTGAGCAGGATCAGGGAACAGGCCACGAGCAGGCCGAGTACCGCCCGCCGTCGCCGGACCGTCTTGTCGTACACGGAAACGATGACTCCAAAGGTTTGGTCAGTAGCGCCGGCGGCGGTTCTTCGAGTTGCGGTTCGTGCGGTGGATGACCTCGAACTCCTCGAGCGAGCGGCCCGAGCCGACGGCCACGCACGTCAGTGGCGACTCGGCGAGGTGGCACGGCATCTGCGTCTCCTCGCGCAGGCGCTCGTCGAGCCCCTGCAGCAGCGACCCGCCGCCCGCGAGCATGATGCCGCGGTCCATGATGTCCGACGACAGCTCGGGCGGCGTGCGGTCGAGCGTCTCCTTCACGGCATCGATGATCTGCGACAGCGGCTCCTCGAGCGCCTGGCGGATCTCCTCGCTCGTGAGGACGACCGTCTTCGGCAGGCCCGAGACCATGTCGCGACCGCGGATCTCGGCCTGGACCTCCTCGGGCATCGGATGCGCGGAGCCGATCTCGAGCTTCACTTCCTCGGCCGTCTGCTGCCCGATGAGCAGCTTGTACTCTCGTTTTGCGTAGTTGATGATCGCCTCGTCGAGCTCGTCGCCGCCGATGCGGATCGACTGGCTGACGACGATCCCGCCGAGCGAGATGACGGCGACCTCGCTCGTGCCGCCGCCGATGTCGACGACCATCGAGCCGGTCGGCTCGCCGACCGGCAGCCCGGCGCCGATCGCGGCGGCCATCGGCTCCTCGATGAGGTACGCCTGGCGCGCGCCGGCCGAGAGGCACGCCTCCTCGACCGCGCGCTTCTCGACGCCGGTGACGCCGGACGGGACGCAGACGACGACGCGCGGGTGCGCCCAGCGGTTCTGGTGGACCTTCTGGATGAAGTGGCGCAGCATCTCCTCGGTGACGTCGAAGTCGGCGATGACGCCGTCCTTCAGCGGCCGGATGGCGGAGATCGTGCCGGGCGTGCGACCGAGCATCCGCTTGGCCTCGATCCCCACGGCGTGGACCTCGCCGCTGCGCGAGTCGATCGCGACGACCGACGGCTCGGAGAGCACGATGCCGCGCCCGCGCACGTAGACGAGGGTGTTGGCCGTGCCGAGGTCGACGGCCATATCGCGCCCGCCGAAGCCCGTGAGGTAGCTGAAGAAGCCCATGAAGAGGGTGGCGGGGCCCCTGATGCTCGTCCGCGTGGGGCTGGTTCCCCGGACCCACCGCCGCGGCTGAGTCTAGCGGCGGGGAGGCCACCACAAAGCAATCCCTCTACCGCGGCCTGAGGATAAGCCTCGAGTCGAGGTCGAGCAATGCACCAAGAGGCAGTCCGACGACGTTCAGGTAGTCACCGGAGATCGCGCGAACGAGCGCCGCGCCCTGCTCCTGGATGGCATAACCCCCCGCGCGACCGGCCCATTCACAGGTCTTAACATAACGGCGGACAAGCTCCTCCGGCAGCGGGCGGAAGGTCACCATCGTTACCTCATGCACAACCTGAGGGTTGTCAGGAGCGAGCAGAGCGAGTCCGCTGACGACCTCATGGGTGCGTCCGGAGAGCCGCCTCAGGGTCGCGTCGGCGTCCTCGGCGGAGTCCGGTTTACCGAAGATCTGGCCGTCGAGCGCGACGACCGTATCGACCCCGAGCACGGTCTCCCCCGGCCGCGCCGCCGCCCCCGCCTCGGCCTTGCGCAGCGCGTTCGCACGCGCCACCTCCGCCACCGGCCCGCTCGTGAGCTCCTCGACGTCGACCTCGACGACCTCGAACGGAATGCCGACCTGCTCGAGGATCGCCCGTCGCTGGGGCGAGCGGCTGGCGAGGAGGAGGGGCGATTGCTCGTGTCCCACGACGCCGGGACTCTAGAGCGGGTGGTGGGCGTTGAACTGCATCCCCGCCCTGAGCGTCACGCTCGCCGAGGCCCTGTCGACTGCGCCTATCGCCCCCGAGTCGCCACGATCGCCGAGGCGCTCCCCTCATCGCCCCCGCCCTACCCCCCGAAGAACAGCGCGATCTCGCGCTCGGCGGACTCCGGCGAGTCCGAGCCGTGCACGAGGTTGCGCCGCACCTCCAGCGCGTAGTCGCCGCGGATCGAGCCCGGCGTCGCCTCGATGCCGTTCGTCGCGCCGATGAGCTGGCGGGCGGCCTCGATCGCGTTCGGCCCCTCGAGGACCATCGCGACGATCGGTCCCGAGGTGATGAACGAGACGAGACCGTCGAAGAACGGCTTGCTCTCGTGCTCGGCGTAGTGGCGCCTCGCCGTCAGCTCGTCCAGGGTCATGAGCTTCAGCGCCGCGAGATGCAGGCCCTTGCGCTCGAAGCGGGCGATGATCTCGCCGGTCAGGCGGCGCGCGAACGCGTCGGGCTTGACCAGGATCAGGGTCCGGTCCATCTCGCCTCTCCCCTCAAGGTCGGGATGGATCGGAGACGATCACGCCTCGCCGGCCGTGGCTCGCCGACGGATCCGAGCCTGCCCCGACACGTCGCCGAGCTCCGCCTCGCAGTACGGGCAGAGCTTCCAGGTCGGATCGAGCGGCCGCCCGCAGGCGACGCAGGGGTCGCGCAGCTTGCGCGAGCAGTTCGGGCAGCGCAGGAAGTCCTTCTCGACCTCGTAGTCGCAGTGGGGGCAGAGCATGTAGTTCAGCTCGTGCAGGCGCGCCTCGGCCGCCTGCATCTCGAGCTCGCGCTCGCGGATGTCGTCGAGGTACTCCGGCGGCCGCACGATCACGTAGAGGATCGTTCCCACGAAGGGGAAGAGCGATGCGACGGTCGCGCAGATGACGAGCATCGGGTCCTCGATGCGCCGGATGGCGTCCATGTACGTCCAGTACACGAGGGCCAGGTAGATGACGACGAGGAACAGGATGAGCATGTTGACCGCGAGGTTCAGCCCATCGCTGTTGATCCCGAAGACGGCGAGCACGATTCGGGGGAGCTTATCCTGTGCACTGGTCGGCAGCCGCGATCGCGCTGCCGGACGGTCCCGAAGCCCTAGAGGAAGAGCCGCCCGAGGCCGTAGCCGACCGCGAAGAAGACGAGGATCACCGCCGCCACGCCGAGCGCGACGATCCCGATGAGCTTCAGCGCCGAGGGCCCCTCGGAGTTCACAGCGTCGACCCCCGGCCCGCGCCGGCGGGACGTAGGAGGTCGGCGACGAGGTAGATCGAGCCCGTCGCCAGGACGACCCCGCCGGGACCCGCCAGCTCGCGCGCGAGCGCCACGGCGCGGCGCGGCGCGGCCTCCACGCGGGTGATGCCATCCCACCCACCGCCCCCGACCTGCCCCGCCAGGGAGGCCAGCGTCGCCGGCGAGAGCGCCCGCGGGTTCGCGTTGGCGGTGAAGACCGCGCCCGCGCACAGCGGCAGCAGCTCCGCGAGCATCGCCGCGGCGTCCTTGTCGTCGAGCACCGACACGACGGCCACGAGCGGCCGTCCGGCGAGGAACTCCGGCAACGACTCTGCGAGCGCCGCGACGCCGCCGGCGTTGTGGGCGCCGTCGAGCACAACCTCGGCGCCGCCGCCGGCCGGCTCGAGGACCTGGAAGCGACCGGGGACGGCGGTCGACGCCGCGGCCGCGCGGACCGCGCCGTGGTCGAGCCGGCCGAGATAGGCCTCGGCGGCGGCGCAGGCCACGGCGAAGTTGCGCCGCTGGAACGCGCCGCGGGCCAGCAGCTCCAGGCCGCGCGGCAGCGCGGGCGCGGCGGCCGGCGCCCGCACGATCGTCGCGCCGGTCCGCTCGGCGACGCGGCGCGCCTCGGCGTCGGCCTCCGGCGCGAGGTCCGGCCCGAGCACGAGCGTCGCGGCGGGCGCGACGACGGCGAGCTTCTCGCGCGCGATGTCGGCGATCGTCGGCCCCAGCCAGCGCGTGTGCTCGAGGCCGACGTTCGTGAGCACGGCGACCTCGGCGTCGATGACGTTCGTCGCGTCCCAGCGCCCGCCGAGCCCCGCCTCCACGACGCCGACGTCGACGCCCGCCTCCGCGAGCTGCGCGTAGGCGGCGGCGGTGAGCGCCTCGAACTGCGTCACCCCGTCCCCCTCGTCGAGCGTGCGGTCGACGAGCGCGGCGGCGTGGCGGGCGCGGCCGACCGCCGCGGCGAACTCGTCCTCGGAGACGTCCTCGCCGTGGATCCGGATGCGCTCGGCGAACGACACGAGGTGCGGCGAGAGGTAGGCGCCGGTGGGCACGCCGTGGTGGGCCAGCAGTGCCGCGATCATCCGCACCGTCGAGGACTTCCCGTTCGTGCCGACGACGTGGATCGCGCGGAAGGCGCGGTGCGGCGCGTCGAGCGTCGTCATGAGGCGGCGCATGCGATCCAGGCCGAAGCGCATGCCGAAGAGCTCCAGC
>DASWQM010000031.1:0-16562 GCA_036403675.1 Solirubrobacteraceae bacterium | reverse complement strand
CGCCGCCCGCCGCGATGCAGTGCTCGAAGTCGTTCACCGCGTACCGACCACCACGCGCTCGATCCGGCCGAGGTCGCGGCGGGCGCTCGCCTCGGCGAAGCCGGCGTCGTGGACGAGCTCGCCGACCGCGACCGACTGTCCGGCTCCGACCTCGATCGCGAGCAGGCGCGCGCCGGAGCTCGCCGCGGCCGGCACGAGGCGGCGGATGACGTCGAGCCCGTCGGCGCCCGCGAAGAGCGCCCCCGGCGGCTCGTGGCGGGCGATCTCGGGGGCCAGCGACGCGCGCTCGCGCTCGGCCACGTAGGGCGGGTTGGACAGCACGGCGTCCACCTCCCCCGCCCCCGCCAGCAGGTCGCCGTGGAGGAACTCGACGTCGAGCCCCAGGCGCGCGGCATTCGCGCGGGCCACCACGAGGGCGTCCGCGCTGGAGTCGGTGCCGACGACGTCGAGGTCCGGGCGCTCGTGCTTCAGCGCGAGCGCGACCGCCCCGCTGCCCGTGCCGACGTCCACGACGCTCGCGCCCGCGGGCAGCTCGAGCCCGACCTCGACGAGCAGCTCGGTCTCGGGCCGCGGGACGAGCACGCGCGGATCGACGGCGAGCTCGAGGTGGCGGAAGCCGCGCCGGCCAAGGATGTAGGCCACCGGCTCGCGGTCCGCCGACCGCCGCCGGACGGCGTCCTGGAAGGCCCGCACGGCCGGGCCGGCGACCTCGCGTCGGGGGTCGGTGACGAGCGCGACGCGATCGACGCCGAGCGCCTCGGCGAGCAGCAGCTCGGCGTCCAGGCGCGGGGTGTCGGAGCCGGCCGCGGCGATCGCGATGACCGCCGAGTCCAGCGCCTCGCGGACCGACGCGCCGCCGAACGCCGCGGTCACGGCAGTTACGCGGTCGCCTGGAGCTCCAGCGCGCGACGCTTCTCGTCGGACTGCAGCGCCGTCGTGAACTCGTCCAGCGCGCCCTCGAGGACGTCGTCGAGGTTGTGCGCCGTGAGCTTGATGCGGTGGTCGGTGACGCGCCGCTCGCCGTAGTTGTAGGTGCGGATCTTCTCCGCCCGCTCGCCGGTGCCGACCTGCGAGCGGCGGTCGGCCGCCAGCTCGGCCTGCTGCTCGGCGAGCGCCTGCTCGTAGAGGCGCGCGCGCAGCACCCGCATCGCGCGCTCGCGGTTCTGCAGCTGGGACTTCTCGTCCTGCATCGACACGACGATCCCGCTCGGCCTGTGGGAGATCCGCACGGCCGAGTCGGTCGTGTTGACGGACTGGCCGCCCGGCCCCGAGGAGCGGTAGACGTCGATCTGCAGGTCGCTGGGGTCGATCTGCACGTCGACCTCCTCGGCCTCCGGCAGGACCGCGACGGTGGCCGTCGAGGTGTGGATGCGGCCCTGCGACTCGGTCGCCGGCACGCGCTGCACGCGGTGCGTGCCGCCCTCGAACTTGAAGATCGAGTACGCGCCGTCGCCCTTGATCGCGAACGTGTAGGCGCCGTCGGCGAGCTCGAGCGGCTCCACCTTCAGCCCCCGCCGCTCGGCGTACTTGCCGAGCATGCGGTAGAGGTCGGCCGCCCACAGCGCGGCCTCGTCGCCTCCGGCGCCGGCGCGGATCTCGACGATGACGCCCTTCTCGTCGTTGGGGTCGCGCTGCACCATCGCGAGGCGGATCTCCTCCTCGAGGCGCTCGATCTCCGCGCGCGCGGCGACGAGCATCTCGCGCGCCTCGGGGTCCTCGCCCTCGTCGAGCAGCTCGCGCGCGCCGGCCTCGTCGCTGACCGCGCGGCGCCACTCCCCGGCGAGCTTCGCGGCCGGCTCGAGCTGGCGGTAGGCGCGACCGGCCGCGGCCGCGCGATTGCGGTCCCCGAAGATGTCGGGGTCGGACATCTCGCGCTGCGCGTCCGCGAAGCGGGCCTCGATCTGTTCGACGAGCTGCTCGATCACAGCATCGAGGGTAGTGCAGGCGCTACGCCACGACCTCCATGCCGATGCGGTCGTCCTCCCCGGCGTCGAGCGGGCTCTCGACGGCGAGGACGGCGTTGAGCGCCGCGATCGCGACGGCGAGCTGCGCGAGATCGGGCTCGCGCGTGGTGAGCAGCTGGAGCTTGAGCCCGGGCAGCATGACCGCGCGCACCCAGCGCTTGGAGCGGTTGCGCCCGAACCACTTGATGACCTCGAACGCCAGGCCGGCGACGAGCGGGATGCCGACGATCCGCGAGCCGAAGAGCCAGTACCACTCCGGCGTCCCGAGCGGAGCGAAGACGACGACCGCGACGATCATGACGATGAGCAGGAAGCTCGTCCCGCAGCGCGGGTGCAGGCGGCTGAAGCGCTGAGCGTTCTCGGGCGTGAGCGGGACGCCGGCCTCGTAGCAGGAGATGACCTTGTGCTCGGCGCCGTGGTACTCGAAGACCCGCTGCAGGTCGCGCATCCGCGAGATCGCCCACAGGTACCCCAGGAAGACGACGATCCGGATGGCCTTCTCGACGATGACGAAGACGAGCGAGTTGGGCAGCGCGTCCTTGAAGACGCTGGTCACCCCGACGGGCAGCACGAAGAACAGGCCGACCGCGAGCGCGAGCGCGAGGATGACCGTGCCGGCCCAGGCGCCACCGGAGATCGGCTCCTCGCCGGCCGGCAGCTGCGCGTTGGCGGAGATGTTCAGCGCGCGGAAGCCGATCTTCAGCGACTCGCCGAGCGCGACGATCCCGCGGATCACCGGCCAGCGCAGCCAGCTGTGGCGCTTGAGCACCGAGACGAGCGGGAAGCTCTGGACCTCGATGTCGCCGAGCGCGGCCTCGTCGGCCTCGAGGCGGCCGCCGCGCCGCTGCTCCGGGCTCGGCGTGCGGACCGCGACCGCCCACGTGGAGACGCCGCGCATCATGACGCCCTCGAGCACGGCCTGGCCCCCGACGGGGGCGTCGCGGCGTGCTACGAGCGTGCCGTCGGGCAGCCGCTCGGACTCGTCGGCGGCTGCCACGAGGATGCGGCTACTTGCCGGCTTGGCGCTTGGCGGCGCGGCGCTTGAAGCGGTCGACGCGGCCACCGGTGTCGACGAGCTTCTGCCGGCCCGTGTAGAAGGGGTGGCAGTTCGAGCAGATCTCGACGTGGATCTCAGGCTGGGTCGAGCGCGTCTCGAACTCGTTGCCGCACGTGCACCGGACGTGGGCCTGGACGTACTCGGGATGGATGTCGGTCTTCATGGTCCTTCGAGTGTATCGAGCCGGCGGAGTCGCGCCCGAGGCGTCAGCCGCCCCACAGCGGGCACCTGCGGGCGGCCGCGTTGCCGCGCTCGGACGACTCGTCGACGCGGCCGTCGGCATCGACGATCGTGGCGGTCGTCGTGCCCGCGAGGCAGATCGGCGCGACGACGAGCACCGTCCGCTCCTGCTGCGGTGCGAGCCCCGCGACCTCGGCCGTGCCACTGCCGACGCGCACGCTGAACGGGCCCGCCGCCGAGCGCCCGCTGTTGCGCACGGCGAGCGTGTAGACGGCGAGGCCGGGGCGGGCGTCGAAGCCGCCGGTCAGCACGCCGAGCACGAGGTCGGGACGCATGTCGGGCTGGGCGCAGGCCGCGGTCCGCCGCCGGGCGCGGCGCACGACGCGGCCGCCGGCGTCCTCCCACCGGAACCATACGGCGGCGCGGTAGCCGGCGGGCACCTGCAGACCGTCGACCCGCTTGTGGAAGACGAACCCGGCGCGCCCCGGATCCGAGCGTTCCCAGGCGCCGAAGCCGGCCACCCCGCGCAGCGCCCGCCAGCGCGGCTCGCCGTCCATGCGGCGCTCGAGGTCGAAGCGCATCCGCATCACCTGCGCGCCGGCGACCGCCGGCATCGACCCGAGGAACGACACGACGCGCTCGGCCGGCAGCGCGCTCGTGGCGCAGCTCTCGACGGCTGCCGTCAACGCCGGTGGCTGGTCCTCGGCCGCGGCGGAGCCGGCCGCGACGAGCAGCGCGACGAGCACGCAACCGATCCAGGACAGGCGACCCACGCGCTCCTAAGACAACCGGCGCGAACCCAAGTTGCGGGTCCGGTGCGCGGTCGAGATGGCTTCACGGGACGCGCCGGGCATGGGACCCTACGCCCCATGCGCAAGCTCCAGAGCCAGGGGGTCCACCACATCACGCTCGTGGGCGCCGACCGCCAGACCTCGATCGACTTCTGGGAGGGCGTGCTCGGGATGCCGTTCGTCTTCGAGCAGCCCAACCTCGACCGCCCCGCGGAGAGCCATCTGTACTTCGATCCGGGGGACGGTCGCCTCATCACGATCTTCACGAACGAGGAGCGAGACGTCGATTCCGACCGCACGCCGATCGGGACCGGCTGCGTGCACCACGTCGCGTTCGCGCTGTCGCAGGCGACGTTCGCCCAGGCGGTCGAGCGCCTGGACGAGCGCGGGATCTCGCACAGCGGCGTCAAGGACCGCGGCTTCATGGACTCGATCTACTTCGAGGATCCGCTCGGGCTGCTGATCGAGCTCGCCGCCTACCGCTTCGAACCGCCGGCCGGCCACACGCACGCCGACGTCCTGCTGGAGGCCCACGGCATCAGGGTCGCGCGCGGGGACTACAACATCGACCAGGAGCACCTGGCCGATGCGATCGAGGCGCTCGTCGCGCGTTCGCGTGCATCGCTCTCGGACGACCGCTCCCCGAAGGGGGCCTACCGCTGATGGATCTGCGAACGCTCGCACGCACCGGCGTGCAGGTCAGCCCGCTGTGCCTCGGCGCGATGATGTTCGGCGCCTGGGGCAATCCCGACCACGGCGAGTGCATCCGCATCATCCACCGCGCCTTCGACGCGGGGATCAACTTCGTCGACACCGCCGACGTGTACTCCCACGGCGAGTCCGAGGAGATCGTCGGCAAGGCCTTGGCGGGCGGGCGGCGCGACCACGTCGTGCTCGCGACGAAGTTCCACGGCACGATGGGCGACGACCCCAACGAGGCGGGCAACTCGCGGCGCTGGATCATGCGCGAGGTCGAGGCGTCGCTCACGCGGCTGAAGACGGACTGGATCGACCTCTACCAGGTGCATCGCTGGGACCCCTGGACCGACCACGAGGAGACGCTCGGCGCGCTGTCGGACCTCGTCACGCACGGCAAGGTCCGTTACATCGGCTCCTCGACCTACCCTGCGGCGCAGATCGTCAAGGCCCAGTGGGTCGCCCGGCAACGCGGGACGCAGCGCTTCGTCTGCGAGCAGCCGCCGTACTCGATCCTGGCCCGCGCGGTCGAGGCCGACGTGCTGCCGACCTGCCTCGAGCACAGCATGGGCGCCATCGTCTGGAGCCCGCTGGCGGGCGGCTGGCTCTCCGGCCGCTGGCGCAAGGGCGCCGACGACCTCACGAGCCGGCGCTCCGCGATGATCCCCCAGCGCTACGACCTCTCGATCCCCGCCAACGAGGCCAAGCTCGAGGCGGCCGACGCACTCGCGGGGCTGGCGGACGAAGCCGGGATGTCGCTCATCCACATGGCGCTGGCCTTCGTCATCCGCCATCCGGCCGTCACGGCGGCGATCATCGGCCCGCGGACGATGGAGCAGCTCGAATCCCAGCTCGGCGCCGCCGATGTGACGCTCGACGACGCGCTGCTGGACCGCATCGACGAGATCGTGCCGCCGGGCACGACGATCAACCCCACCGATGCGGGCTGGACGAATCCCGCCCTCGCGCCCGCGGTCCGCCGCCGGTGAGCCGGTGAGCCGGTGCGCCGCCACGACGTACTCCGAGCGGCGTAGCGCCTGCGGGCGACGACGCCGAGGGCGGTAGCGCAAGAGTCGCCCCGCACCCGACGACATGGCGGCCGTGCGTGGGGGAGCATGCGGTATGTGAGCACTAGCACGGCGACGCCGCCCGCGGCGTTGAGCGGCCGCACGGCCTGGGCGCGCAACCTCGCTGCGCCGGTGCGCGACTTCCTGCGGACGGAGACCGGTGGCGCGATCGTCCTGCTCGGCGCGACCGTCGTCGCGTTGTTGTGGGCCAACTCGCCGTGGCCGGGGTCCTACGACGACGTCTGGGCCACGCGGCTCTCGCTCAGCCTCGGCGACGCCGGCATCTCGATGGACCTGCAGCACTGGGTCAACGAGGGCCTGATGACGTTCTTCTTCCTCGTCGTCGGGCTCGAGGCCAAGCGCGAGCTGGACATCGGGCAGCTGCGCGAGCGCCGGCGCATCGCGATCCCGGCGTTCGCCGCGCTCGGCGGCATGGCGGTGCCGGTGCTGATCTATCTCGCCTTCAACGGCGGCGGCGCGGACGCGCGCGGCTGGGCAGCCGCCATGTCGACGGACACCGCGTTCGCGCTGGGGCTGCTGGCGCTGGTGGCGCCCGGCGGCACACGGCTGCGGATCCGCCTGCTCGCCCTCGCGATCGTCGACGACCTCGTCGGCCTGCTCGTGATCGCGACGGTCTACACGGAACACGTCTCGGTCGTCCCGCTCGCCGTCGCCGCCGCCCTGTTCGCGGCGCTGCTCGCGCTGCGCTACGCATCGGGCACGTGGCGCCGGGGAGCCGCCGTCATCGTCGGCGTGGCGATGTGGGGTGCCCTCCTGAAGTCGGGGATCGATCCGATCATCGCCGGGCTCGCGGTTGGCCTCGTGACGAGCGCGTACACCCCGGCACGAGCCGACCTCGAACAGGTCACCCAGCTCGCGCGCTCGTTCCGCGAGCAGCCGACGCCGGAGCTCGCGCGCTCGGCGCAGCTCGGCGTGGCCTCGGCGATCTCGCCTAACGAGCGCCTCCAGTACTCCCTGCATCCATGGACGAGCTTCGTGATCGTGCCGCTGTTCGCCCTTGCGAACGCCGGCATCCACGTCGACGCGGAGCTGATCAGGCGGGCGATCACGTCGCCGATCACGCTCGGGATCGTCGTCGGCTACGTGGTCGGCAAGCCGGTCGGCATCCTCGGCGCGACCGCACTGGCGACGCGATTGCGGCCGAACGTCCTGCGCCGGTCCCTGAGCTGGCCGGCGATCGCGGGCGGCAGCGTGGTCGCGGGCATCGGCTTCACGGTGGCGCTGCTGATCTCGAGCCTCGCCTTCGCGGGCGCCCAGCTCGAGGAGGCCAAGATCGGCGTGCTGACCGCTGCCGTCCTGGCGTCGCTCGGCGGCTGGGCGGCGTTCCGGGTGATCCGGCGCATGCCCGCGGAGCTACGTGCCCGCCAGATCAGCGGCACCGCGGAGGACCTCGTCGACCTGTCCGACGAGCCGGATCCCGAGCGCGATCACGTCCGCGGCTCCAACGACGCGCCGGTGACGCTCGTCGAGTACGGCGACTACGAGTGCCCCTACTGCGGCCAGGCGGAGCTCGTCATCCGGGAGCTGCTCGCCGACTTCGGCGACGACCTGCGCTACGTGTGGCGGCACCTGCCGCTCAACGACGTCCACGCGAACGCGCAGATGGCGGCCGAGGCCGCGGAGGCGGCGGCCGCGCAGGGCACGTTCTGGCCGATGCACGACATGCTGCTCGGCCACCAGGACGAGCTGACGCCGGAGGACCTCGAGCGCTACGCCGCCGACCTCGGGCTCGACGTCGAGCGGTTCCGCGACGATCTGCGGCGGCGGCGCTACAGCGACCGCGTCGCGGAGGACGTCGGCAGCGCCGACGCCAGCGGCGTGGCGGGCACGCCGAGCTTCTTCGTCAACGGGCGGCGCCATCACGGCGCGTACGACGTCGCGACGCTGACGCGCGCGGTGCGGTCGGCGCGAGCGCGCGCCCGGCTCCCGCGCGTGGCGTAGCCGGCGAGCTCGTCACGGCGTCAGCCAGGGCTCACGCGGCAGCTCGCTCCGGCTGGAGGTTCTCCTGCGGGCGGCGTGCCGCCGACGGCGACCGCCACGCCGTCGAGGACGCCGACTTCGGGCGGGCGAGCCGCCCGTCGCACACGGCGCATCGGACCTCCGTCACGTAGGACGCCGCGGCGTATTGCCTGGTGCCGCAGTGCGAGCACTCGAGCATGGGCATACGCCGAATGTTCGCCCGCGCCACCGCGGTTGTCGTCGGCCGGAGGGCGACTCTTTGCGCGGCGGACTACCGCGCAGGGAGTACCCCTCGGCATCACGAGACCAGCGGGTCGGAGGTCGCCTCGACGTCGCGGCCGTTCGCGGTGAGCGACACGTCGATGTTGCCGCGCGTCGCGTTGGAGTACGGGCAGATCTCGTGCGCCGCTCGCACGAGCTCGACGGCCTCGTCGGGGTCGTCGACCGATGGCAGCGTGACCGCGAGCGCGACAGCGAGCTCGTACCGCCGGTCCTCCGTCGGCTGCAGCATCACGCGCGAGTCGATCGCGACGTCGCCGACCTCCTGCCGGCGGCGACGGGCGGCGGCTCCCAGCGCGCTCTCGAAGCACGCGGCGTAGCCGATCGCGAAGAGCTGCTCGGGGTTCGTGCCACCACCGCTCCCGCCCATCTCCTCGGGCGCGCGGAGGTCCACCTCGAGCGCGCCGTCGGACGTTCGGCCGTGCCCTTCCTGGCGCCCACCGGTGACGTGGGCTTCGGCGGTGTAGATGCTGCGTCTGCTCTCGGCCATGCTCGCTCCCTGGGTTTTCGGGGCTACTGCGGCTCGTTCGCCGTCTGTTGCGAAGGGCCCCGGGCGCTAACCCGGGGCCCCCGCCATTTCCCGAGTCTGGAGGACGCGGGTCCTGTGTGACCGGCGGTAGGGAGGAGAGAGCCGGTTTGGAGCCTTCATGGCTACGGCGCCATCGTGACCGAACGGTCGCTCGCTGTCGTCGGCCGGGAGGAGCATCTTCTTCTACCTCACGGGGAGTATCCGGCGGCCGTACCACCGCGGGAGTACGCCAAAGATGCTGCGCGGAGCCGATGACACACCGGTCGCCGTCGGGGACGATCGGTCGGTGCCTGACCGGCCCCTTCACGTGGTCATCGCCGGTGGTGGCGTCGCGGGTCTCGAGGCGCTGACGGCGCTACGGGCGCTGGCGAACGGACGCGTCGAGCTGACGATCGTCAATCCGGAGCCGGAGTTCGTGTACCGGCCGGTGGCCGTCGACGAGCCGTTCACCGTGGGCCGCAGCCGGCGGCTTGCGCTCGACCGCGCCACGCGCGAGCTCGGGTCGGAGTTCATCCGCGCGGGCATCGAGTCGGTGAGCACGGACCGGAAGCTCGTGCACGTCACCGGAGGCCACGCCATCCGGTACGACGCGCTGGTGCTGGCGATGGGAGCCAAGCCCGTGCCGTCGCTTGCCGGCGCGATCACCTGGGACGATCGTGCGGACGCGGACATCATCGGCGGTCTGCTGCGCGACCTCGAGGAGGGCTACGGCCGGCGCGTGGCCGTCGTCATCCCCCCTGGCCCGGTCTGGCCCCTGCGCGCGTACGAGCTGGCGCTCTTCATCACCCTCCAGGCGCGGGGCATGTCGGTCGACATCGAGACGACGATCATCACGCCCGAGCCGTCGCCCCTTGCCCTCCTGACGCCACGAGCGTCGGACCGCGTGTCGGCCGAGCTCGAGCTCGCGGGAGTCGCCGTCGCGTCCGCCACGAGCGTGGACGTCGAGCCGGGTCACCCCCATACGGTCATCCTCGATCCCGGTGGGCGCCGGATCGAGGCCGATCGAGTCGTCGCCATCCCCACGCTCTGCGGCCAGCCGATTCCGGGCATCCCCGCGCGACCCGACGGCTTCGTCGACGTGGACGAGCATTGCCGGGTGCGCGGCTTGGACAGCGTCTGGGCGGTCGGCGACAACACCGCGTTCCCGCTGAAGGCCGGCGGGTTCGCCGCCGAGCAGGCGGACGTCGCGGCCGAGGACATCGCCGCCCGCGCGGGCGCCGCCGTCCAGCCGCACACCTTCAACCCGAGCCAGCGCGATGACCTGGCCGGGCTCCCGGCCGGGCGGTTCTTCGAATCCTGGCTCGCGGAGACCGACCCGACGCTCACGACGCACCTTCCGGCGGACGGCCTCCCGGTCCTGACCTTCCTGCACCGCGACCTCCTGGCGAGCTGGCGCGGCGACATCTAACGTCCGGGCTCGCAATGGACGACAGCTCGACCGTCCCCGCACCTGCCGCACCGGCACCGATACCGCCGGACGATCCGGGCCGCGATCTCGCGCTTGCGCGCCCGGACGACGACGGCGCGTTGCCGCACGTCGGGCTGGTGGGTGACACCTACACCATCCTCCTCAGCGGGCAGGACACCGCCGGCCGCTACGCGCTCATCGACATGCACGTCCCGCCGGCCGGTGGCCCTCCACCTCACCGCCACGACTTCGAAGAGATGTTCACGGTCCTCGACGGCGAGATCGAGGTCACCTTTCGCGGCCGGACATCGATCCTGCGAGCCGGCGAGACCGTCAACGTGCCGGCCAATGCACCGCACGCCTTCCGCAACACCACCGATCGCGCAGCGCGCATGCTCTGCGTGTGCTCGCCGCCGGGCCAGGAGGAGTTCTTCATGGCAGTCGGCGTCCCCGTCAGCGGCCGCACCGAGCCGCCGCCCGAACTCGACGAGGCCGCGAGAGCGGCGTTCATCGCGAAGGCCGAAGCGCTCGCCCCGCGGTACCGCACGGAGTTGCTCAGGCCGTAACGCCACCGACCGTCTGCCGACTCGTGCGAGCCATGCGGACCGAGCAGGGGGTTGAATCGCCGCTGTGGGCACTCGGCGATCCGGCGCGACTGACCGATACCGAGCGAGCACTGCTCGTCGACCCGTCCATCGACCGTCGCCCTGATTCTCCGAACTCGCGGTGATGTAGAGCGTGTCGTAGCGGCCGACCGGAGACTGATGGTCGTTGCGCTCGATCCCCGTGTTGAAGAGCGCAGCGTGCGCCGCCTCCCAGCGAGCCGGGTTGATGGCATCCGGCTCGCCGGCCACGAAGCGTCAGGATCGAAGTTCGGGATCTCCGTGGTCGCGAGCGCGCCCGACAGGCGATACACGTCCAGTGTCGTCGCGGCGGTGGAGAGCACGCTGGAGCGCGTGCGCTCGCTTGCCATTCCCGCGACGCTTCGGAACGTGTCAAGCGCCTAGATCGCGCTACCGTCGCCTGCTCGCGTCCGTTCTGCCGGTCGGGCGCCTCAGCGGTAGCCGGTCGCGTCCGGCGGCAGGCCCGCGTCCTGCACCTCGACCATGTAGCGCCAGCAGTCGGGCTGGGAGCCGTCGACGTCGGTGAAGCCGTACTCGCGCGCGAGCTCGCCGGAGGAGAACGACCCGCCGTTGCGACGCTGGAGCTGCGGATCGGCGGCGAGGGCGGCGACCGCGCGTCCGACGAAGCGCGGGCTCTCCGAGATGGCCGTGAAGTGCGGGTTGCCGCCCACCGCGTCGCGCCAGTTGTCCTCGGTCACGCCGTAGTTGTCGAGCATCATCTCCGAGCGCAGCCAGCCCGGCGTCAGCGCCACCGCGGTGCAGCCGTGCGGCGCGAGCTCCTTGCCCTGCGAGAACGCGAGCCGGATGACCGCCGTCTTGGCGAGGTCGTAGAACGTCGACAGCCGGTAGTTCGCGGCGTTGTACTCCGCCGTCCCATCGGTCATCTCGACCACCAGGCCACCCGGCCGGCGGATGAGCAGCCCCAGCGCGAAGTGGCTCGTGATGAGATGCGTGTCGATCGCCAGGCGCAGCATCCGCAGGCCGCGGTCGAGATCGTGCTCCCACAGCGGCGTGTTCCACTGGGCCAGCCGCTCGCCGCCCCAGATGTCGTTGACGAGCACGTCGAGGCGCCCCTGCTCGGCATCGATGCGCTGGACGAGCGACTCGACCTGCGCCGGCTGCAGGTGGTCGACCTCGACGGCGATCCCCTCGCCGCCGGCGCGGTCGACGAGCTCGGCGGTCTCCTCGATCGTCTCCGGCCGGTCGTACTCGGACCGCCGCTCCCTCGTCGTGCGACCGGTGCAGTAGACCGTCGCGCCCGCCTCGCCCAGCGCGACCGCCGTGCCACGACCGGCACCACGCGTCGCGCCCGCCACGAGAGCCACCTTTCCAGTCAGCGGACCCGCCACGGCCCGCACCGTATACGGACGGGCCGCCTCACACGCGCCGGTAGCGCACGTAGACGACGCGGGAGCCGAACGTCCGCGTCTCGACCAGCTCCAGGTCGATCCGCGCCTCCAGGGCCGGGAAGTACGGCGTCCCCGCGCCGAGCACGACCGGACTGACGAACAGGCGGTACTCGTCGACGAGTCCCAGCTCGACGAGGGTCGAGGCCAGACCGGCGCCGCCCACGGCGATGTCCTTGCCCGGCTGTTGCTTCAGCGCGGCGACCTCTTCGGCAACGCCGTCCCTCAGGAGCCTGGCATTGCCCTCGACCTGCCGCAGCGTCCTCGAGAACACGAGCTTCGGCAGGGCCTTCCAGATGCGGGCGAACTCGAGCTCGTACTCCGCCGCCGACGGGTTCTCCTCGGCGGTCTCCCAGTACACCATCGTCTCGTACAGCCGCCGCCCGCAGAGGTGCACGCCGATGTCGCGCGTCTGCTGGTTGTGGAAACGGTGCAGCTCCTCGTCTGGCGGCGACCAGTCGATCTCGCCGCCGGGCCCGGCGATCAAGCCGTCGAGCGACACAGTCATCGAGTAGATCACCTTCCGCATCACGTCCTCCTCGGTTGGGCCTGATAATGTAGATACCTCAATGATCTCGTCCGCTACATCGTTGCTGTGAACCCTGCGACGACTGTGCAGACGGCGCGCGGCGGCGTCCTCGCCGAGCGCCGTTCCAGCCCCGGCCTGCTGCTCGCGCTGCTCGGCCAGGACGCCATGCGCCGCCTGCGCACCGCGCTCACGGCGCACAATCTCACGCCCCGCCAGTTCCAGCTGCTCGCGCTGCTGCACGACCACGGTGCCACGAGCCAGCGCGAGCTCGGACAGGCGATGGGCGTCGCACCGAGCATCCTCGTGACGCTGCTCAACCCGCTCGAAGTCGCCGGCGACGTCTCGCGCGACCGCGACGCGTCCGATCGCCGCTGCCACGTCGTCACGATCACGCCGGCCGGCGAGCGCCGCCTCGGCCGCACCGCCCAGGCGCAGCGCGAAGCCGAGGACGAGCTCTTCGGCGGCCTCACCGGCGAGCAGCGCGAGCAGCTGCGCGGCCTGCTCGTCGCCCTCCGCGACACGGTCGGCGACGTCAGCTGCCACGCTCCGGGCGGCTGCGACGAGACATGAACCCGACGCCGGCCGATGCCCTCACCAGCGCACGCGCCGCCGCGTAGAGCAGCGAGGATCGCGCGGGCGCTGCTGGAGCGCGTCCGCGAGCGCGTCGTGACGGTGAGCGCCGTCGCCGGCGTGGTCATCCTGGCGCCGATCGAGCGCTGGATCGGCCGCCGCTCGCCGGTCGGCGACACGCCGTTCTACGACGTCGCCGAGTTGCCGTGGGTCGCCGAGCTCGAGCGCCACTGGACGGAGATCCGCGCCGAGCTCGAGCACGTGCTCACCGACCGCTCCGCGATCCCTGCCTTCCAGGACATCTCGGTCGATCAGGTCGACCTCTCCCAGGACGATCGCTGGCAGACGTACTTCCTCTTCGGCTTCGGCTTCGAGGTCCCCGAGCACACGGCGGACTGCCCGCGGACTGCCGAGCTCGTCCGGGCGGTGCCCGGGATGAAGACCGCAATGTTCTCGATCCTGGCGCCCGGCAAGCACATTCCCCGCCACCGCGGGCCGTACAAGGGCCTGCTGCGCCACCACCTCGGGCTGATGGTGCCCGAGCCGGCGGAGGCCTGCCGCATCCGCGTCGGCGACGAGGTCCGCCACTGGACCGAGGGGTCCTCGCTCGTGCTCGACGACACGTACGACCACGAGGTCTGGAACGACACCGACGGCCAGCGCGTGGTGCTGTTCCTCGACATCGTGCGGCCGCTGAGCGGAGTCGCACGCCATCTGAACACGGCGCTGCTATGGGTCATCGCGCACTCGCCGCTCGTCCGCGACGCCCGCCGCCGCCAGGCGCGCTGGACCGCGGACGTCGCCGCTCGCCGGGCGGCAACACCGGCCTAGCGACGTAGACATGGGCCTGTCGGCGCGAATCTCCGGCGTGCGGCGCGCGGTCAGGCAGGACCTGCGCCGGCAGCTCACGGTCGTCGGCGTCGCCGGCGCGCTGGGGCTCGGGCTCCTGCTCGCCGTGCCGGGCCTGCAGCCCGTCCGCGATGAGATCGTGGACATGGATCCGGCCTGGGTCGTGGTGGCACTCGCCCTCGAGCTCGCCTCGTGCGTGAGCTTCGTCGTGATCTACCGCCTGTTCTTCGACCGCGTCGCCGCCTCACCGGGGCGCGCGCTCGCCTGGACGTCGATGGCGGCCGGCGTGCTGCTGCCCGCAGGAGGCGCCGGCGGCCTGGCGGTCGCGGGATGGCTCGTGCGCCTCATGGGCCACGACACCGGCTGGATCATCCGGCGCTCGAGCGCCCTATTCGTCCTGACGAGCGCGGTCAACGTCCTGACGCTCATCGCCGCCGGCTGCCTGGCGATCGCCGGTCTCGGCGGCCCGCGCGACGTCCTGCGCGCGGGGCTTCCGGTGCTCGCGGGCTGCGCGCTGATCGCCATCGTCGTGGCAGTGGCGCGCCGGACGCCCGCGGCGACGGGCCGCGACCTTGCGACCACCCGCCGCGGTGAGCTGGCCGATGGCGTCGGCGAGGCGGGCGCCGTGGCGCTGCGCCCGACGTGGCGCGTCGCGGGAGCGCTGGGCTACCTCTGGTTCGACATCGCGGTGCTGTGGGCGACGTTCAACGCGGTCGGCGTCGCGCCGCCGCTCGCGGCGCTCGTGCTCGGCTACCTCGTCGGCTATCTCGCCAACGGGCTGCCGGTGCCCGGCGGCATCGGCGTGCTCGACGCGGGCCTGGCGGGCGCGCTCGCGCTCTATGGGGTGCCGGCGGTCCATGCCGCCGCGGCGGTCCTCGTCTACCACGCGGTCGCGGCCTGGGTCCCGGGCGTCGGCGGGCTCGTCGGCTTCGCGGCCACGCAGCACCGGATGAGCCCGCAGGCCGACACGAGGTAGCCTGCGCCCGTGGCGCGGGGCTCGCGATGCATGACGGGTGGCCGGTGAGTGGCCCGGCCGCCCGTGCCCTGACCCGGCCGCTGCGGCGCGAGATCGCGCGCGCGCTGCCCGAGCGCCCGTTCACGCTGCGCTTCTGGGACGGGTCCGTCGTTCCCGCCACGGTGCCGGGCGCGCCCGAGTTCCGTGCGCGCACGCCCGCGGCGCTCACGCACTTCCTGCGGTCTCCGGGCGAGCTCGGGCTGGGTCGCGCGTACGTCCAGGGCGATCTCGTCGCCGACGACCTCGACGCCGCCTTCGAGGTCGTCGACGGCTGGGAGCCGCCGCCCGTGGCGACCGCTGACCGGATCCGCCTGACGCTCGCGGCGGTCGCGGCGGCGGGCTGGGCGGGGATCCCGCGCATGCCGGCGATCGAGCTGATCCTCAACGGGGAGCGCCATTCCGCGGCTCGGGACGCTGCCGCCGTCGGCTACCACTACGACGTCGGCAACGAGTTCTTCGCCTTGTTCCTCGACGCGTCGATGACGTACAGCTGCGCGATCTTCTCGCGCGGCGCGCAGACGCTGGAGGACGCCCAGCGCACGAAGCTCGAGCTCGTGGCCACGAAGCTCGGGCTGCAGCCCGGTCAGCGCGTCCTCGACGTCGGCTGCGGGTGGGGCAGCTTCGCGATCCACGCCGCCAGGGAGCACGACGCGCACGTCGTCGGCATCACGCTGTCACGCTCGCAGGCCGAGCTTGCCCGGCGGCGGGTCGCCGACGCCGGCGTCGCCGACCGCGTCGAGATCCGCTTCGCGGACTACCGCGACATCGACGACGGCCCGTTCGACGCGATCGCCAGCATCGGCATGGTGGAGCACGTCGGCGACGCGCAGATCGACCGCTACGCCGGCACGCTCGCCCCGCTGCTGGCGCCCGGCGGACGTCTGCTGAACCACGCGATCGCCACGCTGGAGGCCGACTACGACGCGACCGACGACGTGTTCTCAGACCGCTACGTCTTCCCCGACGGCGAGGCGCTGCCGCTCTCGCGCGTCCAGCTCGCGCTCGAGCGCGCCGGGCTGCGCACGACGCACATCGAGGGCTTCGCCGGCGACTACTCGCGCACGCTTGTCGAATGGACGCGCCGCCTCGACGAGCGCCTCGACGAGGCCGAGCGGCTCGCCGGCGCGGAGCGCACGCGGATCTGGCGCCTGTACCTGCGCGCCGCGCGCCGTGGCTTCGACGTCGGCCTCACGTCGGTGTACCAGGTGCTGGCACACAAGCCGTAGGCCGCCGTCCTCAATACTCCGTGTAGACCCGCCAGCCGATGGAGTGGCCGCCGAAGCGCGACGCGCCGGTCCCGTTGAGCTCGAGACCGTCCTCGATGCCGAACAGGGCGTACTTGTCGGGGTCGGTCGAGTAGCACCGGATCCGGTTGAACACGCCGAGGCACGTCCCTAGGTTCGCCGCCTTGACCTGCGCGTTGACGTCGTTGATCGCGTTCACGAGATGCGCTCGCGTGATCGCCCCGGAGTAGGTGTTGCCAGACGGCTGAGTGCCCAGGACGGTGGCCGCACCGCCCCAGTTCTGCGCGTACCGCGTGCCCGCTGCGATCAGGTCCGTCACGACGGCAGTAAACCCGGTGCCGCCCGCGCCGATGTACGGGTCGAAGAACACGATCG